>NZ_JBUZTQ010000010.1:0-159613 GCF_055408445.1 Pseudomonas sp. B414 | reverse complement strand
CACCGCCTGCATCGCGAGCAAGCTCGCTCCCACAATGTTCCCTGCCAAGTTTGAATTTTGTAGATGCCACAAAACCTGTGGGAGCAGGCTTGCCTGCGATAGCATAACTGCGGTGCTTCAGGCAAACCGCACTGCCTGCATCGCGAGCAAGCCCGCTCCCACACTGTTCCCTGCCAAGTTTGAATTTTGTAGGTGCCACAAAACCTGTGGGAGCAGGCTTGCCTGCGATGGCAGCAACGCGGTGCTTCAGGCAAACCTCACTGCCTGTATCGCGAGCAAGCTCGCTCCCACAATGTTCCCTGCCAAGTTTGAATTTTGTGGGTGCCACAACAGCCGGCCTCCCATGTGTTGAAGTGCAGTCATGCAGGCGAAACATTGCGCCTGCAGGTACAATCCCCGCCCTTCTCCCTATTCCAAGGAATCCCAATGTCAGGGCTTGAACTGTTTGCCGCCGCGCTCGGCGTTATCGCCGTCTGGTTGACAGTCAAACAAAACCCCTGGTGCTGGCCCATTGGCCTGGTGATGGTGCTGCTCTACAGCTGGATCTTTTTCGAGATCAAACTGTATTCAGGCATGCTGCTGCAGGTGTTTTTTGCCCTTCTGCAAGTCTATGGCTGGTGGCAGTGGACTCGCGCCGGCACGCAGCACGAAGGCCGCGTAGTCACCCGCCTGAGTACCTCGCAAGTGCTTGCGGGCCTTGCTCTGGGGGCCTTGGGCAGCACAGCCCTGGGTGCCGCCATGGCCCACTGGACCGATTCCAGCTTCCCCTGGTCCGATGCCACGCTGACCGCTTTCAGCCTGGTCGCGCAATTGTGGATGGCGCAAAAACGCCTGCAATGCTGGGCGCTGTGGTGTGTGATCGATGTGCTCTATATCGGTTTTTTTGCCTGGCAGGACCTGTACTTCACCGCCGGTCTCTACGCGTTGTTTACCCTGATAGCCATCCAGGGCTGGCGTGACTGGCGCCGTGACCCGGCGCTGCGCACATGAAAGTGGTCGTACTGGCAGGGCCGGAGTCGAGCGGCAAGAGCTGGCTCGCAGCGTTACTGCAACAGCGTTTTGGTGGCATTCTGGTGGGCGAATACGTGCGCCACTTTATCGAGCAGAATCCTCGCGACACGTGTTTGGCGGACATTCCGGACATCGCCCGCGGCCAGCTGCAATGGGAAGATGAGGCACGTGCCAAACAACCCGAATTGCTGATTCTGGACACCCACCTGCTGAGCAATATCCTCTGGAGCCAGACCCTGTTTGGCGACTGCCCGCACTGGCTGGAAGCTGAACTGCTCAAGCGTCACTACGACCTGCATTTGCTGCTGTCCCCCGACGATGTGGAGTGGACCGCTGATGGCCAGCGCTGCCAGCCCTCGCTGGCTGAACGCCAGGTTTTTTTTGCCGCCAGCCAGCAATGGCTCACAGACCATCAACAACCCGTACAAGTCATAACAGGCGATTGGCAAGCGCGACAACAGCAAGCCTGTGCCGCAGTCGAACAATTAATCAGCTCTCGGGAAACTTATTCAGCAAGTGTTAGTCAGTAAGTTGTATTGCTCACAATAAAAGCTATCCAACATGCCACTTAATGGTTTCAGCTTTTGGCATATGTCCGTTGCTGATACATGAAAATTTCGTGAACCCGCTAAAGCTGCGGCCTGAAGCACGAATTGCGCAAATGTAAAGGTAATGAGACAGGCTATTTTTCCACGCCAGAAACAGTCAATACCTTATTCCACAAGAGGTTGCCCTGCGCCCGGCAATCTCAAATTCGTTACACTTGCCCCGCCACTAAACAGTCGACCGGCTGTGCACTGTTGTTTTCTAACATTAAATAAATAGTGGCACAGCCCATGCTCTCTCCTTAACACGCTGACCAGGTTCAGCGTAAACAAAGGGGACTCGGTCATGGGGCACTTTTATCGTGGTAATCATCACCTGCTGATGGCTTGCAGCCTGGGCGCCTTGATGAGTCTGTGCACTGTTGTACAGGCCGCTGGCAATGGTGAAATAGTGCTTACCCGTACCGTGCAACCCCATGCGGTAGGTAACCCGCCGATGCATCCCGATCCCGACCCGTTAACCGCCAATGCCAGCCCCTTGGTACAAGTTATGGGCGCGACCCGCGAACTGAGCGATGGTGATTTTGCCAGCGTCAGCAGTGGTGCCGCGATCACCCGCTCAATCATGCCCACTGGCAACACACTACCCGGTCTTAATACCAGCAACGGCTTGCCCGGCATGAGCAATGGCCATGACGGCGGTAGCGGCAGCAGCATTTCCGGCACGATTGGCAATAGCATCAGCCAGGGCATGCGCCCGCTCTCTGCTCTGAGTCAGGGGAAATAAGATGACGGCCTCTCGCCTGCCTGTGCTGATTGCCGCGCTCATTGCCACGTCGAGCGTACTCGCGGCCTCCGATAACAACGCCACGATCAACGACTCGGGTGCCAATTATCATGGCAACGTCTCCCTTAACCAGGCATCCGGCGACCAGCAACAACAAGTCAATATCCGCGCAATTGCCATCGGCACCGAGGCCCGCGCTGCTACCGCAGTCACCCAGAAACTCAATACACCCGCCGACCCCTCGCTCAATGCCAGGGCAACGATTGGCGGCAACTCATTCAGTAATGGCAGCGGCGTGATCGGTATCAACCAGTCCGCCGGGGCCAACAACCAGATGGTCAATGCAGTGCGGATCGGCATCAGTGCCCAGCCGCAAGGCATCGACGACAGCGCCCTGTCCCAGCAGAACGTGGCGTTGCTTCCAGACTCGGGAACCGCATCCCCCGCCAGCGGCAGTCGCCAGATTACTACCAGTGATCAGGCCTTCACCGGCAGCCGAGGGGTGGTGCAGTTGAACCAGAGTGCAGGGGTGGGGAACCGCATGGCTAACACCCTGAATATCCGGGTTGCTGACTGACCCGGAAACAACGAAGTGCAATTAGAAAGTGCCAACACTTAACTCAACTAATGAAGCACGGAGTATTACCATGAAACCGTCAATCGCTCTGAAGCCTCTGGCTTTCGCTCTGGCAACACTGGTGGCCGTATCTGCACACGCGACCCAACCTGGCAATAACAACAATAATAACAATAACAACACCCCACCGGCCTACACACTGGACCCTAATGCCGCCGCAGCCGCTGTTGTTATTGATGTGCAAAACAGTCACAACAACAAAGTGACCAACAAGGCAGTCGAGAACAACGCAACCATCAAAGACTCGATCAAGGGCTCTGAAGGCAACATGGGCGCCAACGCCGCCGCAGGCTCGGGCAACCAGCAAGACAATGCCGTAGCGATCGCCACTTCAGACGAAAGCTTTGTCTTCGGCACGGCCGCGTCTCTGACCAGCGCCACCCAGACCAACAGTCACAATGACTCGCACAACTATGGCGCACAAAACAATGCCACGATCAAAAGCTCCGCCAACGGCAGCGCGGGCAACGTCGGTATAAACGTGGCCTCGGGCGAGTTCAACCAACAGAAAAACAACCTGGCCATTGCCGTTTCCAACGGCCGTATTGCCAGTGCCGGTGCCACTGCCTCACAAACCTCGAACAACCTGTCAGTGATCAACGAGGCCGGTGCGTCTTACCTGAGCAATGTGAATACCTGGTCCCAAGGATCCAACTGGAACAACAACAAAACCCCGGTCGTAAACAACGCCACCATGGACCATTCGTTCAATGGCTATTCGGGTAATGGCGGCGCCAACATTGCGGCCGGTACTGGCAACCAGCAAAGCAATTCGCTGTCCATCGCTGCCGGCTGCAAAGTCTGCATGTAGTAGCGACGCTAAAGGAGGGTCTCGTTTACGAGACCCTTTTTCCTTATTCAAGGCGTATCAATCATGCGTATTGTCGCCCTCACCCTTATGCTCGGCTTGAGTGCCATGGCCCAGGCCGCACAAATGCCAATCGCTGCCATGCCTGGCGGCAATCTGGTGTTCAAGCAAGTACAGAGCATTCGTGAACGACGCTTTGCGGATATCGTTGAGCAAAAAACCGATTTCAGTTGTGGTGCGGCGGCACTTGCCACTGTGCTGCGTCAGGCCTACTGGCTGGATGTCAACGAAGACCAGATCATCAAGGGCATGTTGCAAAACGCCGACCAGGATCTGGTGCGTACCCAGGGCTTTTCAATGCTCGACATGAAGCGCTACGTCGAAAGCATCGGCATGCGCGCCCGGGGCTACCGGATTCCGCCTGAAAGCCTGGAGAGCGTGAATATTCCTGTTGTGGTGCTGCTGGACATCCGTGGCTACAAACACTTTGTGGTGCTGCAACGTGCACAGAAGGACTGGGTGTATATCGGTGACCCGGTTCTTGGCCACAAGCGCTACTCCCATGCAGATTTCCTCAAAGGCTGGAATGGCATTGTGTTTGCCATCATTGGTCCTGGCTACGACAAGACCAACGCGCTACTGACGCCCCCTGCTCCGCTGACCGCAAAAAACCAGCTCGACGGGTTCAGCCCGGTCAAGGACGCAGAACTCATGGATTTCGGGTTTATCCAAAGCGACTTTTTTTAGGTGCGCCAATCATGACTACGGGGCCCGACGCTCCTGGAGCCGTACATGAAAACTCCCTTTTGGCTGATTGCCGCATGCCTTGCGGCCAGCCTGCCCGCCCAGGCGGCATCGACCTTTAAGCCGGTCGAATTGAAAGACACGGAAATGGCCGAGCTGCGGGGCCGTTATGTGATGCCCGGGCGAATCATCAGTTTCGGTATCGTGATGAACAGTACCTGGACCAGCAGCAATGGCGGCGTTGTCGGCGCCAGTACGTCCATGTATGTGCAAAACACCATTGAGCCCAAGTTTTACGTCTCCACCTACAGCTCTGCCGGTAACGGCCCGCCGGGCTCTGCCGGCACCGGCTCGGTTACCGGTGGCGCAGGGCTGACCACCGGCCAGGGCGTCACCCAGAGCGTGCGGGCTGCGGGTGACAACAACAGCGCCTACAACAATGTCGATATCAATGTCAGCGAGGCCAATCTGGCGCCAGTGGTTAATCAACAAGGCGTTTTACTGACAGCCAATTCCCCCGTCACCCAGGCTGGCGGCGCAGGCAATCTGACCGTCTCTGCCAGCGGTGGCGGTATCCAACTGGCGATCCAGGCCAACAACAATCAGGGCAGTTCATTACAGCAAATTGCTCAGGGTGGTGTATTGCAAAGTACAACATTGTTGGGCGGCGGCAATAGGGTCAATAACATGACCCAACTCAATGTAGTGCTGCGTAACAACATGCCAAGCCCCGGTGCCCTCGACTGTAATCTCAGCCAGTTAAAAGGCCTTCGCAATATGGGATATTGAACTAGGCTCTGGTCTTACGACTTGGCTTAACGGGACGGTTTATTTCATGCATCGATCGTTTACCTTTCGCGCAGCTGTATGCATGAGCGCTTGCTTTCCATCAGCCCTGCTTTATGCAGCACCTGATGCAGACGTCGCTCTACTAAAACAAGAACTTATGGAGCTACGCCAGCGTTACGATCAACAGCAAAAAGCCTTGGCAGTACTTGAACAACGGGTTCGTGAAGTTGAAGACCAGCCAGCTACGCCCCAACCAAGACGCTTGGCAAAATCGCCGTCTGATATGAAAGGCAACCAGAATATTGCGGCCGCCGGTACTGGTGCTACCGCTGCTGGCGGCAGCTCGTACGGCGCCGCGCTCAAGGAGGATTCCGCTCCCGCCCAGAGCGTGGTCAACCTTTACGATGAAGCCAGCGGCTTTTTTGGCGGTGGCAAGTTCAGCCTGGAAACGGGTATTACCTATTCGCGCTACGACACCCGCCAACTGATCCTCAACGGCTTTCTGGCCCTGGATTCGATTTTTCTGGGCAACCTCAACCTGGACCGGATCAAGGCCGACAACTGGACCCTGGACCTGACGGGGCGCTATAACCTGGATAACCGCTGGCAGTTCGACGTCAACGTTCCAGTTGTATATCGCGAATCGACTTACCAGTCCGGCGGTGCCAACGGCGGTGATGCACAAGCCGCTTCGGAGCAAACAGTCACCCGCGACCCGACCATAGGCGACGTCAATTTCGGCGTGGCCTATAAGTTCCTCGACGAGTCGGTTAACACCCCGGATGCAGTGTTCAGCGTGCGGGTCAAGGCTCCCACCGGCAAGGACCCGTTCGGCATCAAGCTGGTCAGATCTACTGAAAACACCAACCTGTTTGCCCCTGAAGACCTGCCCACCGGTAACGGCGTATGGTCGATCAGCCCGGCCATTTCCCTGGTCAAGACCTTCGACCCCGCTGTTCTGTTCGCCAGCCTGTCGTATACCCACAACCTCGAAGAGTCATTCGACGACATCAGCTCCACGCAAAACCTCAAGCAGCCGGGCAAGGTCAAACTGGGTGACAGCTTCCAGATTGGCGCGGGTGTGGCCTTTGCCCTCAACGAAAAAATGAGTATGTCGTTTTCCGTGTCTGACCTGATTCAGAAAAAGAGCAAGCTCAAGGAAGATGGCGGCGACTGGCAAACAGTCACGACCAGTGATGCCAACGCCGGTTACTTCAACATCGGCATGACCGTAGCGGCAACTGACAACCTGACCATAGTGCCCAACCTGTCGATTGGCCTGACCGACGATGCGCCGGACTTCACCTTCAGCCTGAAATTCCCGTACTACTTCTGAACATCAAAAAGCCCGCTGCGTTTAAAGCGCTGCGGGCTTTTTGTTGCTCAGCGGATGTGATGCTTGTGCAGTAACCGGTAAAACGTCGGTCGTGAAACTCCCAGTACCTTGGC
The DNA here is from genome assembly GCF_055408445.1 of Pseudomonas sp. B414. Taxonomy (NCBI): domain Bacteria; kingdom Pseudomonadati; phylum Pseudomonadota; class Gammaproteobacteria; order Pseudomonadales; family Pseudomonadaceae; genus Pseudomonas; species Pseudomonas sp. B414. The sequence continues at coordinate 152,843 of NZ_JBUZTQ010000010.1, read as the reverse complement.
TGCCATGCTCAGGTTGTCGCTGTGGCGGTTCAATACCTCGCAAAGCGCCTGGCGTTCGGCACGGTCCTTGTATTCCTCCAGGGTGTTTATGGTACCGACAAACAATGGGCGCAACTCCAGGCCCAGATCATGTGCTTCGATCTGTCGCCCTTCGGCCAATACCAGCCCCCGGCGTACGCGGTTGGCCAGCTCACGCACATTGCCAGGCCAGTCATGATTGCCCATGGCAATCAATGCCTCGTCACTGAACGTACGCGGGCGACGGCCGGTTTCCAGACTATAGAAACGGGCAAAGTGACTGGCCAGCATGGCCAGGTCGCCATGACGCTCGCGCAAGGGTGAAGTTGTAACTTGCAACACGTTGAGCCGGTAGTACAAATCCTCGCGAAAAGTCCCGTTGGCAACTGCGGCCTCCAGATCGACATGAGTCGCCGCCAGTACCCGCACGTCAATGGCGATCGGCTGGTTGCCGCCGACCCTCTCGATATGTTTTTCCTGCAAAAAACGCAGCAGACTGGCTTGCAGCTCCAACGGCAGATCGCCGATCTCATCCAGAAACAGCGTACCGCCATTGGCTGCCTCAATACGTCCAACCCTGCGTTGATGGGCGCCGGTAAAGGAGCCCTTCTCATGGCCAAACAGTTCTGACTGGATCAAGTGATCCGGTATGGAGCCGCAATTGATAGCGATAAAGGGTTTGCCGTTGCGCTGGGATTGACGATGCAGCGTACGGGCGACCAGTTCCTTGCCCGTACCGCTTTCGCCCCGTATCAGGATAGGCGACTCGGTAGGCGCAAATTTGCTCACAATCATGCGCAGGTCGCGCATCGACCGGCTTTCGCCCAGCAGTTGATCTTCTTGTACCTCGAGCGGGGTTGCAACCTGGCCCCGCAAACACGCCATGCCAAACGCTCTGCCTAGCGTGACCTGGACCCGAGAGACATCAAAGGGCAAGGTGTGAAAGTCAAAAAACCACTCGCAGACAAAATCCCCCACGTTCCTCATTTGCAGAACATCAGGGGTCAGCGCCGCGATCCATTCGGTGCCGCTGCGGCTGATCATGTCTTTTACAGCTTCGGGTCGCTGCAGATGAAAAGGTTGCAGCCTGAACAGGCCAACGTCGCAAGAACGGTCGATAACAGTTGCCAATGTACAACTGTCTACCGCCCAACCTATGGTGCGCAGGCCGGGCAGCAACTCATGACAATCCTCGCAGGGATCAACCACCAGCAGACGTCGGGGAGAGGACAATGCAAGCATGACTGTTCCTTGGCGCCAGGAAAACATAAAACAGCTTAAAAAACAGTCCCTTGTTCTACTTACGCGTAACCTTAGCAAGCCAAAGGGCGCTTTCTGGATCGTTTCTTTATAAGGCTAATAGCCAATAAAACTGTACAGACTCAATCGATCAATAAAGGCCATCAGTACACGCACTGAAAATTGATCTGGATCAGTCATATAAAAAAACTTTTATAAAAATGACGAAAGTGTGTGACCTGAAGCCGGTCTGAAGTCATCAGTACAAGTAAGCAACCGAACGGTAAGCCCAGCCGACGGTTAATCACTTGATGGGCATACTGGAGAGAAAACCCTATGAACGCCCCGCTCCGTTTCAACGAAGCTCTTTTGATTGCCGGCCACGCCTTTGAACCTTTTCAATGCGTTGCCTGGGCTGCACAGGATGGTCACGGCGAATTGAGCCTGACTGTTATCGACCGCACCAATACCCGTATCGGCCGCAAACAGATCCCGCGCAGCGCCTGCGCAGACGCCGCGCAGCTTGAAAGCCTGCTGGCCCAGGCCCGTGCCGAGATCAGCAGAGAAGGTTACAAGCTGCAACCTTGGGTTATGCCAGCGTAATCTGCCGCACACCTAACATGTGGGAGCGGGCTTGCTGGCGATAGCATCAACGCGGCTATCCTGACTGAACCAGTTGCCTGCATCGCGAGCAAGCCCGCTTCCACAGTTGTTTTCAGTGCTTATGCGGGCTGCAAGCCATCAATATGCAGATACTCTGCTTTCAGCTCTGCCGCCATCTGGCGTGAGCGCCCCAGACGAATCGGGCCCCTCTCGATATCGATCAACAGCCCCGGGCAATCAATGGCGGGCAATGCAGACCAGGCTTTTAAACGGCCATCGGTCAACAGTAAAAAACGCTGCTGTTCTTCAGGAAACTGCTTGCGCCGCCTGCCTAGCCAGTTGGCAACTTCCTGCAATGCCTCCAGCAACGGCGTACCGCCACCAGCCCCCAGGCTCTGCAACCAGTCATTCAAGGCACCAGACGCCTTTGAACCACTGACCTGCCACTGCGGTGCAAGCCCGCTGGCCTTCATCACAGCCACCCGCGCACGCTGGCGATAGGCATCCTCGAACAGCTGGGCCAACAGCCCCTTGGCGTCACTCAGCGCCTGATGGCGACAGGTTGAAGCGGACGCATCCACCACCACCAGCCATAGCTCTTGCGCTGCACTTTGCCGGGTTTTCCAGGCCAGATCGGCGCGCAGGCGAGGACGGCCACCGAGCAGGGTTTGTACCCAGTCGACCATCCCGCTGTCGGCACTGTGGCTAGCGCCTTGCTTGCCCGCCGAGATGTTGCCTGTCCGGGGTCTGGCATCCGCCCCTGCTACAGAGCGGGGGGGGATGCCTAGGGCTTTTTTGGCCAGCTCGGCACTTCACGACGTGCGCCCATGGGCTGCGCTTGCGCAGGCAATTCGCCCCACTGACCCTGGCCGGATTGAGGCGAAGCGCTGCTGGCTTGAGGTGGCGACGGCGGTTGCTCAGGGGTTGGCGCCTGGGCTTTTTGCTCGCGACGACGATGACGCAAGGCAAACTCGGCCACCGCATCGATATCTTCCAGACTGATCGCCGTCACCCCACGCCATGCCGCGTGAGCCCGCGCAGCGCGAAGCCAGACCAGGTCGGCGCGCATGCCGTCTACTGCTGCGGCAAAACAGCGCTCGGTTACCACAGCCAGGGACTGATCATCCAGTGCGATGCTGCCGAGCCGTTCACGGGCCTGCTGACAGCGTTCGCGCAAGGCCGTTTGCGCTTGTTCCCATTGTGCGCAAAAACCCTGCGGGTCAGCGTCAAAGGCCAGGCGACGACGGATGATTTCGCCGCGCTCTGCAGGTTGCGGCTGGCCGCTCAGAACCACGTTCAGGCCAAAACGGTCAAGCAGCTGTGGGCGCAATTCGCCCTCTTCCGGGTTCATGGTGCCAATCAGTACAAAGCGTGCAGCATGGCGATGGGAGATGCCATCGCGCTCGACCACATTGGTACCGCTGGCCGCCACATCCAGCAGCACGTCCACCAGATGGTCGGCGAGCAGGTTCACTTCGTCCACATACAACACGCCGCCATCGGCCTTGGCCAGCACGCCGGGGGAAAACTGTGCCTTGCCCTGGCCCAGTGCTGCGTCGAGGTCGAGGGTGCCGATCAACCGCTCTTCAGTGGCGCCCAGGGGCAAGGTGACAAACTGGCCACTGGCGAGCAGATCGGCAAGACCGCGAGCCAGGGTGGATTTGGCCATGCCGCGCGGGCCTTCGATCAACACGCCGCCTATTTTCGGATCGATAGCCGTCAGGCACAGGGCTAGTTTCAATAAATCCGCGCCGACTACCGCCGATAACGGAAAATGCGGGGTGTCAGTCATGTTTTCGGGTTCCAAATCTTAGAATGTTGATAGAGCTCAAAGAGCCCCTCACCCTGGCCCTCCGGGAGAGGGCTGGGGTTAGGGTCGCTTTGTTACTCTTCTTCTATATCCAGCAGCAGGTTTTCCAGCGCCGCTTGATACTCCCCAGGTTCACTCCACAGCCCGCGTTGCTGAGCTTCAAGCAAACGCTCGGTCATATCGCGCAAGGCGTGCGGGTTGTGCTCGCGGACAAACTCGCGGGTATCCGGGTCCAGTAAATAGGCATCGGCCAGCAACGCGTACTGGTGGTCGTCAATCAAATGGGTAGTCGCATCAAAGGCAAACAGGTTGTCCAGGGTCGCGGCCATTTCGAACGCGCCTTTATAGCCGTGACGCTTGACCCCGTCGATCCATTTCGGATTGGCCGCCCGCGAGCGTATCACCCGGTTCAACTCTTCCTTGAGAGTGCGGATCTTCGGCAAATCCGGCTGACTGTGGTCACCGTGATAGCTGGCTGCAGCCTCCCCGCGCAAACTCTCTACCGCAGCCAGCATGCCGCCCTGGAACTGGTAATAGTCATTGGAGTCGAGCAGGTCGTGCTCGCGATTATCCTGGTTTTGCACCACCGCCTGCATCTGCCCCAACCGCCGGGCAAATTCACCGCGCGCCGCAGTACCTTCATCGGCGCCGCCATAGGCATAACCGCCCCAGTTCAGATACACCTCGGCCAGATCATCGCGGCTTTCCCACAAACGACCATCAATCGCGTTCTGCACCCCGGCGCCGTAAGCACCGGGCTTGGCACCGAATACACGCCAGCCGGCCTGTCGCGCCGCCAACTCGGGCGCAAGGCCGTCGCGCTCAAGCTGTTCGCGCTCGGCACGAACCTTGGCCGCCAGCGGGTTCAGATCATCCGGCTCATCCAGCGCCGCCACGGCTTGCACAGCGGCATCGAACAAACGGATCAGATTGGCAAAGGCATCACGGAAAAACCCCGACACGCGCAAGGTCACGTCCACTCGCGGGCGGTCCAGCAGGCTGACCGGGAGGATTTCAAAGTCATCCACTCGCTGGCTGCCGGTGGCCCACACCGGACGCACACCCATCAGGGCCATGGCCTGGGCGATATCATCACCGCCGGTGCGCATGGTCGCTGTGCCCCACACCGACAGGCCCAACTGGCGCAGATGGTCGCCGTGATCCTGCAAATGCCGTTCAAGGATCAAATTGGCCGACTGAAAACCGATCCGCCAGGCCGTGGTAGTGGGCAGGTTGCGCACATCCACGGAAAAGAAATTGCGCCCGGTGGGCAGTACATCCAGTCGCCCGCGGCTCGGAGCGCCACTGGGACCGGCCGGGACAAAACGCCCGGCAAGGGCATCAAGCAGACCCTGCATTTCGGCCGGGCCGCAGGCATCCAGACGCGGTGCGACCACTTCCAGCAACGCATCGAAAATCGACCGGACCTCAGCCCATTGCTCTGCATCAGACAATTGCAGCGTGCCCGCCAGTGCTTGTTCGATCAGTTGCGCAGCGTACAATTCAAGACGCTCACGGGTATCCCCCGCCGTGCGCCAAAGCTCATCACTGACACCTTGCAGTGCAGCAGGCCGACGCGCTGTCCAGGGTTCGGCCAAGGCACAGTCCAGAGGGTCAAACCCCAGCTCAAAGGCCTTGGCCAACGCCCGCAGCACGCTCGATTGCGCACCACGGCCATCGCCACGGGGGATACGCAGCAAGGCGAGCAAGGTGTCGATACGCAGGCGCCCGGCAGGCGACTCGCCAAAAATATGCAGTCCGTCGCGGATTTGCGACTCTTTCAGATCACACAGATAAGTGTCCAGGCGCGGCAACCAGATCGCCGCATCCGCATCGCTGTCGAGGTTGTCGTCCAGTTGCAGCTCACGGTCGATATGGGTATCGCGCACCAGCTTGAGAATATCGCGCTGCAACTCCCGGGCACGGCGCGGATCAAGCAACTGCGCTTCGTAATACTCGTCGGCCAGCAGTTCCAGATTGCGCAACGGGCCGTAGGTTTCAGCGCGCGTCAGCGGCGGCATCAAGTGATCGATGATCACCGCCTGGGTACGCCGCTTGGCCTGGGCGCCCTCGCCCGGATCGTTGACGATAAAGGGGTAGACGTTAGGCATGGGGCCCAGGATTGCGTCCGGCCAGCAGTTCTCCGATAACCCCACGCCCTTGCCCGGCAGCCACTCCAGATTGCCGTGTTTGCCCACATGCACCAGCGCATGGGCGCCGTAGGTGTGACGTAACCAGAAGTAGAACGCCAGATAAGCATGGGGCGGCACCAGGTCCGGGTCGTGGTACACGGCACTGGCATCCACCTGATACCCCCGCGCCGGTTGAATGCCGACAAAGGTCAGGCCAAATCGCAGCCCGGCGATCATCAACCGGCCGCTGCGAAACATCGGATCGTTTTGCGGCTCGCCCCAACGCTCGGTCACCGCCCGGCGATTGGCTTCGGGCAAGGCATTGAACATCGCCAGGTATTCATCCAGCGCCAGGCTTTGCATGCACGGGCGCAGGTCGAGGCTGTCGAGGTCATTGCTGACCCCGCCCAACAGGGCTTGAATCAGCGCTGTGCCGGATTCTGGCTGCTCGCAGTCCACGGGATAACCCTCAGCCTGCAAGGCGCGCAAAATATTCAGCGCCGCTGCCGGGGTATCCAGCCCTACACCGTTGCCGATCCGGCCATCGCGGGTCGGGTAGTTGGCCAGAATCAGCGCAATACGCTTTTGCGGGTTGGCCACCCGGCCCAACTCGACCCAACGCCGCGCCAGTTCTGCGACAAAATCCATGCGCTCGGGATGGGCGCGATAGCACACCACATCCGACTGACTGCGTTCACTGCGCCAGGCCAGATCCTTGAAGCTGATCGGGCGGCTGATAATGCGCCCGTCGAGTTCCGGCAAGGCGATATGCATGGCCAGGTCGCGGGGGCCCAGGCCCTGTTCACTGGCTTGCCAGCCGGGTTCGTTGTCCTGCGCGCAGATAGCCTGGATTACCGGGATATTGCGACGGAACGGGCGCAGATGCGGGGCTTCGGGGCTGGACTGGGCAAAGCCGGTGGTGTTGAGAATAACCCCGGCATCAACCTCGTCGAGCAAGTCCTGCACCACCGTCAGGCAACCCGGTTCCTTGAGGCTGGCCACGGCAATCGGCAACGGATTAAGACCCGCGGTCTGCATGCGCTGGCAGAACACATCGACAAACGCAGTGTTGGCCGCCTGCAAATGCGAGCGATAGAACAACAGTGCGGCAACCGCCTGTGCGGGCTGCCAGTCGGCCTGCCAGTGCTTGAGTTCGGCGCTGGAATGCTGCGGGTGATAAATAGCGGTGCGCGGCAGGGTTTGCGGCTCGTCCCAGCCATAGTCGCGGCCCAGCCATTGACTGGCCAGGCAACGATAAAGCTGCAAGGCGTTATGCCGCCCGCCCTGACGCAAAAAGTGCCACAGGCGCTCGCCCTGTTCGGCGGGCACTGTGCTCAACGCACTCAATTCCGGGTCCGGGCGATCATCGCCCGGCACCATAATCAACGTCACACCACGTTCGGCAAGTTGTACCAGCCGTTCGATGCCGTAACGCCAATAGCCAATACCGCCGTGTAATGACAGCAGGATCACCTTGGCGTGTTGCAGCACCTCGTCGATATACAAATCCACCGAACCGTGGTTTTGCACCTGCATCGGGTTGGCCAGACGCAGGCTTGGATAATCTTCAGGCAACTGCTGCGCCGCTTCGGCCAGCAGTGCCAGGCTTGAATCTCCGCTGCACAGGATCACCAGCTCGGCGGGGGTCTGGCCCAAATCGGCTATGTTGTCGTCCGATACAAAACCACCGGGCTGGGTCCTGAGCAAATGCATGGCTTATACGCTCAACGCTGTGCGCAAGGTGGACTCGAGCAGTGCCGCGTCCAGGTCCTGGCCGATCAGCACCAGTTTGGTGGTGCGTGCTTCGTCGCGGCCCCAGGCGCGGTCGAAGTGCTTGTCAAAGCGTGTGCCCACACCCTGGATCAGCAAGCGCATCGGCTTGCCCGGGATCGCGGCAAAGCCTTTGACCCGCAGGATGCCGTGCTTGACCACCAGTTGGGTCAGGGCGTCCATCAAAACGCGCTCTTCACCCTCAGGCAGCTCGATGGAGATCGAGTCAAAGGCATCATGGTCGTGATCGTCATGGTCATCATCGCCATCGTGGTGATGGTCATGGTGGCTGTGGCGGCCATCGATATGGTCTTCCGAGCCTGCGCCCAGCCCCAGCAATACGTCCAACGGCAGGCGGCCGCTGCTGGCTTCGATGATCTTCACCGCGGGCGGCAGTTCTTCAGCCACTTCAGCACGCACTTTGGCCAGGTCTTCAGGGCTGATCAGGTCAGCCTTGTTGAGAATCACCAGGTCGGCACTGGCCAGTTGGTCAGCAAACAGCTCGTGCAGTGGTGACTCGTGATCCAGGTTCGGGTCGAGCTTGCGCTGGGCATCCACCTGATCCGGGAATGCAGCAAAGGTGCCGGCCGCTACGGCCGGGCTATCGACCACAGTAATCACTGCGTCAACGGTGCAGGCGCTGCGGATTTCCGGCCACTGGAAAGCTTGCACCAGCGGTTTTGGCAGGGCCAGGCCCGAGGTTTCGATGAGGATATGGTCGATATCGCCACGACGGGCTACCAGTTCACGCATCACCGGGAAGAACTCTTCCTGCACGGTGCAGCACAGGCAGCCGTTGGCCAGCTCATAGACGCGGCCGTTGGCTTCTTCTTCGGTGCAACCAATGCTGCACTGCTTGAGGATTTCGCCGTCGATGCCCAGCTCGCCGAATTCATTGACGATCACCGCGATGCGGCGACCCTGGGCGTTGTCGAGCATATGCCGCAGCAAGGTGGTTTTGCCCGAACCGAGAAAGCCGGTAACGATAGTGACGGGGGTTTTGGCCAGTGTTTTCATCGGATGCCCTTTGGCAAAGCGGCGGGCATACGGGACGACGACCACAGGCAGAGCGCGGCCAGTCTTCGCCACCGGATCACCCCGCCCGGTTGAAGTAAGAATCTGTCACGAGGCAGGTCTCCTGGCTTACGGGTGATAACTACCCCGCGCCTTCCCGCCTATGGGCAGTGGCATTGCAGGGTCAAGAACCGTTTACAGTTGCGGGGGCAGCCGCGGCATACCGCGTTCCCTTCTTAGCTTCGCGTAGCGAAGAACCTCGAAGGCGCAAGGCTACGCAGTGCTTTGTTACAGGTCAATGCACAGCTGTGACACATCGACTGTGGGAGCGGGCTTGCTCGCGATGGCATCGACGCCGTTTGCCTGAAAACCGCGTCGCCTGAATCGCGAGCAAGCCCGCTCCCACAAAGGATTTTCTTTCCTGTTGTGGTTTAATTGCGGCCTTTTTTCCGCCGCCTTGCTTCAAGGATCTGCCCATGCCCACTACTGCCCCGACCCGCGTCCTGATTATTGGCTACGTGTGGCCCGAACCACGCTCCTCGGCGGCGGGCGGGCATATGATGCAAATCATCGAGGGTTTCTTGCAGCAAGGCTGGCAGATTACCTTCAGCAGCCCGGCCGGGATCGGTGAGCACAAGGCTGATCTGGCGACGCTGGGCATTGATGAGGTGACTATCGAGCTTAATAACAGCAGCTTCGATACCTTTATCAGCGAACTGGCCCCGGATATCGTGCTGTTTGACCGCTTCATGATGGAAGAGCAGTTCGGCTGGCGCGTCGAGAAGCATTGCCCGCAAGCCTTGCGCGTACTGGAAACCTCCGACCTGCAAAGCCTGCGCGACGCCCGCCAGCAACAGCTCAAGGCGCGGCTCAAGCACAGCAGCGAGCAGGACGACTTCAGCAGCCTGTTTGCCCCGGCGCAGCGCGAAACCTTTGAACAGATGGCCGATGCCGATCTGGCACAGCGGGAAATCGCCGCGATCTATCGCAGCGATCTCAACCTGATGATTTCCGAATACGAAATCGATTTGCTGGTCGAGCAGTTCAATGTGCCCAAGGCCATGCTGCACTGGTGCCCGCTGATGGTCGACAGCGTGCCCGCCGAGTTCGTGCCTTATGAACAGCGCCAGCACTTTCTGAGCATCGGCAACTTTCGCCATGCCCCCAACTGGGACGCGGTGCTATGGATGAAAACCCATATCTGGCCGCTGATCCGTCAGCAGCTGCCCGCAGCCCAGTTGCATATCTACGGTGCCTACACTCCGCCCAAGGCCACCGCGCTGCATAACCCGGCGCAGGGCTTTCATGTACTCAACTGGGCCGAAGACGCGCTAGCAGTAATGAGCAATGCGCGTATCTGCATGGCGCCGCTGCGCTTTGGTGCCGGGATCAAGGGCAAGATCGCCGATGCCATGCTCTGCGGCACCCCCAACGTCACCACTCCGGTGGGCGCCGAAGGCATGCACGGCGATATGCCGTGGGCCGGTGCCATCGAGCAGAGCGCCAGTGCGATTGCCGCGGCGGCGGTGGAGCTGTATCGCAACCCTGAAGCCTGGCACCAGGCCCAGCGCAATGGCCAGGCGCTGCTGGAAGCGCGTTACCTGCAAGGGGTACATGGTCCGGCGCTGGTACAACGCATCGAAGCCTGCCGCGCCGACCTTGAGCAGCATCGGCGCAACAACTTCACCGGGGCGATGCTGCGTCACCACCAGCACAAAAGCACTCAATATATGTCGCAGTGGATCGAGGCCAAGAACCGCACAAACGCCATTTGAAAACACCTGTTTGCCCTCTGTGGGAGCGGGCATTAACCTGTGCGTCTCAACAAATAGGTATCCATGATCCAGCCCTTGCGCTGGCGGGCTGCTTCACGCACCTGCTTGATCTGCTCGCAAACGTCGACCAGCTTGCCAGCAATCAGAATCTCGTCCGCAGTGCCGATATACGCGCCCCAGTAAATATCCAGCCCCTCATCAACAAAAGCCTGGAATGCACAATGGGCATCAAGCATCACCACCACATTGTCCAGATCCTCGGCCACCAGGCGCCGCCCCGTGGTGATCCGAATCGGCTGGCCGATATCGTTAAGCGGCACCCGATGACCCGCCGCCAGCGCCTGCACGCTGCTGATACCGGGGATCACCTGATAGTCGAAGCCCGTGCAACCATTGGCCCGTACCCGCTGCAGAATGCGCAGGGTGCTGTCATACAGCCCAGGCTCGCCCCACAATAGAAATGCCCCGCACTCGCCTTCCGCCAGTTCGTTTTCAATCAAGTGCGTAAACACCTCGGCCCGCTGCTCATGCCAGTTCTCAACCCCTGAAGTGTAAGAAGGATTCGAACTGTCGCGTTTCGGGTCGCTGACCTGCACCACGCGATAGCCCGGTTCGCGAATATAGCGCTCGCAGATTTCCAGACGCAGGCGTACCAGGTCTTCAGTGGTCTGGCCCTTGTCCAGCACAAAAAATACCGAGGCCCGGTTCAGCGCATTGATCGCCTGCACGGTGATGTGTTCGGGGTCTCCCGCGCCCATCCCTATCAACAACAGTGTTTTCATCGCGTTTTATCCTTGGCTGGCAGGAACCCTGAGAAGACGGCATCATCGGCGCAACAAGAAAAACTGAAACGGTTAACCCCATGACTCGACTCGCCAGAGCAACAGACCCGTCTTATGAGCTGATGGACGACCACAATGGCCTGTCGATCATTTATCGCCAGCATGGCTTCCCCTGCCACCTGGTGCGTTGGCACTTCCACAAGGAATACGAACTGCACCTGATCGTGGCCAGCAGCGGCAAAGTCTTTGTCGGCGACTATATCGGCAATTTCTACCCCGAGACATTGTTCCTTACCGGTCCCAACCTGCCCCACAACTGGATCAGCCAGATTGCCGAGGGCGAAGTGGTGAGCACCCGCGACATGCTGGTGAACTTTACTGATGAACTGCTCGAAGGTGCCGCCTCGGCATTTATCGAGCTCAAAACCCTGACGCCCATGCTGGAGCGAGCCCGCTACGGCATCGAGTTCCGCAACAAGGCCACCATCCGCAAGGCCGTGGACTTGATGCAGAGCATAGCCGGCGCCTCCGGCATTACCCGCCTGGGGCACTTTCTGATCCTGCTGGAGCTGCTGGCCGAGTGTGAGGACTATCAACTGCTGTCGGGCGTAACCGCCGGGCAACTGGCTGACGAGCAGACCATCGACCGCACCAACCGGGCCGTGGACTATATCTTCAGCCACTACGCCCGCGAGCTGCCACTTGATGAAGTGGCCGAGCATATGGGCATGAAACCCACCTACTTTTCCCGAGTGTTCAAGCAGGCCACCGGGCGCTGCTTTAGCGAATTCGTCAATCGCTTGCGTATCAGCAAGTCCTGCGAGCTGCTGGCCGACGGTGAGAAACCCGTGACCGACGTGTGTTTCGAGTCGGGTTTCAACAATATCTCCAACTTCAACCGCCGTTTTCAGCAGCTCAAAGGCATGACCCCGTCACACTATCGGCGTCTGGCGGTGCAGCGTTTGACCGAGCAAAACCAGGCGGGGCCGGGTGATCGCCTGCGCAGTGCAAAATAGTATCGGTTTGAGTGTGGCCAGTGATTTGTCACAACGGTGATTGAGGGCTGTAATCGGCCCAGGCGCTTGCCCCCGGGCGAGCCGCTATAAAAACAATAACCGTCCTTCAAAAGCCGTCTGGCCGATGAAGTGGAGTGCTCAATGAATATTCCTGTCAAAGCGTTATGTGTCGCCACGTGCATGACCCTCAGCGGCTTGAGCCTGGGCGCCCAGACCCTGACCATTGCCACGGTCAACAACAGCGACATGATCCGCATGCAAAAGCTGGCGAAAACCTTCGAGAGCGAGCACCCCGAGATCAAGCTCAACTGGGTGGTGCTGGAAGAAAACGTGCTGCGCCAGCGTCTGACCACCGACATTGCCACCCAGGGCGGGCAGTTCGATGTGCTGACCATCGGCATGTACGAAGCCGCACTCTGGGGCGCCAAGGGCTGGCTTGAGCCCATGACCGACCTGCCCGCCAGCTACGCCCTCGATGATGTTTTGCCCTCGGTACGCGACGGCCTGTCGGTCAAGGGCACGCTCTACGCCCTGCCGTTTTATGCCGAAAGCTCGATGACCTACTACCGTACCGACCTGTTCAAAGACGCGGGCCTGACCATGCCCGAACACCCGACCTGGGAGCAAATCGCCGGGTTCGCCAAAACCCTCAACAAACCTGCCCAGGAACAATACGGCATCTGCCTGCGCGGCAAGGCTGGCTGGGGTGAAAACATGGCGCTGGTCAGCACCATCGCCAACGCCTACGGAGCCCGCTGGTTCAATGAACAATGGCAACCGGAGTTCACCGGGCCGGAGTGGAAAGACGCCCTGAACTTTTATGTCAACACCATGAAAGAGTCCGGCCCGCCTGGAGCAACCAGCAACGGTTTCAATGAAAACCTGGCGCTGTTCAACAGCGGTAAATGCGCAATCTGGGTCGACGCCAGTGTCGCCGGTTCGTTTGTCACCGACAGCAGCCAGAGCAAAGTGGCCGATCACGTCGGCTTCACCTTCGCGCCCCATGCCGTGACCGATAAAGGCAGTGCCTGGCTCTATTCCTGGGCACTGGCCATTCCCACCAGTTCCAAAGCCAAGGAGGCGGCCAAAACCTTCAGTACCTGGGCGACATCCAAAGAATACGGCGCTTTGGTAGCGGCAAAAGACGGCATTGCCAATGTACCGCCAGGCACCCGTGCCTCGACCTATACCGACGCCTATTTGCAGGCTGCCCCCTTTGCCCGGGTCACCCTTGAATCCCTGAAGGTCGCCAACCCGCAGGAGCCCACCCTCAAACCCGTGCCCTATGTGGGCATCCAGTTGGTCACCATCCCCGAGTTCCAGGCGGTGGGCACCCAGGTCGGCAAACTGTTCAGTGCCGCGCTGATTGGCCAGACCACGGTGGACCAGGCGCTGGCCGCGGCCCAGCAAACCACCGAGCGCGAAATGAAACGGGCGGGTTATCCCAAATAACACGACCAACTGATCCCGTGTGGGAGCGGGCTTGCTCGCGATACAGGCGACGCGGTTCGACTGAAAGACCGCGTCGCCTGTATCGCGAGCAAGCCCGCTGCCACACGGGATCAGTTGCTCCCATATAAAGCAATTCAGGTGTGTTCACCATGACAACTTCGACTGTTATTGCAGCGCTCGACGCCCCGCCAACGGCGCAGCGAGCGCGCCTGTTCAACCCCGGCTGGTTTCTGGTCACGCCCTCCGTGGCGCTCCTGCTGCTGTGGATGATCGTACCGCTGGGCATGACCCTGTACTTCTCGCTGATCCGCTACAACTTGCTCTACCCCGGTGAAAATCAGTTTATCGGGCTGGAGAACTTCACCTATTTCCTCACCGACTCGGGCTTCTTGCCCGGAGCAACCAATACCCTGCTGCTGGTGGGCAGCGTGCTGCTGATCAGCGTGGTACTCGGCGTGCTGATCAGCGCATTGCTGGAAGCCAGTGAGTTTATGGGCCGCGGCATCGTGCGGGTGCTGTTGATCTCGCCGTTTTTCATCATGCCCACGGTGGGCGCACTGATCTGGAAAAACCTGATTTTCCACCCGGTGTCAGGCGTTCTGGCCGCCGTCTGGAAGCTGTTCGGCGCCCAGCCGGTGGACTGGCTGGCGCACTACCCGCTGTTGTCGATCATCATCATTGTGTCGTGGCAATGGCTGCCCTTCGCGATTCTGATCCTGATGACCGCCATGCAGTCCCTCGACCAGGAACAAAAAGAAGCCGCCCGCCTCGACGGTGCCGGGCCCATTTCGATTTTCTGGCACTTGACCCTGCCCCATCTGGCCCGCCCGATTGCCGTGGTGGTGATGATCGAAACCATCTTTCTGCTCTCGGTGTTTGCCGAAATCTTCACCACCACCAACGGTGGCCCCGGCTATGCGTCGACCAACCTGGCGTACCTGATCTACAACCAGGCCCTGGTGCAATTCGACGTGGGCATGGCCTCGGCCGGTGGCCTGATCGCGGTGGTCATCGCCAATATTGCCGCCATCATCCTGGTGCGCATGCTCGGCAAAAACCTGACAGACAAAGCCTGAGGCCCGCCATGACTCTTCAACAATCCCGCCGCCTGCAAAGCCTGCTGCTCGGCACCCTGGCCTGGGCCATCGCGATCCTGATTTTCTTTCCGATCTTCTGGATGGTGCTCACCAGCTTTAAAACCGAGCTGGATGCGTTTGCCACACCGCCGCAATTTATCTTTACCCCAACCCTGGAGAATTACCTGCATATCGAGGAGCGCAGCGGTTACTTCCACTTTGCCTGGAACTCGGTGGTGATCTCGTTTACCGCCACCGCCCTGTGCATGCTGATCGCAATCCCTGCCGCCTATTCGATGGCGTTCTATGAGACCAAGCGCACCAAGGGCACGCTGCTGTGGATGCTGTCCACCAAGATGCTGCCGCCGGTGGGCGTGCTGATGCCAATCTATCTGCTGGCCAAGTCCTTCGGCCTGCTGGATACCCGTACCGCGCTGATCATTATCTACACCCTGATCAATCTGCCGATTGTGGTGTGGATGATTTACACCTACTTCAAGGATATCCCCAAGGACATCCTCGAAGCCGCCCGCCTGGACGGTGCCACCCTGTGGCAAGAGGTGGTGCGTGTGCTGCTGCCTATCAGCAAGGGCGGCCTGGCCTCGACCCTGCTGCTGTCATTGATCCTGTGCTGGAACGAAGCATTCTGGTCGCTGAACCTGACGTCCTCCAGTGCAGCGCCGCTGACCGCATTGATCGCATCCTACTCAAGCCCCGAAGGCCTGTTCTGGGCCAAGTTATCCGCTGTTTCGACCCTGGCCTGCGCACCCATCCTGATTTTCGGCTGGATCAGCCAGAAGCAACTGGTACGCGGTTTGTCTTTCGGCGCGGTTAAATAAAAACAATGACTGGAGGCCCATCATGGCCAACCTGAAAATCAAGAATCTGCAAAAGGGTTTCGAAGGCTTTTCCATCATCAAGGGTATTGACCTTGAAGTGCATGACCGCGAGTTCGTGGTGTTTGTCGGGCCTTCGGGCTGCGGCAAATCTACCCTGCTGCGCCTGATTGCCGGGCTGGAAGAAGTGACTGACGGCACCATCGAGCTGGACGGTCGCGATATCACTGAAGTCAGCCCGGCCAAGCGTGACCTGGCGATGGTGTTCCAGACCTATGCTCTGTACCCGCATATGAGTGTGCGCAAAAACATGTCGTTTGCCCTCGACCTGGCGGGTGTACCCAAGGCCGAAGTGGAGAAAAAGGTCAACGAAGCCGCGCGCATCCTGGAACTGGCGCCCTTGCTTGAGCGCAAGCCCAAGCACTTGTCCGGTGGCCAGCGTCAGCGCGTGGCGATTGGCCGGGCGATTGTGCGTAACCCGAAAATCTTCCTGTTCGACGAGCCGCTGTCCAACCTTGATGCCGCCCTGCGGGTGCAGATGCGCCTGGAACTGGCGCGTCTGCATCAGGAACTGCAAGCGACGATGATTTACGTGACCCACGATCAGGTCGAAGCCATGACCCTGGCCGATAAGGTGGTGGTGCTCAATGGCGGCAAAATCGAACAGGTCGGCTCGCCGCTGGATCTGTACCACCAGCCGGCCAACCTGTTTGTTGCGGGTTTCCTCGGCACACCGAAGATGGGTTTTTTGAAAGGCCGGATCAACCGCCTCGACGGCCAGGGCTGCGAGGTCGAACTGGACGCCGGTACCCGCATCCAGCTACCCCTGAGCGGTGCCTCGCTGAGCCTGGGCAGCCCGGTCACCCTGGGCATCCGCCCGGAGCACCTGAACCTGGCCAAACCCGGCGACTGCACCCTGACCGTGACCGCCGATGTCGGCGAACGCCTGGGCAGCGACACCTACTGCCACGTCAATACCGCCAGCGGCGAACCGCTGACCATGCGCGTGCGTGGCGATATGGCCAGCCGCTACGGCGAGCAGTTGCACCTGCACCTGGACAGTGAACATTGCCATTTATTCGATGCTGACGGCCTGGCCCTGACCCGACCATTGCGCGCAGCTGCCTGAACCCACGAGATTGCCCCCATGAAACTCAATCGCCGAAACCTCGACAATCTCACCCACCAAGTGGCCAAGCCGACCTATCTTGCCAGCGATACGCAACAGGGCATTGCCCATATCGGCGTGGGCGGCTTTCATCGCGCCCACCAGGCGTATTACACCGATGCCCTGATGAATCGCGGCCGCGATCTGGACTGGAGCATCTGCGGTATCGGCCTGCGCGCCGAGGACCGCAAGGTACGCGACGATCTGGCCGACCAGGATTACCTCTATACCCTGTTCGAACTGGGCGACAGCGCAGACACGCAAAGCCGCATTATCGGCGCCATCAGCGACATGCTGCTGGCCGAGGACGGGGTTGGCGCACTGATCGACAAGCTGGCCAGCCCGGCCATTCGCATCGTCTCGCTGACCATCACCGAAGGCGGCTATTGCATAGACGACAGCAGTGGCGAGTTTATGCTCGGGTTGCCGCAAATCCAGCACGACCTGGCTCACCCCGAAGCACCGACTACCGTATTTGGCGTGCTCTGCGCGGCGCTGGCTCAACGCCGGGCCAATGGCACCCGGGCCTTTACCCTAATGTCCTGCGATAACCTGCCGCACAATGGCGCCGTGGCGCGCAAGGCCCTGCTGGCTTTTGCCGCGCTGAGCGATGCTGATTTACATGACTGGATCGCAGCCAATGTCAGCTTCCCCAATGCCATGGTCGACCGCATCACGCCCATGACCAGCAATGCCCATCGCCTGCAACTGCACGATCAACTGGGTATCGACGATGCCTGGCCAGTGGTGTGCGAGCCGTTTGTCCAGTGGGTGCTGGAAGACAAGTTCAGCGATGGCCGCCCGGCCTGGGAGACCGTCGGCGTGCAGCTTACCGACGACGTGACGCCCTATGAAGAAATGAAAATCAAACTGCTCAATGGCAGCCATCTGGCCCTGACTTACCTGGGCTTTCTCAAGGGCTATCGTTTTGTCCACGAAACCATGAACGATCCGCTGTTTGTGGCCTATATGCGCGCCTATATGGACCTGGACGTCACCCCGCAACTGGCGCCGGTGCCCGGCATTGACCTTGGGGCCTACAAAAATACCCTGGTGCAGCGTTTCTCCAACCAGGCCATTGCCGACCAGTTGGAGCGCGTGTGTTCGGATGGTTCTTCGAAGTTTCCCAAGTTCACCATCCCCACCATCAACCGGCTGATCAGCGAGGGTGGCGAGTTGAAGCGTGCCGCGCTGGTGGTGGCGGCATGGGCGTTGTACCTCAAGGGTGTTGATGAAAATGGGCAGACTTATGCCATCCCCGACCCGCGGGCCGAGTTTTGTCAGGCGCTGGTGGCGGATGATGCGCTGATCGTGCAGCGGCTGTTGGGCGTGGAAGAAATCTTTGGCAGCACGATCCCCCGGTCAGCGGAGTTTGTCGCGGCGTTTGAGTGGTGCCTGAACAGCTTGCGTGAGGTGGGGGTGAGTAAAACCCTCGAGCAAGTGCTAGCCCGTGTCGCCTGAATCGCGAGCAAGCCCTCTCCCACAGGTGCAGCGCTGTCTTTGTGGGAGCGGGCTTGCTCGCGATGGCAGCACCGCTCGTTACCTGATTTAACCGAGGCTTCCAATAATGTACCTAGGCATCGATTGCGGCACCCAGGGTACCAAGGCCCTGATTCTCGACAGCGAGTCCGGCCAGACACTGGGGCTGGGCGCCGCACCCCATACCCTGATTCAGGGTGAACACGGGCGCCGCGAGCAAGACACCGGGCAATGGCTGCACGCGCTGCAAGAGGCCACCCGCCAGGCCCTGACTCAAGCCGGAGTCAGCGGCCAGCAGATTCGAGGTATCGGCGTCAGCGGCCAGCAACACGGGCTGGTACTGCTGGACCAGCACGGCGAAGTACTGCGCCCGGCCAAGCTGTGGTGCGATACCGAGTCCTCGCCTGAAAACCTCCAGCTGCTGGCATGGCTGGGAGGCGAAGCCGGCTCCCTGGAGCGGCTGGGGCTGGTGATTGCGCCAGGTTACACCGTCTCCAAGCTGCTCTGGACGAAAAACCATCATCCCGAAATCTTCGAGCAAATCGCCCATATCCTGCTGCCCCATGACTACTTGAATTACTGGCTGACGGGCCGCTGTTGCAGCGAATACAGCGATGCTTCGGGCACCGGTTACTTCAATGTGCGCACCCGCCAGTGGGATTTTGATGTTCTGCGCCATATCGATCCTGAAGGCCGCCTTGAGCGCGCATTGCCCACATTGATCGAGTCCCGTCAGCCCGTCGGCAGCCTGCGCCCGGAAATTGCCCGCCTGCTGGGCCTCAACCCGGCGGCAGTCGTGTCCAGCGGTGGCGGCGACAATATGCTGGGCGCCATCGGCACCGGCAATATCGAATCCGGGATCATCACCATGAGCCTGGGGTCATCGGGCACCGTGTATGCCTTTGACCCGCAACCCCAGGCCAGTCAGGACCCGGCGGTGGCCAATTTCTGTTCCTCCAGCGGCGGCTGGCTGCCGCTGATCTGCACCCTCAACCTGACCAATGTCACCGGTGCCGTACGCGAATTGCTCGGGCTGGAACTGAGCGAATTCAATCAATTGGCCGAAACTGCAGCCATTGGCGCTGCCGGAGTCAGCCTGCTGCCCTTTCTCAATGGCGAGCGGGTCCCCTCCCTGCCCAATGCCAGCGGCAGTTTTCAGGGGCTGACCCTGACCAATATGACCCGGGCCAATCTGTGCCGCGCCGCCCTCGAAGGCACCACCTATGGCTTGCGTTATGGCCTCGACCTGCTGCGCCGCAACGGCTTGCAAAGCCGAACCATACGATTGGTGGGTGGGGGCTCGAAAAGCCCGCTGTGGCGCCAGATGGTCGCCGATATCATGGCCACCCCGGTGGTGTGTACCGAGCAAAGCGAAGCGGCGGCACTGGGTGCGGCCATCCAGGCGGCATGGTGTACTGGCCCGCAAACCCTGGCCGAACTGTGCCGACGTTGCGTGCGCCTTGACCCGGCTGGCGAAACCCGACCCGACGCCGATAACGTAATAGCCTACGAACACTTTTATCAACGCTACCGACAACAGGTCGCGGCCCTGAGCGAGTAATTGTTATGTACCTGATATGCGGCGAAGCGCTGTTTGATTTTTTTGCGCAAGCGGACAGCAGTGCAACAGCGAACAAAGTAGAATTCAAAGCCATTGCCGGCGGCTCACCGTTTAACGTGGCCGTTGGCTTGCAGCGTCTGGGCATCGACACCGCACTGTTTGCCGGGCTCTCCACGGACTATCTGGGTCAGCGTCTCAAGCAGGTGCTGCTGGACGAAGGCATCAGCAGCCGCTACCTGCTGGAAATGGCCGCGCCGACCACCCTGGCCATGGTCGCCCTGGATGCCAACGGCTCGCCCGCCTACAGCTTTCGCGGCGCAGGCTGCGCCGACCGGCAATTGCAGCCCCATCACTTGCCCCAACTGGGTGATGACGTACGGGGATTGCATGTGGGGTCTTTTTCGCTGGTGGTGCAGCCGATCGGCGACACCCTGCTGGCTCTGGTCAAGCGTGAAAGCGGGCGGCGCCTGATCAGCCTCGATCCCAATGTGCGCCTTAACCCCGAGCCGGATATTGAAGTGTGGCGCCAGAGGATCAACGAACTGATCCCCTATGCCGATATGATCAAGGTCAGTGATGAAGACCTTGAACTGCTCTACCCGGGGCAAGACCCGCAGCAGATTGCCAGTTCATGGCTGGGCCAGCGTTGCCAGCTGGTGTTTCTGACCCGTGGCAGCCAGGGTGCCAGCGTGTTCAGCCGCGAACATGGCCAGCGCACAGCCCCGGCCAGCAGGGTCAAGGTCGCGGACACCGTGGGTGCGGGCGATACCTTCCAGGCCGCGTTGATTGCCTGGCTGACCGAGCATGAGCTGGATTCGTTCGAAGGGTTGCGACAGCTGAGCGCAGCGCAGCTGGACGCCATGCTCGACTTCGCCACCCGCGCTGCGGCCCTGACCTGCAGCAAAACCGGCCCTGACTTGCCGTATCGCGCGCAGTTGAATTGAACAACGCCCGCTTCCACAAATGATCTTGCAAATACCGGACTGGGGAACACCACAAAACCTGTGGAAGCTGGCTTGCCTGCGATGCAGATGACACGGTCTGTCAGGCAAGCCGAGGAGATGCCATCGCGAGCAAGCCCGCTCCCACATGGCCCCTGCAAGCTTCAAGTTTTGTGTACGCCGCAAAACCTGTGGGAGCTGGCTTGCCTGCGATGCAGATGACACGGTCTATCAGGCAAGCCGAGGAGATGCCATCGCAAGCAAGCCCGCTCCCACAGGAGGCTCCTGTTTGTTGTTTACCAGATCGACAGGTTATAGCTGACGATCAAACGGGTTTCGTCCACGTCACGGGCGAACTGGGCGTAGTTGGTGCGATAGGTAGCATTACGCAAGCGCAGGCTGACGTCCTTGAACGTACCGCTCTGCACGATGTATTTCAGCTCGCTGTCGCGCTCCCACTCTTTACCTTCTTCGCTGCTGCCGACCACCTTGATATGGTCGCCATTGACATAACGGGTCAGGAACGACAGGCCGTCAATGCCAATGGCTTTGAAGTCATAGTCGTAACGCAACTGCCAGGAACGCTCCTGGGCATTGGCAAAGTCGTTGACCTGCAGATAGTTGACCAGATACGGGTTGCTGCCATCCAGGTACGGCATCGACG
This sequence comes from Pseudomonas sp. B414, assembly GCF_055408445.1. Taxonomy (NCBI): domain Bacteria; kingdom Pseudomonadati; phylum Pseudomonadota; class Gammaproteobacteria; order Pseudomonadales; family Pseudomonadaceae; genus Pseudomonas; species Pseudomonas sp. B414. Next base: position 131,507 of record NZ_JBUZTQ010000010.1, on the reverse strand, counting down.
TCTCGCCGTTCATGCGCTGCCAGCCGGCGCTGACTTTATGCCCGCCCAGCGAGTAGCCGAGCATGGCGCCCAAGGCACGGTTGTCGATAGTGGTAGCCTTGGCCGAACCTGCATCATCACTTTTGAGCAAGCGCACATCGGCCGAAAGCACACCCGGGCCAACCGGCTGACTGGCCAGTAAACCGACGAACTGCTGACGATAGATATCCTGCAGTTCTGCGTAGTGATATTGCGCGGTCAGGCGATCATTAACCTTGTAGTCCAACCCGTACATAGTGAAATGATCGGCGGTGATATTGCAGCCATAGCGCTTGTTCTTGCAGTTCAGGCGCAGGTCCTGAGAGTCAGTGGAGTCCCGGGCGGTATAGCGATCAAGGCGCGAGGCGATGAACTTGAGGTCCTTGATTTCCTGGGACACCAGCATGGCGCCATTGAACATGTTCGGCAGCAGACGGCCATCGTTATACTTGAGCAACGGCAGGTCAGGCAGCAGCGCGCCATACTTGAGCACGGTCTGCGACACGCGCATCTTGGCGGTCAGGCCGAACTTGGCATACTGATCCTTGGAACGACGGGGATCGCTGCCGGTCGAAGGCAACAGACCGCTGTTGCTGTCGGCGGGGCTGGAGTCCAGTTTCACACCCAGCATGCCCAATGCATCGAGACCAAAGCCGACAGTACCTTCGGTGTAACCCGATTGCACATTGAGGATAAAGCCCTGCGCGGTTTCCTCACGCTTGGAGGCGCCCTGGGGGCTGGAGCTGCTGCCATCGCGAAAATCGCGATTGAAGTACACCGTACGCGCTTCCAGTTTGGCGCTGCTGTCTTCAATAAAACCGCCAGCCTGTGACGGCGCGGCAAAGCCAGCACACACTGCCAGCGCGCCCAAGCGTGTTACCCGGCTCTGCGCCAACCATGAAAAAGGAACAACCATGTACAAGCTCCAGCAACCAAGCAAAAAAAGGGGCGCAATTGTACGAAAGGCTAAGCTTGCGCCTCATTGGACCTTAGTCGCACTGTAGAATTTGCCGATTCACTTTCAGGACATACCATGGCAATCAAGAGTTCAAGGCGGCGCCAACGCCTGCAGGCCAGCGCCACCGAGCAAGCCCTGCTTGAGCTGAACGAAACCCTTGAGGAGCGTGTAGCCGAGCGCACCCGGGAATTGGCCGAGGCCAACCTGCAACTGCAGCGTGAAATGCTGGAGCGTGAACGCGCCGAAGAGGCCCTGCGGCATGCGCAGAAAATGGAAGCCGTGGGCCAGTTGACCGGCGGTATTGCCCACGATTTCAATAATATGCTGACGGGAATCATTGCCAGCCTGGACTTGATGAAGCGTTATATCGCCGCGGGTCGCATTGATGAAGTGGAGCGCTTCACCGATGCTGCCGTCAACTCTGCGCAGCGCGCTGCGGCGCTGACCAACCGTTTGCTGACCTTCTCCCGGCGCCAGTCACTGGACCGCAAACCGCTGGACCCCAACCAACTGGTCAGGTCGCTGCAAGCGCTGTTCAGCAGCACCAAGGGCGTACATATCGACCTGATCCTGGAACTGGGCCAGAACATCTGGCCGGTCAACACCGACACCGGCCAGCTTGAAAGCGCCCTGCTCAACCTGATGATCAACGCCCGGGATGCGATGCCCGACGGCGGCACGCTGGTGGTCAAGACTGCCAATCACTACCTTGATGCCAGCGACCTCGGTACTCTGGAGTCGGTCAGTTCGGGGGACTATGTGATGCTTGAGGTCAGTGACAACGGCACCGGCATGAGCCCGCAGATTCTGGCCAAGGCCTTTGACCCCTTTTTCACCACCAAGCCGGTGGGTCAGGGGACGGGGCTTGGGCTGTCGATGATTTACGGCTTTGCCCAGCAGTCTGGCGGCCATGTCAGTATCAGCAGCAAGAGTGGCTGTGGCACCCGTGTATGCCTGTACCTGCCGCGCCATCATCACCTCAAGGTCAAAACTCAGGCATAATCCGCGCCCGCGCACTATGCCCCACAGTTCCAAGGTAAAGACTCATGAAAGCTCAAGCACGCCATATCCTGGTGAAAACCGCCGAAGAGGCCGAATCACTCAAGCAACGCATCGCCAAGGGCGAAGCCTTCGATGTGCTGGCGAAAAAATTCTCCACCTGCCCTTCGGGCAAGCGCGGCGGAGACCTGGGGGAAGTGCGGCCGGGGCAGATGGTCGGCATTATCGACCAGATCATCTTTAAAAAACCGTTGCGGGTGGTGCATGGCCCGGTCAAGAGCAAGTTCGGCTATCACCTGGTGCAGGTGTTTTACCGCGACTGAATACCGCAGCTCCCACAATTGACTTGTCGGGATCAGATCTGGCGGCCACTGCAATTCCTGTGGGAGCTGGCTTGCCTGCGATGGGTCACCTCGGTTTGCCTGGCAGACTTCACCGCCTGCATCGCGGGCAAGCCCGCTCCCACAATAGTCCCTGCAATGCTCCGGTTTTGTGTTCAGCGCAAACTTGTGGGAGCTGGCTTGCCTGCGATGCAAGCACCACGGTATGTCAGGCATATTATGCTGATCCCATCGCGAGCAAGCCCGCTCCCACAGGTTATGCGCCCTGCCGTAAATTAGAACTCAATCGCAAAGCTCTCGACCACATTGAACTGCTTATCCACCAAACACCCCATACGCCACTTGTCGAAGGTCAGGCAAGGGTGCGAAGTGCCAAAACTGATAATGTCGCCGATACGCAACTCAACACCCTCGGCAATGCTCATAAAAGCATGTTGATCCATCACTGCCGTGACCTTGCAGCCACTGACATCATCCCCCACCGCTGGCACTACACCCTCCTGATAACGCATTAGCGGCAGCGGCAGGCCCGCATCAAAGGCCACGTCACGCTTGCCCAGGGCAATCAGCGCAAACCCCGGCTCGGGCAACGACTGCACATGAGCCCAGACTTCCAGCGCCGGGCGCAACCCTTCATGCAGATCACTGCGCCGCTCCAGCACACAGCACTGCGCATCCCTGTAGATACCGTGGTCATGCACCACATAACTGCCGGGGCGCAACACACTGAGAAAACGCCCGCTGGCAGCCTCGGCCTCGAAACCTTCGGCAATCAGGTCATACCAGGCCGAGCCCGACGCGGTGATAATCGGCTTATCCAGGGCAAAGGCCCCTTCGCCTTGCAGACGCAGGGCAAGACGTACCAGGGAAGCAGCAAACTGGCGAATCCCGCTAACCGCCTGCTCGCCATGAATCACCCCTTCATAACCTTCGATGCCGGTCAGGGCCAACGCCGGTTGCGCCTTGATCGCAGCCGCCAGGGTCATGACTTCGTCTTCGCTGCGGCAACCGCAGCGCCCGCCCACAACACCGTATTCGATCATCACATTCAGGCGCTGACCGCGTTCAGCGAAATACGCGCCCAATGCCGTCACGTTGTCCGGGTGATCGACCATGCAGTGAAACTCGAATGCCGGGTCTGCCTGCAGATCAGCGATCAACGCCATATTGGCCCGGCCCACCAACTGGTTGGCCATCAGCACCCGACGCACGCCACCGGCATAGGCAGCGCAGGTTTGCACGGCGGTGGCCAGGGTCAGGCCCCAAGCGCCCTGCTCCAGCTGACGGCGAAACAGCGCCGGGGCCATACTGGTTTTGCCGTGGGGCGCCAGCACTGCACCGCTACGGGTAACGAAGTCCTGCATCCAGCGAATATTGTGCTCCAGCGCATCACGCTGGATCACCAGTGCAGGCAGGCTGACGTCACGTAGCAGATTGTCGCCGGGGTTGGCGGCGCCTTTGTGGACCTGTGCATTCGACACACTCAACTCCTCAACGCTCAGCCTTTGGCTTTATAGGCAATACAGTCGATCTCGACCTTGCAATCGACCATCATCATCGCCTGCACACAGGCGCGGGCCGGGGCATGTTCGCTCTTGAAGTAAGAAGCGAAGACTTTGTTGAAACTCCAGAAATCGCGGGGATCTTGCAGCCATACCCCGGCACGCACCACATCTTCGAGGCCATAACCGGCTTCTTCGAGGATGGCGATCAGGTTTTGCATGGTCTTGTGGGTCTGCTCGACAATCCCGCCGTTGATCACTTCACCGTTTTCCATGGCAATCTGCCCGGATACATGCAGCCAGCCATCGGCCTCGACAGCACGGGCGAAGGGTAATGGCTGACCGCCTGCGCCCATTGCGCCGGTACCAAAACGTTTGATGCTCATAGGGGGACTCCACTGTACATAAGGCGCCTTCTGCGCCGCAGGGCCAACAGTGTGCCACAACGTCGCAGCCTCAACCCAATCGCCACCAGCGCGGCAGCAGTTGCTGCACCTTGTGCTCGGCAAAACGGTCATCGATCAGGAACAGCGTGCCTTGATCGCTCTGGGTACGGATCACTCGCCCGGCGGCCTGCACCACTTTCTGCACACCGGGGTACAGATAGGTGTAGTCATAGCCGGCACCAAACAGTGCGGCCATGCGCTGCTTTATCTGTTCATTGACCGGATTCAACTGCGCCAGCCCCAGGGTCGCAACAAAGGCGCCGATCAAGCGCGCGCCGGGTAAATCAATACCCTCGCCGAATGCCCCGCCCAGCACGGCAAAGCCGACGCCCTGGCTCGACAGGGTGAACTGATCAAGAAATCCCTGGCGCGCTGCTTCATCCATGCGCCGCGCTTGCAGCCACATGGGGATATGGGGGTAGCGTTCGGCGAGCAGTTCGGCAACCTGTTGCAGGTAGTCAAAGCTGCTGAAAAACGCCAGGTAGTTGCCCGCACGCGTCTCGAACTGACGGGCGATCAGCTCGACAATCGGCGCCAGTGAGGCTTGACGGTGGACAAAACGGGTGGATATCTGGCTCACCACCTGCACCTGCAGTTGCTCGGACTGAAACGGCGATTCCACATCCATCCACACCGTGTCCGCGGGCAAGCCGAGCAGGTTGGCGTAATAGGTTTGCGGGCTCAGGGTGGCCGAGAACAACACATTGCTCTGCGCGCTGGCCAGACGCGGCCCGATAAAACCGGCAGGCACGATATTGCGCAGGTTAAGCCGCGACAGGCGCCGTTTGCCGTCTTCACGCACGCTGATATCAAACAGAAAATGCCCGTCGAACAGCTCCGCTACCCGATTGAATTGCAGGGCTTCGAAGTAGAACGCCTGCAGGTTGCCGCTCAATCCCTGAGGGTGATCGTTAAGGTAATCGCCGATGGCGGTGATACAACCCGACAAGGCAGTCAACCATTTTGCCGGCAGTTGCGAGTGAACCTGATAGGGCCCCACCTGCTCCTTGTGCAGGGCATTCCATTCACGGTTCAGGCGTTTGAAAGGCTTGTCCAGCGGTGCCGGGGCCGAATGCCGCACATTGTTCAGGGTTTGCTGGTCCAGGCTGGCGCTGTACATCTGCCGCGCCCGCTCAACCAGGTTGTGCGCTTCGTCCACCAGGGTCGCGACTCGCCACTGGTTGGCCTGGCCCAAACTATAGAGCAAAGCCGTAAAGTCGAAGTAATAGTTGTAATCGGCAATCACCACATCCGCCCAGCGCGCCATCTCCTGACTCAAGTAGTAGGGGCACACCTCATGGGCCTGGGCGACGCTGCGCAGGGTCTGCTGATCCAGCGGCGAGCGGGCCACAGCGGCCAGGCGTGCTGCAGGCAAGCGATCATAAAAGCCTCTGGCCAGCGGGCAGGAATCACCATTGCAGGCGTATTCGGGGTATTCACAAGCCTTGTCCCGCGCCACCAGTTCCAATACCCGCAACGGTGCATTTTGCCCCGCAGGATAGAGCACCTGCGCCGCATCGAGCGCCAGCTTGCGCCCCGGGGTCTTGGCAGTCAGGAACAACAGCTTGTCGAGTTGCTGGCCCGGCATGGCCTTGAGCAACGGAAACAGGGTACCTATGGTTTTACCTATCCCGGTCGGCGCCTGGGCCATCAGACAGCGCCCGGTGCTGGCGGTTTTGTACACCGCCTCGGCCAGCGCCCGTTGCCCGGTACGAAACTGCTGATGGGGAAAGGCCAGGGTGCGGGCGGCTTCATCGCGTGCCTGACGATGGGCCATCTCCTGTTCGGCCCAGGCCAGGAACAGCCCGCATTGTTGTTCGAAAAACTGCTGCAGATCTACTGCAGACCAGGTTTCCTGCAGGCGGGTTTCCTTTTCGCTGACGATATCGAAATACACCAGCGCCAGATCGACCTGCGCCAGTTGCAGGCTCTGGCATAGCAACCAGCCATAGACCCGGGCCTGAGCCCAGTGCAATTGGCGGTGGTTGGCCGGGATTGCGGTGAAATCGCCACGAAAGGTCTTTACCTCCTCCAGCACATTGGCCACAGGATCATAGCCGTCGGCCCTGCCGCGCACGGTCAGGTCGCCGTACTGGCCCTCCAGGCTCAGCTCGGCCTGATACTGCGCATTGCGCCGCGAAGCCACCGTACGATGCCCGGCAATCCCCTGCTGCGCCGTGGGCGACGGAGTAAAGCGCAAATCGAGATCGCCAGCCTTGGCGGTGAACTCGCACAGGGCACGCACTGCAACGTGATAGCTCACGCCTGGGGTTCCTGCCATTGCACATAACACACCGTCACCGGCATCTGATGCGCCTCGCAAAAGGCCAGCCAGCGCAGTTGATTGTCTTGCAGGCGATCACCCGGGCCCTTGACCTCGATCATGCGGTAGGTTTTCTGCGCCGGATACAACTGGATCAGGTCAGGCATGCCGCTGCGATTGGCCCTGATATCCAGCAGCAAACGTCGGAACCACAGCTTTAAATGCGCAGGGGGCAAGCACAGCAGCGCGTCTTCAAGCAGGCTGTGGTGCAGGTAATTCCAGGCAACAAAGGGCGATTGCACACCATTTTTGGCAGTGAAGGTCTGACGAATAGTGCTCAGATAGCGGCCATCATCCAGTTGCGCCAGGCAACTTTCGAACACCTCGGCACGCTGCTGGTAGAAATCGTCTTCATGCAGGTCCGCGGGGCCGACCTGATACGGGTGAAAGAACGCCCCCGGCAGTGGTGCAAAAATCGCCGGCCAGCACAGCAAGCCGAACAGGCCATTGATCAGGGTGTTTTCCACATAATGCACGGGCGCTGCGGGTGCGTGCAGATGCGCCATCACCATCAGTTCTACGCTGCTGACAGCGTCCCGTGGCAGGCACAGGTCGAGGCGCTCGGGGGCGTTTGGCTTGACCACCGCCAGGGCTGCCAGCCCGAGTTTGCGCCGCAGCCGCGGGATAATCCGCAATAGGTGCTGATGTTCTGCATCGTTGAGCGGCATCTGTTGCGCAACTTCTGCCAGACTCAGCGCCGTCTGATAGTGCTCCTGACGCTCAAGCACGCGAATGCTGCGCTGGCGTGCTTCAGGGTGACGGCTTTGCTGGTACAGCTGCAATGCCCGGCCCAACTCCCCTGCCCGCTCCAGATGCTGACCAAGCTGAAACAGCAAACGTGCGCGACGGCGTTGCAACCAGCGGTTATCCGCCTCGTAGTCGAGCACCTGTTGCAACACGGCCTCGGCATCGCCATTGAGTTCGAACTGCTCACGACAAGCGTAAAGATGCAGGTAACCCTCAATATCAGCCCGGCAGCGCAACGCCCTGGATTCATGGCTGAAATCGACCTTTTCATAGGTAAACAGGCCAAGATCGGCCAGTACCAGGTCCGACCAGCTCTGCCCAAGGTTGCCAAAAAACATCAGCCGCAGGCGATCGCATAACGCCCGGTGATTGAGGGTATACAGTGGCTCGTCCAGTTGGGGGTGCCATTGCGCCAGGCTTTGCTGCTCGGTGAAAACGGCGCTCAGTTGTTCAAGCCAGTCAGTTTTTTTGCCTTTGGGACGAGTGATATGCGCACCGAAGCAAGCCAGGATTTCCGGCTTTTGCAGCACGTCGAAAACCCCGCTCAAGGCCAAAGGCGCTTGATCATCCAGCCAGCCCGCTTCCAGCAAGGCCGTCGCAGCCCGGGTAGCATCGCCGATCTCAGGGTAGTTGAGCTTGCTGGCGCGAAAGTGCTCGCCCTTGCGCATCACCATCCGCACCCACAATGCTTGCGAGGGGCCGGGCAGTTGAGCAAAACCTGCGATAAAACGCTGCTCGTCGAGGTTCAATACATCGTCATAACGGGCGGCAATCCAGTCGAGCACATGCTGGAAATTTTTCAGGTAATAAAACGGGTCTTCGAGGGGATTGGAAATCACTGGCAACACGAACCACTGGCTTTTGATACTGGATATGCGTACAGATATCAGTTTGCCCGGTACTCTGGCAAATCCTATTGGATGAGCGGTTTACAGGCTCATGGCCCGTCAGGCGGCTGACGGGCATGCCTTGAGTGAGTATCAGCCCGTCGGTGCCGTCTGCCAGGGCTTTTTGCTCGGGTCATGAGCGGCCAGGTTGGCGATCAGTGAATCACATTGCTGGAAATCGATTTTCTTCATCTGATACAGCGCCTGCAATGACGCCAGTGGCAGGCCGCTCACTGACTCAAGCCAGCTGAAATCAACCTGCGACGATGCAGTGGGCGCCATTAAAATCTGTCTGAATTCGTCGATAAAACGCAGCTTTTCGGGGTGGCAATTATGTAAAAAGGCTTCCAGGTCCCGGGCCTGATTAATAAAAGGCGAACAGATAGAACATCCCAGTTGCTCATCGTTGACACCGTGTAACTCGCTCAAGTATTGCGTTGCCACGCCATGCAACTTGTTTATTCTTTTTGGCGTATTAAACGTTTCACCCAGCTGCTTTATCAGTTGGCCTTTAAATCGCTCATTGGACTGATTTTCAAGCGAGGCGCGACGCAAGTAAGCATCCACACCCACGTTGTATTCCAGACCATATTGGCAGGTACCGCGCAATCCATGCACGTGCGCGGCCAATAATACCACAGCAGCCTGCGGCTCTTCGATATCAAGCGCCCTGACATTCCAGGGCCCCTCCACAAACATCAACACTTGCGAGCGTAAGACATCCATTTCCTGGCACAGGCAATCAAATACATTAATCACGTTTATATCGTTGTTGGCCTCGCTGGCAACAGCCTCTTCACGACCCGGCGCCGCTGGCAGATGCAATAACTGCTTATAGTCATCATCCAGCTGGATGCACAATTTGACCGCACTTTCAAAACTTTGTCGCTGGGCCCCTTTGGGCGAATGCCCCTGCCGGTGGGCGACCTCCTGAATCCAGGTCACGTACTGCCCAAGATGGCTCGGCGGACGCCTGTCAATCAGCGCGTCTACCTTGCCCCCCCACTCACAGGCATGGTGATATAGCTTGGCCCGTGCCAGCAGATCCGCATAAAAGAACGTTGCCCGGGCATCACCTTGAGTCAGGTGCCCCGACATCAATACCTGCGTTCGATTCATGGCCGACGCCAGGCTCTCGAATGCAGCCGGTTTATGTAGCCTGCTCAGGCCCTTGTCATCCACCAGCAGTAACTCCACGCGACTATCGTCATAAATAAACAACTCGCTGCATTGGGTTTGAATGCGCTCCATCACGTTGGCGGTCATCCGCGGCTGACGCAGTATTGCAATGCGCAAAATGAAGGTATGGGGCGAGCGCCCGGCAATACTGAGTTGTGCAGCTCGTAAGAACGCCAAGGTATAAGCGCATTCCTTGCCACCCTCATGAACAACCATCACCCGATAGTGCCCTATACGCTCAATACCCCCCGCGGCCACAATTAAACGCTGAATCAACAACTGCAATGCAATGCGCTCGGGGCGGCTGAAAAAACCCAGGAGCCGGTGAAGTACTTGTTGATAGACAAAGCTCATGGCTTGTTCATGAAAGTTATTCATGGGTTATTCCTCCATATCGAGAGCCTTATTATTAGCAGCCCGATTTAACGCGCCCACATTTACCTCCGCCCGCCAGACCAGAACAGACGAGGCGCACGTACGCACAGGAATAAGCCTACAAGAAAACATTCAAAAAAATACATATCGCTATATATGACAACTTTATGAATTGATTTCGTTCTTTCCTCCCACACTGCAATGTACTCCTCGGCTCTTGCCTTCCCGAGGCTCACATGCAGCAAAAAACGGTTTTCCCGAGCACAAAAAAAACGCCCCTGAACACTATGTTCAGGGGCGCGTTTATTACCCGGCGCTCACGGCTGCGTTTACACCGTAGCCAACTGCAGCGCCACGCGCCCACGACACGGGCAATCGTCCATATAACGATGGGCTTCCACAAAGTTTTCAAAAGGGAAGACCTTGATCTCCAACGGCAACAGCACCCGGTCGGCGGTCAACTGATTGATATCACGCAGGGCGCGCTTCATCGCCTCTTCATCCTGGGCAATGCCCAACTCCGGTTTACCGGTGAAGTTGCCGATGCAATGGACGAAAAACTTGATGTTCTTCTGAAAGCACGCACAGCCCGGGAATCCCGTTTGATTACCACCCTGCAAGCCATAGAGCACCAGGCTGCCACGGGGTGCCAGCACGTCACCCAGCACCGACATCTGCGGACCGCCAAGGCCATCGAGGACAACGTCCACACCCTTGTTGTCGGTGATCTTGTTGACCTGCATCAGCAAGTCCTGCTCCTCGGTCACAATGACCTTGTCGGCCCCCAGGCTCAGCAGGCACTCGCGCTCCTCGGCATCCTTGGTCGCAGCAATCACCTTAAGGCCCAGGGCCTTGCCCAACTGAACGAAGGATGGCCCGGCACAATGGCTGGCATCGGTAATCAGTACGGTTTGCCCCGGCTTGACCTGCGCCAGATCAACATAGGCAAAGTAGGCCATAAGCAAAGGTGTGTAATGCACACTGGCTTGAACCGCAGACAATACGTCCGGGTAGCGGGTCAGCGTGGAGCGCGGCATCAAAATCAGCTCGCCATAGGTCGGGTAGTCATTGGCGCTCTGCCCGGGAAAGCTGGCGACCTTGTCGCCAATGGCCAGATCGTCCACACCTGCACCGACAGCAGTGACAATACCCGCCATTTCATGGCCGATACCGGCAGGCAGCCGAGCCTGGCTGGGCGCCAGATTCTGGCGCCACAGCACGTCATACCAGCTGATGCCAATGGCTTCGACACGGACCTGTACTTCGCCAGGTGCAGGCGCGGCGACTTCGTGCTCTTCGCACTTGAGCACCTCGGCCGGACCAAACTTGTGAAAACGGATCGTGCGCGACATTACCAACCTCGCCTAATTAATCGCTAATACCACGGGACTTTATCCGGGCTTTGTGCGCAAGACTAACAGACAGCATTAATAGTCGACATGCCTGGCATTGATCCGCAGACAGGTTACACGCCGTCTCTAGCCCGGAAAACACGGGCAAACCGCTGTAAACCGGTGGTAAAGCACCTGTATGCAAGCAAGAAAGAAAATCTACCGAGTGACGGAAAATCAGTTTTGCCAGTAAGATCCGTTACTTGACTACCTGTTGAACCCCAGCGAAGCCTGCCTGATGAACCGTAACGACTTGCGTCGCGTCGATCTGAATTTGCTGATCGTCTTTGAAACCTTGATGCATGAACGCAGTGTGACCCGCGCAGCCGAGAAGCTATTTCTGGGGCAGCCGGCAATCAGTGCGGCATTGTCACGCCTGCGCAATTTGTTCGACGACCCGCTTTTCGTGCGTACCGGGCGCAGCATGGAGCCCACGGCGCGGGCAATCGAGATTTTTGCCTTGTTGTCACCTGCCCTGGACTCGATCTCCACGGCAGTGAGCCGTGCGTCCGAGTTCAACCCGGCCACCAGCACCTCGGTGTTTCGCATTGGCCTGTCGGACGATGTCGAGTTCGCCCTGCTGCCCCTGCTGCTCAAGCGCTTGCGCGCAGAAGCGCCGGGCATCGTCCTGGTGGTGCGGCGGGTCAACTACATCCTGATGCCGCCACTGCTGGCCTCCGGCGAAATTTCGGTAGGTGTCAGCTACACCAGCGACCTGCCCGCCAACGCCAAACGCAAGGTATTGCGCCGCAGCCGGCCGAAACTGCTTCGCGCCGACACCATGCCTGGCTCACTGAGCCTGGACGACTTCTGCGAACGGCCCCATGCCCTGGTGTCCTTTGCCGGAGACCTGAGCGGGTTTATCGACACCGAACTGGAAAAAATGGGTCGCAAGCGCCACGTAGTCCTGGCAGTGCCGCAGTTCAATGGCCTGAGCACCCTGCTGGCGGGCACCGACATCATCGCCACCGTCCCCGACTACACCGCCGAAGCCCTGACTGCGGCAGGCGGCGTACGCGCCGAAGATCCGCCACTGGACGTGCAAAGTTTTGAACTGCATATGGCCTGGCGCGGCGCCCAGGACAACGACCCCGGCGAACGCTGGTTGAGGTCACGGATTCAGATGTTTTTTGGGGACCCCGATAGCTTGTAATGGAGTTCCACTGTATTCCATAAAATCCTTAAATAACAACTACTTGAAGGAAAAATCAATCCACCGCCGCCTGTCTAAATCCAGTGGATTCCAGAGCTCATGGGGGCATAATTGGGGGCAAATTTCGGTTCCTTAAAAAGGATGCCCCCACCGATGCCGCCAGATATTGCTACTGCTTTCAAACGAAAACTCAGCGATGCCTTCATCCGCTCGCTGACTGAGCCCGGCAAGCACGCCGACGGCGAAGTCCCTGGCCTCTACTTGGAGGTAAGGGCGTCGAGCAGGGCCGGTAAATCCCCGTCCAAATTCTGGCGCTTGAAGTATCGGCTGCATGGTAAGGAAAACCGCTTCTCCATTGGCGCTTACCCTGACATCAGTCTGAAGGAGGCACGCGACATTGCCCGCGGCGCACGCCGCGACGTAGCCAACCACATTGCTCCCCTCAAAGCCAAGACCGCGAAGATCGAGGCACAGCTGCTCAACGAAGAGCGCACCTTCGCGTATGTGGCCAAACAATGGTTAGCATTTAAGTCTGCGGAACTGGTGCCCAAATCCATCTCGGGGTTTAGTGGCGCGCTGAATAACCACATCTTGCCCGCTATCGGCAATAAACCGGTCAGCGAGATCAAGTTGGAACACATCACTACGATCATCACTGAGTTGCGCCGCCAGCGCACCATGGCCATGGCCCGGCGCGTGCGCACCATCATACGTGCCGTTCTGGGCTTTGCCGAAGGTCGCGGCTGGGTGGAGCGCAACGTGGCGCTCAGCAACATTGAGGAGTTGAAGATTCGCCACATTGTGACCAGCAACCCGGCGATCGAAAGGCCATCCGACCTGGGCAGGTTTCTTCTACGCCTTGATGACTGCAGCGACGGCAGCGTTGCCGCGGCAATGCGCCTGCTGGTCATATTGCCCGTCCGCCCAGGCGAACTGGTGCAGATGCGATGGGAAGATGTCGACTTGGTGGGCGCCGATTGGCGTTATGTGGTGAGCAAGACCAAGCATCTGGACAAGAGCAAACACATCGTGCCGTTGCCTGAGCAAGCCTTGATTCTGTTACGCGAGCTACATAGAACCCGCGTGGTGGATGAAGAAGGCAAAGGCTGGGTGTTCGTCTCGCCGGTCTATCCGGGTCGCCCCATCAATCCGACCTCCATGCTCAAGTCCTTTCAGCGTATCTGGCCGGAGTACAACATTACTGCCCACGGCTTTCGCGCGACCTACAGAACCATTGCCCACGAGCACTTGGGTATCGATCCAATCGTGCTCGAACTTTCGTTATCTCACCGAATGCCGGGTGCGCTCGGGGCAGTGTATGCACGGGCTCAATTGCTGGCGCAACGCCGAGAGGCTGCCCAACAATGGGCGAACTACCTAGATCAGTTGCGTCAAAACGCGGCGCGAATAACCACAGATTGACGATACAGCGAATACAAATCAGGAGATTGTAGCGGGAAACGAGACTCGCATCTAGCGTCCTACCCATTGAAATCTAAGGGGTTTCCCTTCTTGCCGAAGTAGGAAATGATCAAAATCGAAGAGGCAGAGACGCCTGAAGGATGGCTCGTGTGGATGGATGCATGGTGCGTTCGTTTCAGACCGTGAAGCTGTTCCAATAACTGTCATTTTGGTTAGCTTGCGAGCCAATTGGACGAGGATTGAGCCCACTCCGCCCCCAGCCCCCATGATGAGTAAACTGTTCCCCTCTCCACCCCCTTCAGCAACGCCAAGGCGGTCAAAGAGCAACTCCCAAGCGGTAATAGACGTGAGAGGTAATGCTGCTGCTTGAGCTGCATTGATGGTTTTAGGCTTATGACCAACGAGACGCTCATCCACGCAGTGAAATTCGCTGTAGCTACCAGGACGCAAAATAGAGCCTGCGTAGAAGACCTCGTCGCCGACTTTGAACAGCGTTACATCAGCGCCGATCTCACGGACTACTCCCACTGCGTCCCAACCCAGCACCTTGGGTTCAGTAGTCGCGGAGCCTGCCCTGATCTTGGTGTCGACAGGATTGACTGAGATGGCCTGCACCTCCACCAATAGATCACGCGAGCCTGGAGTTGGCCTTGGCAGATCCATGTCCATCAGCGAATTGGGGTCTTCGATTGGCAGACCATGTTGAGTGAATGCAATGGCTTTCATGTTATTCCTTCAAGTCGGTAAGGAGCCGCTTCAACAAAGAAAACGACCTGGATAAATTCGGATGGAGAAAACCCCTGAACGCTGCGTGGCGCATCAGGGGTAAATTGGATCAAGCCTGTTGTACTTGTGGGCAGATCAGCTTTCGGTCATTGGTGCTGATGGCACCGGCGGTTGGCTGCGCTGCCATACCGATCCATAACGGGTGTATTGCGGAGGAACCGGGATAGCCGTTCGCAATTCGTCTGCGGCGGTGCGGGCCCAGAAGGGGTCTCGCAGCATGTCACGGCCAACCAGAACAATGTCTGCCCGACCGTTCTGTACGATTTCTTCAGCCTGGCGGCCGCTTTCGATCAGACCGACGGCGCCTGTCATGATCCCAAGCTCACGACGCAGCAATTCAGCCGCTGGAACTTGGTAGGCAGGGAAAGCCTTTACCTTCACCATAGCGATACCGCCTGACGAACAGTCGATGAGGTCTACGCCCTGCTCCTTCATCCATTTGCCGTAGATGAGGAAGTCTTCAGGTGTGTTACCGCCTTCGGTGTAGTCGGTGGACGAGATCCGGACGAACAATGGGCCTTTCCACTCGGAGCGAACGGCATCGATCACTTCACGGACGATGCGATAGCGGTTCTCATGGCTGCCACCGTATTCGTCGGTGCGATGGTTCGCGAGTGGCGAGAGAAACTCATTGAGCAGATATCCGTGGGCAGTGTGCACTTCCACTACGTCGAAGCCCGCCTCATGAGCACGGCGTGCGCCTTGTCGGAAAGCCTCTACCACCTGCTTGATTCCTGCCAGATCGAGTGCCTGCGGCACAGGTGAATCGGCAGTGAACGAGATGGCCGAAGGTGCGATGGATGGGCCTGGGACACCCAACTGACGGCCTGCATGCCCCAACTGGCAGCCTGCTTTCGCCCCAAACCGCTGAATAGTTTTGACCAGCTCGGCTAACCCTGGAACTTGGACGTCGTCCCAGATCCCAATATCGCCAGGGCCAATCATTCCATTACTCATAATGGCAGTGGTTTCCAGAAATACGAGACCTGCGCCACCAAGGGCTCGAGCACCGTAGTGCACGGTATGGAAATCCGTAACGCATCCATCATCGGCTGAGTGCATGCACATTGGTGACATCGCAATCCGGTTGCGAAGTGTCAAGCCACCGATGGTTACTGGTTCAAAAAGTTTTGCGGACAAAATCAATCCTCCGAGGGTTGTTCAGGGCTAGGCTGGAGTTCTCGATCCAGTCAAATGCCCGTTTGCAAACAAGCCTATCGGAGTGGGCAGAAACGTAAATACTGCGAAAATTTGCATATAGTACGCTTAAGCGTACTGCCCTACCCTTGCTCTTCAGCTAAGCACGGTGCATCTGATTTCAGCCCTGCAGCATCCTCGTCCGCTCTCATCTGCGCTGCTGTGGTCATACCCCGACGTTTCAACCAGGCATCTCCCCAACCGCATAATCCCAAGATGAAAGGCTCAAGGCTCCGACCTTCGTCGCTTAGCGAGTATTCAACTTTAGGTGGTACCACTGGGTAGACCTTGCGTACCACAAGTCCATCCTCTTCCATATCCCGAAGCTGCTTGATCAACAATCTCGGCGGTACGCCGGTAAGGCGCCGTTGTAGCTCATTGAATCGATGCGTGCCATCCAGCAGCAGGTGGTAAAGGATGACCCCCTTCCACTTGCCGCCCATTATGTGAAGCGCGGCTTCGATGGAACACCCCGGTGCGCCGTCATAGTTCCTAAGCTTGGTCATACATCATCCTCAGTTGGGTAGTACGCTTTTTGGCACTACGTGCAAATAAATGCCATATACGCGGTGACGATCATAACTTTAACATGCGCATGTCGAGTGAGCGCAATGGCCCGCCTCGCTTCTCAAACGACCGAAAATGATGGGCGAATACACGCTACAGGTCGGCGGCCGTGAGCGGCCGACCAAGGTTTTTTCTCGTTGAGATTCATGTTGGTATTCATGATTGGGGGTGCAAATGTTTGCAGTTATGGGTGTAACTGGCCAAGTTGGCAGAGCTGTTGCCAACGCATTGCTGGATGCCGGGGAGCAGGTCAGAGTGATCGTCCGGGATGCTGCCAAAGGTGCGGTATGGGCTGCTCGCGGGTGTGAAGTCGCCGTCACGGATAATCGCAATATACCGGCCATGACACGGGCGCTGACTGGTGTGGACGGTGCATTCATCCTGATGCCACCCAACTATGACCCCTCACCCGGTTTCCCGGATACCGTCGAGGCAAACCGCTCGGTGCGTGAAGCCCTGGATAAGGCGAAACCAGCGAAAGTCGTCGTGTTGTCTACGGTAGGCGCCCACGTCGAGCGCGTGAACCTGCTCAACAATTTGAAGATGTCCGAAGAGAGCTTTCGAACCTTGAACCTGCCAATCACCTTTGTGCGTGCGGCATGGTTTATGGAGAACTCATCCTGGGACTTGAGCGACGCCCGCGTCGGCAACATCAACAGTTTTCTCCAGCCTGCCGACCACCCCATTCCCATGATTGCTATCCGCGACATTGGCACCACGGTTTCGCAACTGCTGCATGAGGAGTGGGACGGGGCAAGGTTTGTGGAACTGGAGGGCCCATCACGTTATTCCGCTAAGGACATCGAAAATGCCCTCTCACTCGCATTCGGTCATCGAGTAACAACCAACGTTATACCTCGCTCCGAATGGGAGCCACTTTTCCGATCCCAAGGGGCTACCAATCCCCTTCCCCGCATTCAAATGATCAATGGTTTCAATGAAGGGTGGATTGATTTCGAAGGCGGCGGTATCGAGATGCGCAAAGGTTCGACAACGTTGAACGAAGCCATCTCGCAATTGGTTGCAGAGCGGGCGTAATAGCCGGCGCAACCCTTCAGGCCGGCGCATACGTCCAGAGCGAGTATGTGTCCGCCCTTTATCTTGAGGAATTCATTATGTCCAAAGTCGTCCGCTTCCACCGTATCGGCGGCCCAGAAGTGCTTCAGATTGATGACGTTGATGTGCGTAGCCCAAACGCCGGAGAGGTTCGTATCAAGGTTAAGGCTCTTGGCCTCAATCGAGCAGAAGCGATGTATCGGCTCGGCCAGTACACCTTTACCCCTGAGATGCCCGCCACTCTCGGTTACGAAGCAGCCGGTACAATCGAGAGCGTTGGGCCTGGTGTCACCGAGTATGCTGTGGGCGATGAGGTGAATGTAATCCCCGCTTTCTCGTTCGCAGACTACGGCATGTACGGCGAACTCGCTGTTGCCCCGGTGCACGCTTTAGTTCGTCAGCCAGCAGGAATGACATCCGTAGAAGCCGCCGGTACTTGGATGCAGTTCGTTACCGCATACGGTGCTCTGGTTGATATCGGGAATCTGCAGAAGGGTGACACCGTTCTGATTCGCGCAGCGTCGAGCAGCGTAGGGTTGGCGGCCATCCAGATTGCAAACATTCTGGGGGCAGTTCCGGTCGCGCTAACCCGCACCAGTGAAAAGCGCCAAGCGTTGTTGGACGCGGGAGCCGCCCACGTTATTGCGACACAGGAACAGGATCTCGTCTCCGAAGTGAACCGGATCACCGCAGGCGCAGGTGCCCGCATGGCGTTTGACCCAGTGGGCGGACCAGAGGTAGCCAATGTCCTGCGAGCACTCTCCTACCTCGGAATTTTCTTCCAGTACGGAGCGCTCGATACAGCAGACATGAGCATCCCTGTGATGGAAGTGCTTGGCAAAGATCTGACCATTCGTGGATACCAGTTGTTTGAAATCACTCAAGACCCCGAACGTCTGGACGGCGCTAAAGCATTCATCACCAAGGGCCTGCAATCCGGCTCGCTGCGTCCATTGATAGCAAAGGTCTTCCCGCTTGCTCAAATCGTCGACGCCCACCGGTTCATGGAGTCGAACGCACAAATTGGCAAGATAGCTATCGAGATCTAAGATCTATTCTTCCGCGTCTGGTGGCTTCGTCGCCAGCGCAGTTTGAATGGTGAATAGCACCATATCGGTGTCACTAAAGCCGGACGGGGACTTTAAGCCGGCATTAATTGCTCATGAATGCCTTAGCCCTCACATGTATTTAACCCGACTTTCTAAGCAAGATCCCATCCTATCCCAAAGCCGTCAAACTACCCTGAGACCCCAATAGGCGCTGGGAGCCGCATGTGCGCTATGCCGCGACGCGTTTTGTTTTGCTAAACACCCTCTTACCAAATTGCAAATTCCGTAAACGGCCTCCCCGGCGCATCCTCGGCACACAGCTTCATAAAAACAACAAAAGCCGATCGAGATACCTCCTATGTCCCCATCCAGACTCAAGTTGATGTGCGTGCGGATCATGACCAGTGCGGTTGTGGGTCTTTCTACGCTACCTGCGTACGCCGAAGGCGATAAGCCTGACTCCGTCAAAATCGGCATCACGACATTTATGTCCGGCTCCGCCTCAGTCTTTGGCATGCCGGCTAAGGCTGCAGCCGAGCTATATATAGAAGAACTCAACGCAGCCGGCGGTATTGATGGCGTCAAGGTAGATCCTGTCTACGTTGACGAGGGCGTAGGGGGTGATCGGCTTTTATCTGAATACCGCCGGGTCGTGCAGGAACAGGGTGCGAAGGTGATGATCGCCTCGATCTCCAGCGGTAACTGCAACACACTCGCCCCCGTCGCTGAAGACCTGAAGGTTGTGAACATTCTCTGGGACTGTGGGACAGAAAAAGCACTCGAAGGCCATTCTTACAAATATGTCTTTCGCACCCAGGCAAACGCAGTCACCGAAATGGTTGCCAGCGTCCTTTACTTGCTAAAGGTCAATCCTGATTTCAAAACCATCGCAGTCGTAAACCAGGATTACGCATGGGGCCGAGACTCATGGGAAATCTTCAGCGCTGTGCTGAAGCAGCTCAAACCAGACGTGAAAGTCGTTGCTGAGTTGTTCCCCAAATTCGGAGCTTCTGATTTTTCTGCCGAGGTCAGCCGACTGCAGGTCTTGCGACCAGAAGTCGTGCTCACCACCTCGTGGGGAGGCGACCTGGATACCTTCGTACGCCAAGCCAGCCAGAGAGGCCTGCTGAAGACCTCTAAGTTTTTCCTGGCCCTGGGCGAAACCTCACTTGAGCGCCTTGGTAATACGCTGCCTGATGGCGTCCTGATTGGTGCGCGCGGCGACCATTATTTCTTGAATCCCCAATACGCCAAGGATGCCCGGCATCAGGCGTTCGTCACCAAATACCACGAGCGCACGGGCACCTACCCGATCTACTCGGTGTACCACATGGTGCAGGCGCTCGACGGCATGAAGGCGGCCTACCTGAGGGCGATCCAGGCCAACGGCGGCAAATGGCCCAATGAGGAACAGTTGGCCGATGCCTTCAAGGGGCTCGAATTTCGGGGGCTGACCAGTCAGATCCGCATACGCCCAGAAGACGGGCAGGGCCTGGAATCTCAGCTCTTTGGCATCACCACCTCAAGTCCCGACTACAAATTCAAAGTGTTGAAAGACATCGTGATCGTCCCTGCCGACAAGATCACGACGCCGCCAGGTGAAAAGTCCCCTTTGTGGGTCAAGACCGTGACGCCAGCGTTGCTTGACCAGGTTCAACCTGTGAGCGCCTTGCAATGAGCCGGGATATTTTCATCCTGGCCATGCTGGACGGCATGTCTTACGCCGGATTGCTGTTTCTGGTTGCACTGGGGCTGACCTTCATCTTTGGCGTAGTGCGCATCCTGAATGTGGCACACGGTAGCCTCTACGCGTTCGGTGGCTATGGTGCAGCGTCTTTGGGGCTATGGCTTGGGCAGGGGTCGGAATCTGCGGTGGCATCCGTACTGCTGCTGGTCACAGGCGCTATCGCGGTGGGGATTGTACTGGGTACGGTACTGATGCTTTTGCTCAGGCAGTTCCAGGATCGCGACCCGATTCTCCAGCTCCTGGTGACCTATGGCACCTTCATGATCTTTGAGGATCTGCAAAGGATGATCTGGGGGACGCAGCCTTATTTTGTGGCGGATGTCGTCAACCAGATGGGGACATCTGAACTGCTGGGCGTGGTGTACATGAACTACCAGTTGCTCTTCGTCCCAGGCGCGGCGATGGCGGTCTACTTCCTCCTCAAGTGGTTCCTGAACAGCACCCTAATGGGACGGCAGATCATCGCCGTCACCCATGACCGAGAAGTGGCGACAGCTCTTGGCATCAATGCTCGGCGCATCGCCTATCTAACCTTTGTCGTCGGCGCAGTCCTGGGGGCCTTGGGCGGAGCACTGGCTTCACCCACCACGTCACTGGTGCCGGGTATCGGCGCGGACATGATCGTACTGTCGTTCGCAGTCGTCGCAAGTGCCGGTCTGGGTCAAATAACGGGGGCACTGATCACCGCCCTGCTGATTGGGCTATCACGTTCTTTCTGCGTGTACCTTGCCCCCGAATTTGAAGTCGTCATGCCCTACCTGATCATGGTTCTGGTGTTGCTGGCGAGGCCTCAAGGCCTGTTCACTGTCGTTCAGGCGAGGAAAATCTGATGCGCGCTCTCCTACTTAATGCTGCAGCGGTCGTTGTCATCCTTGGTCTGGCAATGACATTCCCTTGGCTCAAGCTTCCCCTGATTTTGTCGCTGTGCTACGGCTTGGCCGCGTTGGGCATTGTCGTTCTGCTCAAAGCCGGACAGATCTCGTTCGGTCACGCCATGTACGCCTGTATCTCTGGATACGTGGTGGCCTTTGTTGGGCATCGCTTCCCAGGCATGGACGGGGTCTTGCTAATCGCGCTTGGCACCTTGGCGAGTGTGGTCGCGGGGATGCTCATTGGTGCGTTCGTTGTTCGCTACCGGGAGATCTTCTTCGGCATGCTTAACCTTGCCATCTCGATGGTGCTGTTCACCGTCCTTGGCAAGTTCTACGCGGTCACAGGCGGCACTGATGGATTGCGGATCAACCGCCCGACACTGCTGGGGTTTGAACTGACCCGTGACCCATTCGAGATTGCCTTGTTGGTACTGGTCGTTGCGATCTCGCTTGCGGCTATCTGGGGGGTACAGCGCTACTTTGTGTCCAGCGGTGGACAAGCCCTAGCCGCCATCAAGACCAATGAAACCCGCCTGGAATACCTCGGGGTTTCGGCCAAGAAGGTGCTTTGGAAAGGGTACGTTCTGTCGGCCTCGCTGTGTGGCCTGTCAGGGTCGTTGTTTGGCCTCTCTCAAGGTCTGGTCACACCCGAGATGGGCTACTGGCTTCGGTCTGGTGAGTTCGTCTTCATCGCCATCCTGGGAGGTGCCGGTCACGCAGTCGGCGCATTCGTCGGGGCGATCCTTTACGAGTTTTTGAAGATGTATGCAGCCGCGTTGGTCAGTGGTTCCTGGCAGCTCGTGTTGGGCTCCATCCTGATCGTGATTATCTACTTCCTGCCCAAAGGCATTACCGGTCTGATGAATCGTCGTAAACGCCTCATCGGAGGTGCAGCATGACAGCGCTTTTGCAGACTCATGACTTGACGCTGGCCTTTGGCGGACTGGTGGTGGCAAACGGCATCAACTTCAGCCTGGAACAGGGCGAGCGCCTGGCAGTGATTGGCCAGAACGGTGCGGGCAAAACGACTTTCATCAATATTTGCACTGGGCTGCTCAAGCCTAGCAAAGGTCGGGTCAGCTTCGCCGGCCGTGACATTACAGCCCAGTCACCGCGAAAAATCGTCAGACAGGGCATGGCAAGGTCTTTCCAGCTTCCCCAGTTGTTCCTTGAACATACCGTGCGCGAATGCCTGCAGCTGTCCGCAGTCGCGCGTGCTGAGAATTTGTCTTCCTGGAGTTCGTTGGCTGGCGGCAGCAGCGCAGTAGAAATCGATCGGATGCTTGATCTGATCAGTCTGTGCGATCGACAGGATGAGCTGTGCAACAACCTTCCTGAAGGCCAGCGCAAGCTGCTGGATGTGGGCATGTCGCTCATGCTTCAGCCCAAATTGCTGATCCTCGATGAACCCACCAGTGGCGTGTCGACAGAAGAGAAGCATGGCGTGATGGAGATTCTCATGCGTGCTCTGGACGACCAGAAGGTCACCGCGATCTTCGTCGAACATGACGTGGATATCGTTAAGCGTTACGCAACCCGCGTGGCTGCCTGGATCAGTGGAGCGGTCGCTGCTGACGGTAGTCCTGCCAGTGTACTGAGCAATCCGCTCATCCAGCGTGAGGTGCTTGGCGAATGAAAAACGACATCCTGATCCACCTTGCCAACGTCAGCGCCGACATCGTCCGAGTACCTATTCTCAGAGGCGTAAACGCTGATCTGAATAAAGGAAACATCATCGCCGTGGTAGGCCGAAATGGCGCGGGCAAAACGACCCTGCTGCGTACGATTATGGGCCTCATCAAGCCCAAGGAAGGGCAAATCCTGTTCGAAGGCGCTGACCTTGCGCGTGTGCCAGCCCATGGCCGCGCACGCCTGGGCATTGGTTACGCGCCGCAGGAGCGCGTGATGTTCCCGACCCTTTCAATTGAAGAAAACCTTCGCCTGCCCTGCCAGGTTGCGGGGATGAACAAACGTGAGGTTGATGAACGATTGGCGACGACGCTTGAGGTCGTGTCTCAGCTCAAGCCCATGCTAAACCGCTCTGGCGCAGCCTTATCAGGTGGCCAAGGCAAAATGGCTGCCCTTGGTCGAGCGCTTATGATCGGCAGCAAGCTGATCTTGCTGGATGAGCCATTTCAGGGTTTGGCACCTGCCCTCGCGACCGAGTACAGCAACGCCCTCAAACAGCTGCAGCAGCGTCTTCCAGACCTCTGCATCGTCGTGACTGAATCAAACGGCAGCCTGCTAAAGGATGTCCCTGACCATGTGTTGCACATCGAGCGGGGGGAGCTGTCACCTGTCCTCAATACCAGCCGCGAAACTGGTTCCGACTCAATTAACCATCTGCCAATGGAGGCACAATCATGAGCACGCTTTACATCGACGGCCGCAAAGTCCCTGCTACCGGCGGGCAGAGCATTCCTGTCTACTCACCTGTCACTGGCGAGGCGTATGCCGAAATCGCCCGGGGCATGCCTGAAGACATCGACTTGGCAGTAAAGGCCGCGCGCAGTGCAGTCAATGGCGACTGGGGTCGGATGAGCGCTACCGAGCGAGGCCGCATATTGGTTCGTATCGGCAACGGCGTGCTGGCGAACATTGAGGAACTGGCAGAGATCGAAGCCAAGGACACGGGCAAACCTATTGCCCTGGCCCGCAAGGATATCGAGGCGCTTGCACGCTACTTTGAGTTCTACGGTGGTGCAGCCGATAAAGTCCATGGCGAGGTAATTCCGTACCTGTCTGGCTACACGGTCAGCGTGGTCAGAGAAGCCTGTGGTGTGGTGGGTCACATCATCCCCTGGAACTACCCGGCTCAGATGCTCGGGCGTACGATTGCGCCTGCGTTGGCCATGGGCAACGCATCGATCGTCAAGCCAGCAGAAGATGCATGCATGACGTCGCTTCGCTTCGCCGAGATTGCCGCAGAGGCCGGTCTGCCTGCTGGTGCGCTGAATATCGTGACCGGCTATGGTCGCGAAGCGGGCGCCGCGCTGGCGGGTCACCCAGGCATCAACCTGATCACCTTCACCGGCTCTCCTGATGTCGGAGTCGCCATTCAAACCGCTGCTGCCGTCAACCACGTCAAATGCGTGCTGGAGCTGGGTGGTAAATGCCCTCAGGTGGTGTTTGCAGATGCCGACCTCGACAAGGCAGTGCCTGTGATCGTGGGAGCGATCATCCAGAACGCAGGCCAGACCTGCTCTGCTGGTAGCCGTGTCCTCATTCAAAAAGAGGTCTACGAGGACGTCATCACACGCGTAGCTGCCAAGTTCCGTGAAGTACGTGTCGGACTGCCTGAGACCGCGCCAGACTGCGGCCCAATCATCACCAAAGCTCAATTTGGCCGGGTCAACCAATTCATCCAGGAGTGCAAGGACTCCGATCTGCCAGTGATCGCAGAAGGTGCCATGGACAACGATCTGCCCAAAGGCGGCTACTACGTGCGTCCGACTCTGTTCGGCCCCGTTCCACGCGACCACAAACTGGCGCGTGAAGAAGTGTTCGGCCCTGTGCTCGCGGCGTTGTCATTTGATGACGAAGACGATGCTGTGGCCCTGGCCAACGGCACTGACTATGGCCTGGTTGCATCGATCTGGAGCGAAAACGGTGCACGTCAGCAGCGCATGGCCAAACGCCTGGAAGGCGGGCAAGTGTTTATCAATTGCTATGGAGCAGGCGGCGGTGTCGAGCTGCCATTCGGCGGTATCCGCAAAAGCGGGCACGGGCGTGAAAAAGGCCTCCTCGCCTTGGATGAATTCAGCATCACCAAGACCGTGGTCAGTCACCACGGCTAAGCCTGTATCGAACAATCAGATTCTTAATGGTAACGGAGAGAAAAATGGCACAGCTCAATAATAAAGTCGCCATCGTAACCGGCGCGGCAAGCGGCTTCGGCGCTTGCATCGCACGTCGCTACATCGAGGAAGGCGCCAAGGTCGTCCTCGCGGATATCAACTTCGAAGCTGCCAGCAAACTGGCCGATGAACTCGGCGCCAACGCGATCGCCGCTGCCTGCGACGTCACTCAAGCAGACCAGGTTCAAGCAGCAGTGGATCTTTGCGTCAAGACCTTCGGCGTTCCCGATGTTGTGGTCAATAACGCAGGGACAACGCATCGCAATCAGCCACTGATGGACGTTGACGAAAAAACCTTTGATCGAGTCTTCGCTGTCAACGTGAAATCGATTTTCCACATGACCAAGGCCGTCGTGCCACTGATGCGCGAGCGCAAGAACGGCTCGATCATCAACGTCGGTTCGGTTGCCGGTATTCGCCCGCGCCCTGGTCTGACCTGGTACAACGGCTCGAAAGGCGCTGTGAATCTGCTGTCCAAGTCCCTGGCTGTAGAGCTGGGCCCAGACGGCATTCGGGTCAACAACATCTGCCCGGTCATGGGCGAGACAGCCCTGCTTGAAGACTTCATGGGTATGCCGGACACGCCTGCGAACCGCCAGAAGTTTCTTTCCACCATCCCGTTAGGTCGCTTGGCCAAGCCTGATGATATCGCGGCTGTCGCAGTGTTCCTGGCAACAGACGGCGCCGCCTTCCTGAACGGCGTTGAACTTCCGGTCGACGGTGGCCGAGTGGTGTAAATGCATTGAATCCCGGGGCGCCCGCCCACGACTGCGTGCCTCGGGATTATTCAATGACTCATCTGGACTCTTCATGCACTCAAAGCGCAATGCTTGGAATTTAGCTCGCTCAACGCGGCCAGTTAGCGTTCGCCCTGGATTAACACCCCCTTTTCAGAATGCAGATTCAACTTACGCCAATTCTGATGCATGGTGGCGATAGCCGCGCCCTTGTCATTTTTCAAAACCACCAACAAGTTGGCCTGGGGCGCACGGAGAATAATAAATATGCAAATCAGAGCGGCAGTCGTTCGTCAAAAATCAGCTCCTTTCGTGGTCGAAACCCTCACGCTTGAGGCTCCACGTAAGGACGAAGTGCTCGTAAAAATCGTCGGTGTTGGTGTGTGCCACACCGATATGGTGGTCAGAGATCAGGGCTACCCTGTCCCACTTCCTCTCGTGTTAGGGCATGAAGGATCCGGGGTTGTGGAAGCGGTAGGTTCTGAGGTGAAAACCCTCAAACCCGGCGACCATGTGGTTCTGAGCTATGCCAGCTGCGGCCACTGTGGGAACTGCTTGAAGGGCTTGCCCGGGTATTGCTCTCAGTTCTACGAACAGAATTTCGGCGGCTATCGGCCCGATGGGACCAGCCCTTATAAAGGCGGGGATGGCGGTACTGTCTGTGGATGTTTCTTCAATCAGTCCTCATTCGGCACACATGCGCTGGTATCAGAGCGCAATGCGATCAAGATCGCCCAGGATGTCCCTCTGGAGCTGATGGGCCCGCTGGGTTGTGGCATCCAGACGGGTGCTGGAGCTGTGATGAATGCGCTCAAACCGGGCGTTGGTAGCAGCATTGCCGTGTTCGGAGCGGGTTCGGTAGGACTTGCAGCCGTTATGGCGGCCAAAGCCGTCGGCTGCACTACCATCATCGCCATTGACATGAATGATAGCCGCCTGGAGCTGGCACTTGAACTGGGTGCTACCCACATCATCAATGCAGGCACTACCAACGCGCTTGATCGCATCCGCGAGATCACTGATGGCGGCGTTCAATACAGCCTTGAATGCACCTCCAGCCCTAAAGTGCTTCGCCAAGCGGTCGACTGCCTGTCGATTCCGGGCGTGTGCGGGCTTGTGGGAGCTGCTCCACTGGGCGCCGAGGTATCGCTGGACATGAACACGCTGCTTTTCGGTCGAAGCGTGCGGGGCATCATCGAGGGCGATAGCGTTCCTCACGTGTTCATCCCGCAGCTGATTGAGCTATGGCGCGCCGGCCGTTTCCCATTTGATCAATTAGTGAAGTACTACGATCTTGAAGACATCAATCAGGCCGTAGCCGACTCCGAAAGCGGTGTCGTGCTCAAGCCCATCCTGAAGCCTTGAGGATGTGTCTACTCATTCGAAGATAATAAGAAGGATTGCATAATGAATACTGCTCATTCGTTGGATCTGCTCCAAGCGGCTGGATTGCCGTCGGTTTTCCACCTATCCATTAATGGGAAGCTGGTCGACGCTGACCGCTCCTTCGACGTCTTGAACCCTGCTAACAATAAGGTCATCGCTCAGGCGCCCCAGGCTTCTGCTCAGCAGCTTGAAGAGGCCATCCAGGCTGCGGCTCAGGCGTTCAAGAGCTGGTCTGCTCTGTCTTGGCAGACCCGATCGGATTACATCCTGCGATACGCTGACGCGCTCGAAGCCCGCCAGGATGAGCTGATTACCTTGCTGACACTGGAACAGGGTAAGCCCAAGCACAGTCAGGCAAAGTCAGAGGTGGAAGCTGCGATCTACTGGGTTCGGGAAGTGGCAAAGCGCGAAATTCCAGTCCAGGTGATCGAAGATACGGCGGAGCACGTCGTCGAAGTTCACCACACGCCATTGGGCGTGGTGGGTGCGATCACTCCTTGGAACTTCCCAGTGCTTCTTGGCTTGTGGAAAGTGGCGCCATGCCTGATCACCGGCAACACCATGGTGATGAAGCCGTCGCCCTACACGCCTCTCACCTCCCTGTTCTTTGGTGAGATCGCCCAGTCTGTGTTGCCGCCAGGCGTGCTCAGTGTGCTGTCCGGGGGCAATGAACTCGGACAGATCATCACAGAACACCCCGCTATCGCCAAGATCAGCTTTACCGGCAGCACCGCGACAGGCAAGAAAGTAATGGCCAGCGGCGCCTCCAATCTTAAGCGCATCACATTGGAGCTGGGCGGCAACGATGCAGCTGTGGTACTGGCCGATGCTGACTGGCCATCGATCGTCAAACCCTTGTTCTGGGCAGCGTTTGGCAACTCTGGGCAGTGGTGCATTGCCGTGAAGCGGCTTTACGTGCACTCCAGCATTCATGCGGCTTTTACAGCAGCCTTTGTGGAGTACGCCAAGACGGTCAAGGTGGGTGACGGGATGGATCAGTCAACTGACCTGGGCCCGATCCAGAACCGTATGCAGTACGAAAAGTTGATTGACCTGTTCGAGGATACCCGCAAGCAGGGCTACAACGTTCCGCTAGGCGGTGTTATTGACCAGAGCCTGGCCGGCAATTTTGTTCCGATTACCGTTGTGGACAACCCGCCCGAGAATAGCCGCATTGTGCAGGAGGAGCCGTTTGGCCCCATTCTGCCCGTCATTGCGTTTGACGATGTGGAAGATGTAATTGCTCGGGTCAACGCTAGCCCTTACGGCCTTGCAGGTTCTGTATGGGGTGGCGATCGCGCTGCCGCGATCGCGGTCGCCAAGCGAATGGAAACCGGGACAGTGTGGGTCAACGAGATCCACATCCACGGCATTGACATTCCGTTTGGTGGACACAAGCTATCCGGGATGGGCGTTGAGAACGGCCAGGAAGGTCTGGCTGGGTTCACCAACACCAAGAGCTACATGTTCAAGAAATAGGCCCCGGACGCGGCCTCAGCGTGTTTGCGCTGGGGCCTGATTGGCTTGTGATTGTTCCCTTAGCTCCATCATCAGCTCGCTCACAAGTGATGTGAACCATCGAGTGAACGGATCCTGATTCAACACATGCTGCCACGCTATCCCGATATTGAATCGGGAGGAGTTGAACGGCAGAGCGCTTATGGCCAGTCCGAAATGGTCGGCCAGGAAGTGTGCTGTGGTGGAAGGTACGTTGCACAGGATGGGGGTCTCTTTGAGCACCAGCGGCAGCGTTGAAAACCTCGCCAATGTGGCAATGACATTTCGGGTGCGTCCTAGCGCCTGTAGTTGAGGCTCAAGCATTCCGCAGATCTCACCACGAGGCGAGATCAGCAGCTGCGGGGTCGCTAAGTACTCATCCAGTCCTATGGGAGCGGCCAACACGATTTGTTTGGGGTCAAACAGCGCCACAAACCCCTCTTCATAGAGGATTTGGCAAGGCTCTCTGAGCTGCAGTTCTGGCAGTAATGCAGCCAGCACCACCTCCGCGTCGCCCGACTGCAGCATTTTGTCGATGCAGTGGTAGTCAGCGTCTCTGACGACCAGTCGAACGCCGGGTGCCTGCTCCTGAAGCGCACGAATGAGGCGCGGAAGCAGCGCCGCCTCCAGGTCATCGGCTATCGCAAATCGCACCACACGTGTGACGGTGGCTGGATCGAAATGCCCTCGTTCCAAAAGTGCCAATCGAAGGTCTTGCAGAAATGGATCGATCAGCGTCACCAGCTCCAACGCCTTGGGGGTAGGTGCCATGCCCCTCCCCGTTCGCACCAAGAGCTGATCATTCATCAACTCTCGAAGCCGGTTCAGCGACATGCTGATCGCGGGAGATCCCACATGCAAAAGCGCCGCTGTTTGCCTGACGCTGCGCTCACGTACCAAGACGCTCAACACTACCAACAGGTTGAGATCCATTTTCCTAAGTTCATTTAAAGTGAATTCGCTCTTCATAATGTTCACTCTAGTCGAATCTATGTGTGCTCGCTATGCTTTTTTCACCAGCATTACAGATGGAGAAAAACATGACCACCATGCGTACTGTTCGAGTAGACACCCTACGAGAACCGCTAAAGATCTGCCGAGTGAACATCCCGGAAATCGGTGATGACGAGGCCCTCGTGCGGGTCACCGCATCGGGGATTTGCCGTACCGATTGGCATCTGTGGAATGGCGACTGGGCCTGGTTGGGTTTGAAGCTGCCAATGCCAACAACCCTGGGTCACGAAATTGGCGGAGTGGTCGAGAAAGTCGGCTCACGCGTCAAAGGACTTACCGCAGGTACCCGTGTCAGCGTCCCGTTCAACTTCGCGTGCGGATGCTGCCCACAGTGCCGCAAGGGCTCTCAGAATATTTGCGACGACGCCTCATGGCCTTTCATGCTGGAAGGGTCAGGCGGTTGGTCTGAGTACGTTCGAGTGCCTAACGCCTCGCTCAACTGCGTTCCACTTCCTGAGAGTGTTACGGAGCTCGACGCTGCAGCGCTGGGCTGCCGATACATGACGGCCTACCGAGCGGTGGCCAGTCGCGCCAATGTCAAAGGTGGCGAAAAGGTAGCGATTGTTGGCTTGGGTGGTGTTGGTCTCGCAGCAGTTGAGATCGCGGTTGCGCTCGGAGCCCAGGTGATCGGTATCGATACACGTGAAGCTCAGCTCAAGGCCGCTGCCAAGCTTGGCGCCGTCGCGACCCTCAACAGTTCGGGCCTGACCCCAGAACAGGCCGGTGAGAAAGTGCGTGCACTGAACAACGGCACTGGCGTTAGCGCATCGATCGACGCGGTCGGGGTCAGCAACGCCACACTGACAGCCCTTGAAAGCCTGATGAAGGGTGGCCGTATGGCGACCGTGGGCTTGTCCAGCGAAGAAGACAAAGGCCTGTTGACCATCCCGATCGACAAGCTTGTGTTCAGCGAATGGTCGATCGCCGGCAGCTTGGGCAATCCGCAGCCTGAATACGCCAAGCTGCTTTCAATGATCGACGCAGGCCGACTCAATCCGAGCCAGCACGTGACCGAGCAAGTCAGTCTGGAAGACGTCCAGTCCGTGATGGACAGGATGCCCAAATTCGATACCAACGGTTACGTCATCATCACCAAGTTCGACTGAATCAGGAATTTTCTCAATGCCTCTTATCTACGTAAACAGCCCCGAAGGCACCTTCAGTGATTCGGCACGCGACGCCTTGGCCGAAGAGCTGACTGTCGCGGCCCTTGAGTCGGAAGGCCTGCCCACCACCCCGTTTGTTAAAAGCACCACCTGGATTTACTTCAAAGATCACCCTGCTTCCCATGTCTACCACGGCGGTAAGCCTGGCGGCACCAAGATCATTCTAGATCCGGGGCACATTCCGGTGCTCGCCGGGCTGTGGCACATCGACGGCGCAACGGCGCGCCACGATGCCGTGGCCTGGGGTTACGCCAAGCAGGCGGCCAAGCACGGCGTGGAGATTCACCAGCTAACCGAAGTGCAGGAACTGGTCATCGAAAACGGCACCATCACGGCGGTCAAAACCAATCGCGGCACGATCCAGTGCGGCTGCGCGGTTCAGGCCGTCGCGGGGATGAGTTCGCAACTGATGAAGAAGGCCGGGATTCGCTCGCCGATCCAGACCTTCCCGCTGCAAGCCATGGTGACCCAGCCGTTCAAGCCATTCCTCGATCCGCTGGTGAGTTCCTCTGCCCTGCACTGCTACGTGCAGCAGACCAGCCGTGGCGAAGTGGTCTTCGGCGGCGGTTCCGATCCCTACCCGCTGTTCAACACCCGCTCCACGCTGGATCTGAAAGAAAGCCTGCTGGCCCACGCCATCGAGATGTTCCCGTTCCTGGCCAACGCCAAGCTCATGCGTCAGTGGGCCGGGATCACCGACATGACCCCGGATTACAGCCCGATCATGGGCCTGTCGCCGGTGAAGAATTACTACCTCGATGCGGGCTGGGGCACGTGGGGCTTCAAGGCCACGCCGATCTGCGGAAAGACCATGGCTGAGCTCGTGGCCAGCGGCGGCAAGGTGCCGGAGCTGATCAAACCCTTCGGTCTGGAGCGTTTTTCGACCTTCCAGCAAGTCAACGAAATGGGCGCCACAGCGGCCAGTCACTGACCGCCCTTGAGCCAGGAGAGACACATGAAAGTCATGACTTGCCCGCTCAACGGGCCGCGCAATATCAGCGAATTCACCTACGGCGGCGAGTTCAAGCAGATGCCCGATCCTCAGACCTGCAGCGACGCCGAGTGGGCCGATTACGTGTTCAACAGCGAAGACACTCTGGGCGTGGTGCGCGAATGGTGGATGCACAACCCCTCCAGCTATTGGTTTCTGGCCGAGCGCCACACCGGCAGCGACGAAATCCTGCGCACCTTCGACCCGAAAGAACTGTTCAACGCCCGCGTGGAATTCACCGCTGTTGCCCCCAGGGAGACCACCCGATGAGCCGCCTTCCCGCCCCCATGGGGCTGCTGATTGACCGTAATCAGCCACTCGATTTCAGTTTCGATGGCAATCCGTATCAGGGCTTTGCCGGCGACACCATCGCCAGCGCCCTGCTTGCCAACGGCCGCTTTCTGCTGTCTCGCTCGTTCAAATACCACCGCCCACGCGGCCCCCTGACCATGGCCGGGCAAGACGCCAACACGTTGGTGCAGCTGCCAAGCGAGCCCAACGTGCTGGCCGACAGTCACTTGCTGGAAAACGGCGTGCAGGTCACCGGGCAGAACTTCAACGGCTCGCTGGACAACGACAAGGACGCTTACCTCGGCAAGTTCTCCAAGTTCATGCCGGTGGGCTTTTATTACCGCTCGTTCTACAAGCCCAAGGGCGCGTGGAAACTCTGGGAGCCGATCATTCGCAAGAAGGCCGGCCTGGGCGTGCTCGACCTGAAATTCCAGCCCGAGTATTACGACAAAGCCTATCTGTTCGCGGACCTGGCCGTGATCGGCGCAGGCCCGGCCGGTCTTCAGGCCGCCCTGACTGCCGCCAACGCGGGCGCCAAGGTGCTGCTGATCGAGCAACAGCCGGTCCTCGGCGGCTCGCTGACGTACGCCCGCTTCGACCTCGAAGGCACCCGCGCCGAAACCCTGCGTCGTGAACTGGTCAGCGCCGTCGAAGGCCACGCCAACATTCGCGTGCTGAAAAAAGCCACCTGCAACGCCTGGTTCACTGACAACTACCTGCCGGTGATTCAGGGCAAGCGCATGTACAAAGTGCGGGCTACGCAATGCCTGATCGCCAGCGGCTCGTTCGATCAGCCGGTGATCTTCCGCAACAACGACTTGCCCGGCGTCATGTTGACCAGCGCCGCGCAACGCCTGATGAAGCTGTACGCGGTCAAGCCGGGCAAACGCGCGGTGGTGTTGACGGGCAACGACGACGGCTACCTGGCGGCGATGGACTTGCACGATCAGGGCGTTGACGTGGTAGCGCTCGTGGACATGCGCAGCAACCCCGCCGACCGCAGCCTGCTACTGGCGCTGGAAAAGCGCGGCGTGGTCTGTCACTTGGGCAGCACCGTGTTTGAGGCGCTGCACGAAAAAGGGATGCGCCACGTCAGCGGCGCTGACATTCGCAAGATCACCGGACAAGGCCAGGTGGCCAGCAGCGGTCTGGTTCTGGGTTGCGATCTGCTGTGCATGTCCGGCGGCTACATGCCGGTCTATCAGTTGTTGTGCCAGGCGGGTGGCAAGCTGGCCTACGATGACCAACTGGCGGAATTCACCCTCAGCGGTCTACCGAAAAACCTCACCGTTGCAGGCTCGGCCCACGGTTATCACGCGTTGGACAACGTGCTGGCCGATGCAATTCACGCTGCAGCCAATATCGTCATGGCGCTGAATTTGGAACTCGCTGCCAGGCCGCTGGCGATGCGCCCGGAAGCGCAGGTGAACTTCCCATGGCCGATCTTCCCACACCCCAAGGGCAAGGACTTCGTCGACTTCGATGAAGACCTGCAGGTGCGTGACATAGTGAATGCCACCAAAATCGGCTACCGCGACATCCAGCTGGTCAAGCGCTACTCCACGGTCGGCATGGGCCCGTCCCAAGGGCGTCATTCGGCGCTGCCAACCGCACGGCTGGTTGCCGCCTCGACGCAACGCAGCGTCAGCGAAACCGGCGTCACCACGGCACGTCCGCCTTTTGAAGCCGAGAAACTCGCCCATGTCGCAGGGCGGGCGTTCGATCCGTACCGCCAGACGCCAATGCACAAACGGCATGTGGAGGCCGGGGCGAAGATGATGCCTGCCGGCATCTGGCAGCGTCCCGCGTATTACGGCAAGGCCAGCGAGCGCGACGCGTGCATGCAGGCTGAAGCGCTGCACGTGCGCAACAAGGTCGGCATCATCGATGTCTCGACGTTGGGCGGTCTGGACGTGCGCGGCCCGGATGCCGCCGAACTGCTCAACCGTATGTACACCTTCGCCTTCCTCAAGCAACCGATTGGTCGCTCCCGTTATGCGCTAATGACCAACGAACAGGGCGCGGTGATCGACGACGGTGTGTGCGCACGCTTCGGCGAGCACCATTTTTACGTCACCGCCACCACCAGCGGCGTTGATCGCATTTATCAGCAGATGCTCAAGTGGAACGCACAGTGGCGGCTGGATGTGGACATCGCCAACGTCACGGCGGCGATTTCGGCGGTCAACGTGGCTGGGCCGGATTCGCGCAAAGTGCTGGAAAAGGTATGCCAGGACCTGGACCTGTCCGCTGAAGGCTTCCCTTATCTGGGCGTGCGTCAGGGCACGGTGGCGGGAATCAAGGCGCGCTTGCTACGAGTCGGTTTCGTCGGCGAACTGGGCTATGAAATTCACCTTCCCGCGCGCCATGCGCTGAAGCTGTGGGACGCTTTGATGGAAGCCGGCAAGGCTTTGGATATCCGCCCGTTCGGCGTCGAGACCCAACGCTTGCTACGCCTGGAAAAAGGCCACGTGATCATCAGTCAGGACACCGACGGCATGACCCATCCCGGAGAGATCGACATGGGTTGGGCGGTGAGCCGGACCAAGCCGTTCTTCGTCGGACGCCGCTCGGTGGACATCCTCGAAGCCCAGCCGCAGAAACGCAAACTGGTGGGTTTCACGCTGCCCAAGACCAGCCCGCAACCGCTGGAAGGCCATCTGGTGCTCCGCGGTCCGGACATCAGCGGCAACGTGACCTCCTGCGAGTACTCGCAATCCCTGGACACGATCATCGGCCTGGCCTATGCCGCGTTCGATCAGAGCCAGCCAGGGCAGCAGATTCCGATTCGGGTGGAGGGCGGCGTGATCGTCCAGGCCACGGTGGTGAAACTGCCTTTCTTCGATCCTGAAAACCAGCGCCAGGAGCTCTGACATGTCGAGCCTCAACACAGAAACATACATCGAACCCGCTCCGCTTCAGCTCGGCGCTTTACAACAATGCGTGCTGGTCGATCTGACCGAAGTACCGAGGGTCGGCTTTCGCGGTCAACAAAGCGCCGATTACTTGCAGGCGCGAGGTTTTAACCTGCCGGATGAGCCAAACCGGGCGGTCACTCAGGCCGATGGCAGCCATGTGGCACGCCTGTCGCAGACTGAGTACCTGATTCTCGGCAGTCTTCAGGACCGTGGCGAACGCATCGCCGATGAGGAAGCGCGCTGGGAGCTGGATCACAGCGCCAACTACCTATTGCCCCGGGAAGACAGTCACGCCTGGCTGCACTTGAGTGGCGTATGCATTGCCGAAGTCATGGCCAAACTCTGTGGCGTCGACCTGCGCCCCGCTGCCTTTCCGCCGGGCGCTGTCGCGCAGACCTCGGCGGCCCGCATCAACGTGATCGTGATCAACCTGGGAGCGAAAGACCAACCGGCGTTCCAGATCCTCTTCGACCGGGCGTCGCTGGCGTATTTCAAGGACGCAGTGATGGATGCCGTTACCGAGTTCGATGGGCAGGTGTTGGAGATTGAAGCACTCCAGTGAACTCAACTCCTTTATCAGCACAGCTTATCGGCGGCAGCGGTTTCAAAAGCCTCACTGCCGGCAAGCCGGACCGCTACGGGCAGTACTAGGGCTATTATCAAGGAGACGCCCGGATGAAAATGGCCGAAACGCCCGACAATGACACCGACTACAGTGTCCCCGCTCTTACCCGTGGGCTCAGTGTGCTGGGCATGTTCAACGCCGGCACACGCATCCTAAGCATTCAGGAAATCGCTGAGCGGCTGGGGGTCAGCACTTCGGCGGTATACCGCATCCTATTCACTCTGACCAAAATGGGTTATCTGAACAAACACAACACTCAATACGAACTCGGCGCTCGCGTCATCAGCGATGGTTTCAGTTACCTGGCCAGCCGCGATATAGTCGAAGTGGCGATGCCGCACTTAAACGAGCTGCGTGATCGCACATCTTTGTCCTGCCATCTAAGCATTCGTGAGCAAAGTGACAGCGTCTATCTATATCGGGCCTTCGCCGCCCAGCGGCTCTCGGTGAATATTCCTGTGGGCACGCGCATTGCGTGCCACTGTACCGCAATGGGTCGTATGCTTCTAACCTCACTTGGCGAAATAGAGCTAGGACAACTTTATCAACACATCCGTCTGGACGACTATCCGAACCCAGCACCCCGTACACTAGTGGAATTACAAAGCTTGATTGCCGAAGACAGAGCACGAGGCTGGGTACTGCATCGGTCCGATTATTCGACAGCTATTGCAGCATCAATCAAAGATTATAGCGGGAAAGTAGTGGCCGCTATTAATCTGTCTGGGCCCGATGCAGTAATGGATCCCGACGGGATTGAAACGCAATATCGAGAATTATTATTGGATTGCAGCTTTAGCATTAGCAGCGAGCTAGGTTACCAAAAGCAACAAGGGCCACCGTAAAAAAGCCACTCTCTAATGAGAGTGGCCGTTCTCTTATGCAGTGACGTTAACCATATTGCCAGAATTTTCACTCCCAGCGCCTTTTACAGCTTGCAACAATGCAGCCATTACAGTCTGTAACGCTGCTGACGTGCTTGATATCTGAGTCTGAACAGCGCCAACGGCGGCCGCTTTCAACTCGGCAGCCTGTTGGCTGGATTGAATTTTTTGTAGCTGTTGTTGTTCTTGCTGGAGCTGCTTTTGAAGCTGAGCTATCTGACGTTTCAATTGCGACATTATATCAGATGATGCAGCGCCAGAGTTACCCTCCCCCCTACTCGTTTCTTTATCAACTTCTGAACTGTTTGCACCTCTTGCAGCTGCTACATTAGAGAGCTGTAACTTAGCTGCATCTGTGTTGTTAATATCACTAGCAGCCATCCTGCTAGTAACTCGTGTGAGGCCACCAGCATTTACATCATCATTGAAAACGTTTATCACACGCCACCTTTCCCCATTAATTATTAATTCACCGCCTAATCGGCTCAGCGTCAGCGTTTACTCAACGGAGAGATGAACGCTGTAGCATCAACGGCGAAGCGTCCAGCGAGCGTACGTGCGTGGGAGGTACGGCTATAGTTCCCAAAGAACTCCTTAAGTCCTCCCGAGCCTGCCCACAACAACATTGCCTTTTGCTCCCCAGTGTTGCCATCTAACGCCTCCAATTCGACAGCCAAGGCGCCGTTCAGTAGCGGTCCTATGGCCAAGGAAGTTACAGTATTGATCACAGGAGATGCCTCTGTAATTCGTGTAATACGAATTTTTATACGAAGAACCGGCTCAGTAGTAGGGTCACCCTTCAAATCAAACTTCTTTCGCATCTGCGCATTAACATCATCACGCAGCACGTCTGAAATTTCTGTGCAGACCTCAGGAGATACTTCCTTGGCAACGGCAGGAGCAACCTGCACCGACTCTATAACGGCCACTCTATACCGACCAAAATCGACAGGCTGGGGAGGAATCGACATCTCGTTTTCACCACTTGCTGCCAAGCCCTGATAAGACGTCGCCTGGTCAGATTTTAGTGGAGTATGCGAGGCACACGCACTAATACCGAAAACCGCCGCGATCAAAAAACAGCCTCTCCCAAAATAATGGATTTTATCTGAGGCTTTATGCGAAGACCCACATACCAAACTTGCACGCCACGCACTTTTTGAAGCATTCATATATTAGCCCTTAATGATTGAAACACCTGGTCTCGCGCAAAAATAGCGCGAACACATAAAACCAACGCTCGTAAAAAAATAGGATACAGCGCGATCGCGCGCCTCGCATTAAACATGCCGAAACAACAATCACTGTGCAAAAGATTATATCTAAAACTTCAGATATCAGACGTTAGAAATTTAGCCAGCAGTCTGATCAGCATAACTTCAAAGCATTTGCAGAGGCGCACTAAAAAGCGCGACTATAGAATAAAGAAAAAGACTCAATCCCATCATTCGGTTCTTTTATCCCAGCATTTGAGTAATGTATTGCTCGAACACCTACTTTTTGAGTCTCACCGATTTTCAAGCCAGCACCTAGACGATCCTCAAAGTTAAAGCGGACCCCATAGCCCTATCACCTGCATTTCCTCCGGAGAAAACGGCTAAACCCACCCCCAACTCTATGAAAGGTTTGATGTGAGAGGTACCGAATTCGTAGACGAAAACGGGAGCAAAAGATAAGGAATGTCTAGCACCAGCTTTTCTACCAGCCTCCCAAAAGGTGTAACCAAAATCCCAATATCCTGTAAGTTTCCCTATTCGACTCTGCAACCATGAACTGCCCCAATTCACGCTCAGACCAGCGCGACCAGTCAGGCCGCCCTGACTTGTCGAACCAACAGACGAGGACAGCTCAACGGCCTGCGAGGCAGAGGAAAAAAAAACAGAAGTATTGCCATGATGACTCTTTTCATACCCACACCCCTTAATTTCAGATATTTAACTCTTCCATCACTTAAGATTTTTCTATAAAAATACCGCCAGGGGAGATTCCGAGATGCGTAGTACTAGTGAAAAATTATCCTACCATCCCCTTGACCAGCATTAACTGCGAGCATGACACAATCAACCAGCCTGCTGAGCGCCTAGTTTAATTAGCAAAACCCCACCAACGATTAAGACAATACCCAACCCCATTAATTTAGTAAGTGGATCTTTAAAAAGATAGTTCGCAACAATTGCAGTCAGGGCCACACCACAGGCAGACCATATCCCATAAGCGACTCCGACACTCAACCCTTCAGCAAGAGTCAAACTGAGCAATGAAAACGCAATTAAATAGGAAGCCAGAACTGGCAAAATCCATACTTTACGGCGAAAACCATCTGAAGCACGCATTGAGAGCGTGCCTGCGACTTCGAACAAAATGGCACCAATCAAGTAGATCCAACTCATTGTCATTCCTCCACTTTGCGATGAGATGCGACAGATCCCGCTTCAACTAGCCAGACGCCAGCGATGATGCAAACGATGCCTAGTCCCATAATCCAAGTAAGGGGATCGCTGAACAAAATGTGTGCCACCACGGCGGTAAACGCCACTCCGCAAGCGGCCCAGATACCATAGGCGACGCCAATAGCCATGCCTTCTCGCAGCACCATGGAAAGCGCTACAAACGCCCCCACATAGCCGCAAATAACGACCACGATCCACTGAGGATTATCCACTGCAGCGCGGAGTGAGAGCGTCGCCACAACCTCAAGTACTATCGCCATAAGAAGCCATATCCACTGTTTCATTCGGTTTCCTCGTTAGCTAATTAGGCTGTAGCCGCCGCACAGCCAGAGTTTGTAGAAATCCTTGATTTAATTTGGGCAAGCGTAGTCCGAGCTTGCCATCCAAGGTATCACCGTCTGAACAATGCGGACGCTGAGCTCCCTTATCAATTGTTGATGCGCCAAAACCAACGCGCTCATTTCAGCGGTCGCCTCCTGACGAATCACTGATGTGCAGCTCAAGCTTCTGCGTGGACCAGCTCCCCTAGTATTTCTCAGGCTCCAAATTGCCTCAATCAAAGCATAGTGCCCTGGAACCATCTCGAGACGACGTATGTCGACCTGTATAGACGCATTTTGCAAACCTGAGTCGCGAGCGACACCCGCACTGTCCGCCCGCCCCATCTGCAGTCTTAGGTGATGCCGTAGCGCAGATCTCACCTCATCTGACAAAGGGGAGGCCCAGCGTTCTGTCTCCAGTATCTGAACGCCACTCTCTCCTTGACGAACAACTATCTGAGGCTGATCAACTTGAGCCGGTACGTTAACGGTCGTCAGCTCATACTGAAACGGCACCACTGTTGGGGTGATAAGTGAATCCGTAGCAGGCATCAGCGTGTAATAATGCGTGGGCGCAGAGCTGCAAGCAGTCAGGGTTAGGCACGCTACAAGGACATAAAAACCTATTTTCACTCAGAAGACTCCGAAGATAGAGCGGGTGAAGAGGAATTGCTTGAGCGAATACCGTCAGGTTGCCCATCCTTCACTCTGCCGCGAATCAACGCTTCTGGGTGTCGGCTCAGCAAATCGCTAAGCACACGCACTGATCGTGCAGAACGTTGTACTTCATCCATCACCTGACCAAACTGCTGGCGCTGTGGGGAGTCCTCAGCAAAACTCTCGTTGACTATGGTCAGCGTTTTTTGTGTCTGGCCTAACGCATCACGCATTTGCGGCAGTACCTGTCCATTAACCTGCTGCAACGTCTTACGCATTTCTACTAAGTTGTTATTGAAGTTACCTGCAATCTGCTCGAACGGAACTTTACTGATTTTTTCCACGATACGCTGAACCTGGTCCTGCAGTTTGTCTAAACTGCCAGGAACTGTTGGCATTTCCATAGGACGAGCGGCTAAATTAAAATGTACGGGCTGAGCATTTGGGACGAAATCAAGTGCAATATAAAGTTGGCCCGTCAACAAGTTTGCTGTTCGGACTTGAGCGCGCAGCCCCTCTTTGACGAATGTTGATATTAACTGTGCTGACTTTTTACCGTCTTCATCTTCACCTGTACCATACGCAGTAAGTATTTGGTCATAAGCCTGGCCTAAGCGTTGGGGGTAAATAACCGCGCCAACCATAACCGCGAAGCTATTGGTTGACGGGTTGAAGTCCAGATCGGTGGACACAACCTTCCCAATGTTCACGCCTAGGAATTCGACAGGCGCATTTACCGCTAAACCGCGCATTGACTGATCGAAATGCATTCGAATGAAGAAGGGCTCACCATCTGGCGGAGCCAAAGCAGTTGCTTGGTCTTTAAATAATGGAAAGGCGCTATGCTCTTCAGTATTTTTAGCATCGGCCCCATAGGGCGGCTCCATAAAAGCAATACCGCCCGATACGATGGACGCCACAGACTGGGTATTAACCTTCAGCCCTTCTGCGCCAAAACTCACGTCTACCCCACTGGCATTCCAGAATCGAGTTCCAGAGGTGATAAATTTATCATTTGGCGCGTTAATGAAAATTTCGATTTCGACACCTTTGCCATCAACAGACAGCTGGTAAGAGACAACCTGCCCGACTTCGATGCGCCTGTAGTAAACCGGAGAACCGACGTCAAGCGAGCCAAGATCGTCAGCGTTCAATGTAAAACGCGTCCCTTTCTGCCCATAGGTTATTGGCGGCGGACTTTCCAACCCCTTGAAAGCTACCTTGGTTTCACTTGATTCACCGGGATCTGCGCCAATAAAGGCGCCCGACATAAGCGTGTCGATGCCCGAAATACCCTGTGCACCGACGCGGGGTCGAACAACCCAAAAACGCGAATTCTGAGCTGTAAACGCTTTAGCGGAACGTTCTAATTGAACAGTCGCCACAGCGTGATCACGATCATCGCTCAAAGAAATATTAGCGACTTGGCCGATGACTACATTTTTGTATTTCACCTGAGTTTTTCCCGCCACGAGACCTTCGGCACTTGAAAAACTGACTTGGATTTCTGGTCCCTCTGACAGAAGGTTATGCGCAGCCATCGATACGCCGATCAATGCAGCAACTATAGGAAGCAACCAAACCAGTGAGAAGCCCTTGCTTCGATCTTTTACACGAGGTCTTTCAGGCTCTTGGTTAGCACCGACACTCAGTTGATCAGACATTTTCTACCTCAGAATCCCAAATAAGTCGGGGATCAAAACTCATAGAAGCCAGCATGGTGAAGACCACCACGAGGCCAAAAAAAACGATCCCTATTCTGGGTTCGATATTGCTCAACAACTGAAATTGTACAAGTGCAGCCAGCACCGCGACGACCAGCACATCGAGCATGGACCAATAGCCAATGCGTTCAACAATGCGATAGAGACTGGATCGCTCTAATGTGCGCCATCGGCTGCGGCGCTGAGTGCTTGTCAGTAGCAGGAACATAATAAGAAACTTCATGCACGGCACTACTACACTGGCTACAAATATCAATAACGCGATGTCCCAAGCACCACTTTTCCACAGTTCGATCACACCACCCATGATGGTGCTATCACGACCATGACCTAGAATATCAGTACGCATAACCGGCATTAAATTAGCCGGCAGATAAAAAATCATGCCCGTGAGGAGCAGCGCCCACGTTCGAATAAGGCTATTGGGCTTACGGTGGTGAAGTTGTGCTCCACAACGATCACAAATGTTCACGAGAATGGAGCATGTCTTTTTACAGGTATGACAAAGAACCAACTGTAACTCTGAGGCATTTGGAGGACGTCGGGCCATCATACGTAACGCGCCTCGCCCCATAACTGCTCAATGCTTTTATTGGTTACAACAATACTGACAACGCAAAGTAAAACTAACGCCAACAGCCCCAATCCTGGCCGAACATCTAACAACCCATTCAGTTTAATAAGCGCGACTAGAATACCCAGCAAACATACCTCGAGCATGCTCCAAGGTTTTAAGTCCACTAGCAGACGCATGCAGCGCTCGAAACCGGGCGCACGTCGATGTCGGTTAGCAAATCCAAGCAACCAGCACAATAAAGCAATCTGCAGACCCGGAGCCAAAATAATGCATAATCCAGCCACAAAAGCGATCGGGGTAACTTCGCCTTGCGCTAATGCCCAAACCGAAGACCACAATATTGCCTGATTACCCACCCCCTGAAAACTCACATCTATGACAGAAAATACATTAGCAAAGACGAACAAAAGCGCACTGGCGATAGAGATCGCAAACAACTGTTCAATCGTAAATGTAGATCCCTGTTGAAGCACTCCCTTGCACCGTGTGCAAAACGCTGTCTGACCAGATTCCAGCATTACATATTCGAAAACTGAATCGCAATGCTCACAGATAATCCAGTCAGAATTTTGCTGCATGTAAGTTTTCCTAAACGTGGGTTCGACACACCATCCACTCTTACTGAGTAACTACGTAAACGTATAGAACACTCGAAGATTCTTAACCAGGAACCCACAAGCGGTCAGTAAACGGGGAGCGATGGTCTAATTTGAAAAGCACAGAGCAAGGCTACACTGCGCTTTTCAATAAACGATTCAGAAAATATCAAGATTTTATCAAGATTTAGCAATACTCACTAAGGCAGTGCGCGACGATCGCCACGATTACCGTGTGGAGGTTCTCAATTAAGCGCAGGGATTGATATTTGAATAGCCAAGCCCCCACCATCGCGGTTGGACGCACTGATATTACCGCCATGAGCCTCACAAATCGCCGAGGCAATTGACAACCCCAACCCCGTACCGCCCCAAGGCCGAGCGCGAGAACTTTCAGCTCGCCAAAAACGGTCGAACATGCGTGATAGCTGGTCCTCCTTCACTCCAGGGCCTCTATCGGCGACAACCAAGAAAAAAGCACCGTCAAACTGACTTGCTGTCACTTCGCAATGTCTACCTTGAGCGGCATAGCGCAGCAAGTTGTCAATCAGAATCGACAACGCCTGGCCAATCCTATCTCGATCAGCCATCAGCGTGAATTCACGTACAGCATTAACCTGCACCACGACACCCGCAGCGACAATCTGAGGCGCAGCCCATTCAAGGCGCTCAGAAATCAGCTCATTCACGGAAAACTGGTATTTCTCCATCGCTAACTGACCAGCCCGGGCCAGAGACAACAAATGCAAATCACCCACTAGTCGATTCAACTGGTCAAGCTGACCTTTGACCAGCATTAGCTGTTGAGGATCACTGGGGAACACCTCGTCCAGCATGCCTTGCACGCGCCCCATCGCCGCA
The DNA here is from genome assembly GCF_055408445.1 of Pseudomonas sp. B414. Lineage (NCBI taxonomy): Bacteria > Pseudomonadati > Pseudomonadota > Gammaproteobacteria > Pseudomonadales > Pseudomonadaceae > Pseudomonas > Pseudomonas sp. B414. Next base: position 87,941 of record NZ_JBUZTQ010000010.1, on the reverse strand, counting down.
TTGAGCGGAGTTCTAAGCTCATGGGCGAGCACCGCACTGGACACACGAACCTCGCGCTCATACTGCTCAAGCTTCGCAGTCATCCTGTTGAAGTCTTTCGCCAGTTTTCTAAGCTCGGCGGGAGCACCAGGGACACTTGGCGCCCGCACCGAAAAGTCCCCCTGTGCAACTTTCCGGGCAGCACGGGCAACATCTGAAAATTGTTGAGACAATGGCCGAGAAGCCAATAGGCCACCTAAAATCACGACCGGTATTGAGACCATGACAAATAGTGCAAGCCACCACCAATCACGGTTTGCCATACCCGGGAGAAAGTCTCCTACGTCATAATAACGTTGAAATAGCTCCCACAATCGAGCTTGATTGTAATTTGGATCTGCGCGAAGCTCTTCGAGTTCGGGCCTTACCGACGCAGGGATCTGCTGAGTCGTGGTGTAGTCCCAAATCGCAAATCGTAGCCACATGCCAAATGTAATACTGAAAACCACACCTAGTGCAAGCAAGCTCATGCGTAGGCAAACCCAGTACCAAAGTGTTGAGCGAGTTTTACGCGAAAAAGGGAGTTTCATTGTGCCCTCCGAAACCGATAACCGACGGCTCGGACGGTGACCAACACATCAGTTATACCATTCACCTCCAATTTCTTGCGGAGATTGTGAATATGAGTGTCTATAACGCGATCTAAAGCTCCACTTTCAGGCAAACACGCCTCTAACAACTCATTGCGCGTAAATGCTTTGAATGGGGCGCGGAGCAAGGTTGCTAATAAATTAAATTCAGTCGGAGTGAGATCCAACAATTCGCCACCCATTTTCCCTCCTTCTACATGCGCGGTAAATGTTTGGAGATCAACCAGTAGAGAACCATCGCGAAGTTGATTTTTTGGCGCAAGGACACCGGCATCTGTTCTACGAAGAACTGCAACTACCCTGGCAACCACCTCCTTAGGATTATAAGGTTTAACAACATAGTCATCTGCACCGTAACGAAGTGCCCCTAATTTTTCTGGCTCGTCACCAATCGCAGTCACCATAATTACCGGTGTGTTTCCCAAACGGCGAATGATTGAAAGAACTTCCGTACCACTAAGTTTAGGCAGCATCACATCCAGCAGGACCAAATCCGGTCTCCAACGGGCATGCATTTCTACACCGCGCTCGCCATCCTCGGCGATAGCCACTTCAAATCCGTCACCACGAAGATATGCCTCGAGCGTGTTTGCACTTAAGGCGTCGTCCTCAACCACCAGCACCTTTTTGCCTACCATAATAGCCTCTTGATGAAACCTTGATAATTTCCGCAACGATTCTTGAAAGTCATATGCAACCATCTGTTTCCAAGATAACAGCGAATGGTTGAGTTGATGGCTACTTTCTTACCAACAGAGAATCAGACCAGTTTCTTCCGACGCAGTGGGACGCTGGTATTCGGGGTTCTGCTCCCCGTAGTCATCAGTCTATCTGCTTGTTCACTGGCACCAACGTACCAGCGACCTGAAGCATCGATTCCTGCAAAATTTGATACTTCGACGGTTCCCACCTCGAAGGTTTCGGAAGGAAGATCGGAACCGCTCTCTACGCAGGAACGCCTTTTTCTTAAGGCGTTTTCGACAAGCGATGATCTCGTCCCGCTCGTCGAACGTGCTTTGGCTAACAATCGTGACTTTAAAGTCGCAACGCTCCAGGTCGAACAAGCACGCGCGCTAAATCGCATTGATCGCGCACAACAGCTTCCCAGCGTGAGTGCCTCAGTCCAACGCTTCCGTCAGAAATTCGATGATCCCAGCCTCGATGCGCGCTACGGACAGAAATTGAGTGCTGCGACCATTGGTACATCGGATTTCGAGCTGGATTTCTTCGGCCGGGTTCGCAGCCTTTCCGACGCATCCAGGCATCGGTATCTGGCCAGCGCTCAAGGACAACGCGCGTTTCGCGGTGCTCTGATTTCAGAAGTTCTACGTGCTTATGTCATTGATCGCGCAGCTGCGGCTCAAGCACAACAACTGCGAAACGCATATCTCGATACGCTGACCCTACTCAATCTCGCCGAACGCCAACGAGACGTTGGGACGTTATCTGAAGATGAAGTGAACCTGCAACGCAGCGACACCGAACACTCACACGCAAGCATGCAGCAGGCTCAAACCGACGCGGCTGGCGCACGAAATGCGCTGCAGTTGCTGACTGGCTACGCCGGCGCGCCCCCCGCGGGAAAGGTCGAGGAGTTGGCCAATCCCAATGAGTCGCTCGACTGGATGAATTCGTTGCACTCTGAGGTACTGCTGGAACGTCCCGACATCCTTCAGGCGGAGGAGCAACTGCGGGCCTCCAATGCTGACATCGGCGCAGCCAGAGCCGCGTTCTTTCCATCAATTACGTTGAGTACCTCATTGGGTACTGCCAGCGATGGTCTGGGAAACCTGTTCGATTCAGGTGGCCGCGTTTGGACCTTCATTCCTCAAATCACGCTGCCCATTTTCAATCATGGCCGTAACAGCGCCAATCTCGATCTGGCACAGCTACGTAAAGAAGCGGCAGTGGCCGACTACGAAAGAACCGTGCAATCAGCGTTCCGAGAAGTATCCGATGCGCTCATTGCCCGCACCGCGCTGATTGAACGAGTACGTAGCGAGCGTGGACTGGGGATCACAGAGGATGAACGTGTTCGGCGAGCGACTGCGCGCTTCGAAGCGGGATGGGAGGACCAACCGCGGCTATTGTCGGCACGCCTTCGGCTCCACCAAACCCGCATCGACGGTATTTTCGCGCAACGGGACTTAGCCCTTAATCGTATCGCCCTTTTCCACGCCTTCTATGGCGTAACCATGAACGCTCCAGCAACGTTAGGAAAAAAATCATGAAAAAACTTTCTGCGCACGCATTAAGACGCTCTGCTGCCCACATATTCTACGGTTCGGTCATGTCCTTGCCGTTGGCGCTTCAAGTGCAGGCTGAAACGCCCTCAATTACCGACAGCATCTTTGGTGGCGAAACTCAAGCTAGCATCGGTGTAGGTGTTGCCGGTGGGCCCCGCTACATGGGCTCAAAGGATTACCGGAGTGTGCCGGTTCCGGTGCTCTCGCTAAGCCGCGGCATTTTTTTTGTTGATACCTACCGAGGGTTAGGCTTGCAGTGGCAGTCGTCTTCCGGCTTCTACATCAGTCAGTCATTTTTCTACGACGCTGGCAGGGATGATCGCAATAACGACTTCAGGCCTGGGTCTAACCGACTCTCAGGCATGGGCGAAGTCAACAGCACAGCAACCAGTATTCTGTATCTAAGTCAGCAAGTGACGCCATGGCTCTCGGTCAATGGCGAAGCCGAATTTGCGCTGGATGGTGGAGAAAGGGGAACACGCTATCGCGCCGGGCTAGAAGCGACGGTATTGAACCAGTCCAGAGACATCATTGTGCTTGGGCTTGACGTCCGAGCTGCCGATCATCGCTACAACCAGGCCTATTTCGGCGTAACTGGTCAGCAATCTCAGCAATCGAGGTTTACCGCATTTACCCCTGGGGGCGGCCTGAATCAGTACGCTCTGAACGCGAACTGGACTCATAAATTTGACGAAAACTGGTCAACGTATGTGCTGGTAACCGCATCGGAATTGGGCGGAAAAGTTGAGGACAGCCCTCTGATCGAACGCAAAGGAGCTGTGAGCGCCGTTACCTCCATCAGTTATACGTTCTGACCCTGCTAGACGGCAGCCGCTCAACTATAAATATCGGGAATACATGTCGTGATCCATGCCCCTCGTGCGCCTCTTGTACCTTTAATAATGATGTTAAGTCTAATTGCTGGGTGCGGTCGTTCAACACCGCCCCCACAACCCCCGCCTCGTTCGGTGAAGGTTGAAACCGTGCGGGATAGCGATGGCAATCGCCTCCCTATTACGGGTCGGGTCCGGATTGAACAACGCGCTGATCTGAGCTTTGAAGGTTCAGGCCGTATAGCTTCCATTGCCGTGGATGTCGGCGATACGGTTCGGCGCGGACAAACACTCGCACGGCTGGATCCAGAGCCGGCACAACTCAAACTACAACAGGCCCGTGCGGATGTGAGCGCTGCAAAAGCGCAAAAAGCTGAACGAGAGCTGAATTTTCGCCAGCAACAAGCATTGTTTGATGATCGCGTGATCTCACCCGCTACGCTCGCTGCTGCTCGTGCAGCCTACCTGAGCGCCAACGAGCAGTTGGACAGCGCAAAGGCAACAGAAGCAATGGCCAGTCGAGCCGTGCGCACCAGCGCCATTGTGTCGCCATTTAATGGACGCATCGTCGCTCGTTCAGTTCAGCCCTTCGTAGACGTGACAGCGGGACAAAGCGTGCTTCAGATTGAGGGCGCCGAGAAGGCTGAAGTCGTCGGAATGCTTCCCGCGGCATTGGTCACTAAACTTAAGCCTGGGGATGTCGCGTCAGCCTATACAAATGCAAACCCCACGCGAATCGTCTCCATCCGATTGGAAAGCCTATCCAGTCGCCTGGAAAATGGCGCGCTGGTACAAGCCATCTTTCGTCCCGTCGATGCTAACAGCGAGCTGCGCAGCGGCGAGGCAGTACTAATTACATTGCCAACAGCGCAAGCACGATCGCCCTCTGTACCGGTGACAGCACTTATCCCACAAACACAGAGCAAACAAGCGAGTGTCTTTGTGTATGACTCAGGGACCGCAAAAGTCAGCCGTCGCGAGGTCACCCCAGAAACGGTGGAAAACGGTCGAGTACTTGTACATGACGGCCTTGCCGTCGGCGAAACCGTCGTGGTCGCAGGCGCCGCATTCCTGGTTGATGGTCAGGAGGTACGTCTGTATCAACCCGCCACACACATTGGCCGAGACAAAGCCTTATGAACCTGACGCGAAGCGCACTCGGCGCCAGCCGCCTGACCTTATTTACCGCACTTCTGATTTTGATAGGCGGCGTACTAACGTTCCTGCGGTTCCCCTCCCAAGAGGAGCCAACGATCACCATTCGTGACGCGCTTGTTGCAATTTACTTTCCGGGTATGCCGGCAGAGCGCATAGAAAATTTGCTAGCCAGACCGACCGAAGAAAAGTTACGTGAACTGGCGGGCATCAAAAAGATCATCACAACCGTGCGCCCCGGAAGCGCAATGATTCAGATCACGGCCTACGATCAGGTCAAAGACCTTAGCGCGCTGTGGCAGCGTGTACGCGCTAAGGCGAACGAGGCAGCTGCAGGATACCCGCAGGGCAGCCTCGGGCCGTTTGTCGATGATGATTTCGGCCGCGTGGCCGTAGCGTCCGTCGCAGTCACCGCGCCCGGTTTTAGTATGAGCGAAATACGCGAGCAACTTAAAAATACTCGTGAGCAGCTCTACGCTTTACCAGGCGTTGAACGTGTCTCTATATACGGTTTACAAGAAGAACGCATCTACCTCGAATTTGACCGCCAGCGCCTTGCTGGCCTCGGGCTGGGTCCCAACGCTGTACTGGAGCAACTGCGTACTCAAAACGTTGTGACGCCTGGCGGACTGCCCTCTGTTTCCGGATCGGCTTTCACCGTGATGACTACCGGAGAGATGCGAACTCTGGACGACCTGCGTCGATTTCTAATCTCCGTCCCGAGGGGAAATGACACAACAATTGTGGCGTTGGGTGAATTGGCAGACATTCGCTTGATGCCAGCCGACCCGCCGGAAACGGCGGCAATTTATGAAGGACAACCGGCCGTGGTACTTGCCGTTTCGATGGCATCCGGCCAGAACATCGCCGCTTTCGGCCTTCAATTACGCCAACGATTGAACGAAATCGCCAAGCAACTGCCGGCCGGTTTTGCCCAACATATCGTGACCTTCCAGGCCGACGTGGTTGAGCGCGAAATGGGCAAGATGAACAGCGTGATGGCCGAGACAGTCATTATTGTGATGGCGGTGGTGATGTTGTTTCTGGGCTGGCGCACTGGGCTTGTGGTGGGGGCAATCGTGCCGCTGACCATTCTCGGCTCACTGATTGTCATGAGCGCGCTGAAGGTCGAACTTCAAACGGTGTCCATCGCAGCGATCATCATCGCACTGGGACTTCTGGTGGATAATGGCATAGTGATTGCCGAAGACATCGAACGACGTCTTCAGGCCGGAGAGGAGAGACGCTCCGCCTGCATAGAGGCGGGGCGCACGCTAGCCATTCCACTGTTGACTTCATCGTTGGTTATTGTGTTGGCGTTTTCACCTTTTTTCCTTGGCCAGACCAGCACAAACGAGTACTTGAGATCACTTCCGATCGTGCTCGCCGTAACGCTGCTGGGATCATGGGTATTGAGCCTGACGGTAACCCCCTTGTTATGCCTTTACTTTGCCAAGGCTCATGCCCCAGCGGGCAATAAGGAGGCCGCCTACGATTCAAAACTGTATCGGGGCTATCGCCGTGTTATCCAAGCGCTCATGCTCCATAAACTGATGTTCATTGCCATGATGCTGTTGATGCTGACTGGAGCTGTCGCCGTACTCGCGTCCCTCCCCTACAGTTTTTTGCCTGAGTCAGATCGGCTGCAATTTCAGATGCCATTGACGCTTGAACCGGGTAGCGATTCTCGTCAGACACTGCAGACCGTCAAGGAGATCAGCAACTGGCTAGCGAATGACCAGGTAAATCCGGAAGTTGTCGACAGCATCGGCTACGTCTCAGACGGTGGCCCACGCATCGTACTGGGATTGAATCCACCGCTGCCTGCCACGAACGCCGGTTACTTCACCATCAGTGTGCGCCAAGGGAGCGACATGGATGCGGTGATCGCGCGCGTGCGCAATCATATGCTTGAGACCTACCCGCAAGTGCGTGCTGAGCCAAAACGATTTTCCCTTGGCACCACCGAATCTGGAAAGGCGGTCTATCGCGTCAGCGGACCGGACGAGACCGTATTACGTGCAGCGGCCGACCATATAGCTAAGGCTTTGCATGGCCTGCCAGGCACGGTCAACGTGCAGGACGATTGGGATGCTCGAATCTCACGTTACGAAGTGGTGGTTGACCAAGTGCGCGCCCGACGCGCGGGCGTGACCAGCGCCGATGTCGCTCAAGCGCTACAGACTCGGTACTCAGGCGCACAGGTGTCTCAGATCCATGACGATGACACGACGGTGCCAATCATGCTACGTGGGTCGATGACTGAGCGTGACCAAGCTGAAGACGTGGGTAGCACATTGATCTATCCGCAAGCGAACGGCTCGCCGGTTCCGCTGGCGGCTATCGCGCAAGTGACGCTTAGTTCAGAGCCCTCTGCGATTCAGCGTCGGAATTTAAATCGGACCATTACCATCTCAGGCCGTAATCCCGGGCTGACGGCGGCGACCCTAGTCGCGCAGATTGCGCCTAAGGTGGCAGAGTTTAAACTGCCACCTGGATATCATATTGAAATCGGCGGGGAAATGGAGGAGTCCGCAGAGGCCAATGAGTCGTTAGTGCAATATATGCCAGTTGCCGTATTGTCGATGTTGTTACTGTTCGTCTGGCAATTCAACTCGTTCCGAAAACTGCTGATCATCGTTGCCAGCATCCCATTTGTACTTATTGGCGCCGCACTGGCATTGGTGGTGACCGGCTATCCGTTTGGATTTATGGCCACATTTGGATTGCTATCCTTGGCAGGGATAATTGTGAACAACGCGGTCCTGCTGCTTGAGCGAATCGAGGTGGGTGTCGCCGAAGGCCAATCCCGTCACGATGCTGTACTGACGGCAGCAGTAGAACGGCTACGGCCAATCTTGATGACCAAACTGACCTGCATTGTCGGACTGATCCCGTTGATGATGTTTGCCGGTCCTTTGTGGACAGGCATGGCGATCACGCTAATTGGCGGTTTGGCGCTCGGCACCTTAGTTACATTAGGGTTGATCCCGGTGTTGTATGACCTGCTTTTCGCGGGCGCCATCGGGGAGCGGATTACCAACAAGGAAAAGGAACAGAACGTCTAAGGCGGAAGCGCTGAATCGCAAGCGCCCCCCCAATATGCGTTCTCTTGGATGCGTGATAGGCGGAGCCGGGCATCGGTCGCGTCGATTTTTTGATGAGACCGATGTATCACAGGGAGGCCCAGCAACGAAGGAGTGCATGGATGGGACCCATTGGAAGCAATGCTCCGGCGAAACGCCATCCCTAGTGCAACTGATCGGAAACTCTTCACACCACTTTAGCGCAGAGGTGAATACGGGCCTGGTGCATTTCTTTGTAGGCGTCCTGGTTATTTGTTGAGGCGCGCCCTTCGGCGACCAGAGACCGAGGCATGATGAAGCACTCTTAGCAGGGAATTCTCTTATTTGCTGGAAAGGTCCCTGATGTGGGTAATACGCAGCGGGCCAACCCACTGATAATAATTGGCGCGAGAACCATATTCGACCATGGATTCTGGGACGCAAAATTTGAAGGTCTTTCTCCCCCCGTCTACCGATGCAGCGAGCGAGTGAAATTGGCCAATTGTTGTCAAATCGGTGGGCGCCACCTAACCACGCAGGTGGTTTTAGGTGAGCGCTATTCCGCTAGCTATAGGATCCGAGACGAATCAGATCGATATGGCGCTCGAATCAACTTTGGCAGAATCGTATCCGATTACCGAAAGGGTCATAAACCTCCAGAACCTGCCCCCCTCCCTGCTGAACAATATCCGGATGACCAAATCCGTACCGTTTGCCAAGTAACTCATTGCGTAGAATTTCGATATTTTGCATCGGAATAAATATTGTCGATCCTGGACAGGCATCACCCTGCTGTTCGGACAAGTGGAGCTATAAACTGTTTCTGTTGCCCCCTGAATACAACGGTAGATTCGCTTCGAATCGGTGATCAAACTCGACGCTGAAGCCCAGAAAATCAACATATAACTCGCGGGCCTTAGTTTCGTCAAAAATTCGCAATACGGGAGTCGATTTGTCAAATGTAACAGCGGGGTCAGGATTTTCATCCGGAAGCATCGCTGATGCTACCTTCCAGCCCTTATAACCCAACTGCTGTGCGACCAGTTCGAGTGCAACGGTGGGCGACACTTCTTAATTGCGTTAATTGCGCGTCCCTAACGAAGCACACAGGCCCTTGGCCATCCGTTTGGCTTCTAGATTGAAGACATTATTTCTCTTGAAATGGAGACATTTGGTGCTCGCCTTGCCAAACCTCTTTCATCAAGAGAAATTCGATATGGTTCGTAAAAACATGCTCTCCCCTTTCCTTTACGGAGCGAGCGGCTGGCAGCATCGGCGACCCCTTATAGTACTCAACTGCTATTGGAGGCGAAATCTTTCAGGTAGACCGAGTGTAATCACGCAAGGTGGGTTAGACGGACGCACACGACTAATCGTTATCTATCGCCATAAGGCGATCAATGACATTGATCAACTGCTCCACCTGGGCCATAAACTCGGCCGCATTGTCGGGTTGGCCAGAACATTTAAGATCATACGCTAGCTCGGCAAGCCGTTCGGCATACAACTCAAGCTTGCTTATGATAAGCGAGCGCTCGAACTTGGACGTTTGGGCCATCACAACACCTATATTTTTATGATCATGGCCTCTAAAATTAGCTCGGGTTTTTTAATAAACGGTCGAGCTTTTTTCAATATTTCGTCAAGATGTTGATTTACTAGAAACTAAAACTTCGCCAAAATCACCAGCCAATTGATTTAAAAAATAAGCAATAGCCAACTGCGTACACATGTTAAACGTTGCGGTTGCTTGGCGAAGGACTGTGCTTGCGCCACGAACTCTCAGACTCAGAGTGCTGATCAACGATAGAGCCGGGCCGATAAGACGGGCACACTATGCTCAAGACCTGAGTCGCCTCAAGCAGCCAGCTAGCGAAACCATGGGCAGCCATCAGGTTCAGGCTTTCTGGGCCAAAAGCCATCATTCGAAGCTTTTACTGCACGCCGATGAGCCATTCATCGCCCAAGTCTCTGAATATCCAGCCCTCAATAAAAAATTGATAGATCCTTCATACAATCTTGATAATCAAGTGACAGCCTATAGGCAGACACAGCGCGAAATTCGTTTTAGATGCCACTTGCTTAAATTGGGTTGATCCTACTTTGAGGTCTGATGGCTCTCCGCCATAAGCATTTTCTCCTTTGGGGCTATGGCGTTTTTCTCCTGCAGCTGTCGCCTTAGGCCTCGGCTGCCAAGACCTGCCGGCAACTTTAGTACTGGATCGTTGATTTCAAGACGCTAGCTATCGATCAGAAGAAGAATCTTAACTTAACCTCATCGACCGCTAATACTGTCTACACAGCCATTCACTAACCCTGCTGGGCTGTGCCTCAAAATAGCAGCATTCGTTTGAGTCGATTGGTAGCGGAAAGCTCATGTGTTCGAAAGCCAATGTGCGACCTACTATGAATTCCCTGCTTCCTATTTGAGTAAAAGACCTTCGCGGCAGAGACAGGGCGACGCCAAAATGCATAGTGATTAGGGTGATAAACTTCAGCAGATCACGGCTTGACTCTAGACAGCGCGAATCCCCCATGTTCGTCAGTTTTCCGCTCTGGGTCAGGTATCAACGGGAAGGAGGTCGATTCATGCTTGAGCCCCTACAAGGCGTAGCCACCATCGCGGCCACCAATCAGTTCTTTGATGACTTGTGCCGGTTGGTGGACGCTAGAGAAGAGCTGCCCCTTTTGCGGCCTCAGGTCGAAGCATATCGCTGGGAAACCCTACATCATGCGGGAATGGTAAACACATATCATCAAATACAAGGTTTTTTGTGCGGCCTCATGGTCTCCGAGATATTGGACATCGAACAAGGTCGGCACCTGAATCAGCGCCTCGATAATTGTCATGACGTTGGATGGCGTTGATGAGTGCTTCAGCCGGTACAACGGACTACTGACGGGTGAAAAAATAATTACGGGTATCGTATCAATCGTTCGTGTTGCTTTGTGACGTCCAAACCGCCCTGTGAGGGAACGGCCTGGCAATCTTCGAACAGTGCCCCACAAAACCACCTGAAAAACAGCATCAGGACCACAGAAATTGCAACCTATCAGGGAAATAGGACAGCAACCGCATGGAAGCCTAGGTCAAGTGTTGGATCTTTAGACAATACCTAGCGGGTCTGCCCTTTGATAACAAGGCGACCTTTATGTACGACCTCAATAGCTTCGGCTCGATCGAAAAGCTGTTCTATAGTCCCATCGAAGCAGCGATACGCTGGTGCGATTTAATTGCTTATGAGGCTCAGATTCTGGAATCAGAATGGGAGACCCCAGGCCGGATTATCCATTCCTTTCCACAATGGCCCTGCTTGCACATAAAAATAGAAAAAATTCTGGATGCCATTCGAAACCACGAACTACCTTACGGAGCTCTGGGAACTACGGTTGCACCAGGCACTCCCGTTGATATTAAACTACTGACCGTCAGGCATTCGGACTTAAAGCGGTGGATGTTTCACTACCATCCAGATCAGCGGCCCACCTTCCTTTTCAGCCCAGTTGCAGCCGATCAGGTTGCGATCCATTACAGCACCTACTTGATTTTACAAGCAGATCGGGACGCCTTGCGGGTGCAGTTAAAGGCAACCAAAAAGCATCTCCAAATGCTGATCGATGAGCTAAAAGCAGCTGGGCTGGAGCGCGAAAATCTGCGCATGTTTGCCGAAAACAAAGAGCAGATCAGTAACCAAAGTAAAGCGAGCTACCTGAATGTCATTGGAGCGCTGGTAAACACCATACTGGGATCGTCTTCAACAGGAAGAAAGCATTCCATATTCGATAGTCAGGCTTCGATCGTCGACTCCATAACCGCTTATTACGACGGAGTACCAGGGCTGAGCAAGCGATCGTTGGATGAGAAATTTGCAGCCGCAAAACGTAGTCTCGCCCAAGCCAAAACATGAGGATTGCATTGCAATCATCGACGTTGCATTGCAATGACCGATAGCATTTTCTGGTATTGAATCCAGGTCACTTCCCACCCAACGCCATCTGGCTCTAGGAGTGACCACCATGTCCCATCAATCCTCCCCCATCGTTGCTCCGCCACCAAAACAAATCGAACGTCATATCATGCGGCGCGACGAGGTGGAGCGTAAAACCGGTTTCAAGCGTGCCCACATCTACAACTTGATGAAGGAAGGTAAATTTCCTCAGGCTAAACGCATTGGGATGCGTGCTGTCGGCTGGGACTCGCTGGAGATTGAGCAGTGGGTCGTAGAACGCTTAGATACGCAGGCCTGATGCAATGCGTGTGATTTCGGTGGTCTCCACCAAAGGTGGGGTGGGCAAAACCACAATAGCTGCCAACCTTGGCGGTCTATTGGCAGATGCGGGTCTCCGCGTTCTGCTACTCGATCTGGATAGCCAACCCACCCTCTCCAGCTATTACGCCTTGAGTCAGAAGGCTGATGTGGGTGCGTACGAGTTCATCGCGCTCAACTTAACAACCCCTGCGCAGTTTATTTCCAAGACAGTGATTGTAGGACTTGACCTGATCCTATCCAACGATGATCAAGGCCGACTGAGCTCATTGTTACTACATGCCCCAGATGGGCGGCTGCGGCTGCGCAATCTGCTATACACATTGCGCCCCCATTATGACCTGCTGTTGATCGATACACAGGGCGCACGCAGCGTCCTACTGGAGATGGCCTTACTGGCCTCTGACCTCGCCCTCTCTCCCATCACTCCGGAAATGCTCGCGGCCCGCGAACTGCGCCGCGGTACCTTGAAGCTGCTCAGTGAGCTCGAACCGTTTAGTCACCTGGGCGTTTCACCGCCAGCCTTGCGGCTACTACTTAACCAAGTGAACGCCAATCGGGTAGACAGCCGAATGATCATCCGTGGCCTGCGTGAAAGCTTCGCTAAGGTTAATAACATCTCTGTACTAGATAACATAGTTCCTGACCGAGTGGCGTATCTCAACGCTGCTTCTCTTGGGTTACCGGCCCATCGAATCGAGAAGCGTCGGTCACATCAAAAACGCTCTCCATCCGCGCATCAAACCATGCAATCGCTAGCTATCGAATTGTTTCCGGAATGGCGCGAGGCGATCTCTAGGGTGAACGGATGCGCGGAGATTTAATAAGACGAAATACCAAGCCGGCATTTCTCGCCAAGTCATTTTTTATCGACATTGATGCCAACAGCGTTTGGCAAGGAGTCTTTTGATGTTGGATCAGCTTCCCATCATCGCTCAACCATCCACTCGCCCACAGCACCCACCCCGCGAGGAGTACTGCACTGTGGTGTTTCGCCTGCGGGGTGGGCGCTCGGCCATGGGTTGGCTCCTCGAAGAGCTCTCCCGACATTTCGAAGGTTCGGGAACTGCCGAGATCGTAAAATTCGAGGTCGGTGACCATTTGCGTAACCGGCGTTAACTGAGGTTGTTCCGATGAAGAAGCTCAGTCAGGAAGAGATCACCGACAAGCTGCACCAGGAGCATTTCCCTCGAGGGCCGGAACTGGAGCGGCTGTCCGATCCACTTGCTGACACGCCTATGTTGGTCACGCTGGAGCAGTTGCGGCCCTACGAACACAACCCGCGTTTCATCCGTAATCCTCTGTATGACGATATCAAAGCCTCGATCCGTGAGCGCGGGCTGGATCAACCACCGCCGATTACCCGCCGTCCGGGAGAGTCTTATTTCATAATCCGTAACGGAGGCAATACACGCTTGGCGATTCTCGGCGAACTGTGGCAGGAAACCCGCGAGGAGCGGTTCTTTCGCATTCACTGCTTGTTCCGCCCCTGGACCGATGAACTCACCGCCCTGCTCGGCCATTTGGCCGAAAGCGATCTGCATGGTCAGCTCACCTTTATCGAACGTGCGCTGGCCGTGGCCAAACTCAAAACCATGCTCGAACCAGAGGGAGCTGTGCTCTCTCAACGTGAGCTGGCACGACGTCTTGCCGCTGGCGGCTATCCCATTTCGCAGTCGCATATCAGCCGAATGTTGGACACCCTTGAACACTTGCTGCCCGCCATTCCGCAAACACTATATGCCGGATTGGGTAAGCCTCAGATCGAACGCCTGATCGCTCTGCGTAGCCAGGCAGAACGAACCTGGAACCGTTACCCGCCCGTCACCGTTTCGTTCGCCGAGTTTTGGCTCGGCACCTTGGTCATCTTCGATGCCGATCCCGAATCCTTCGATCTTGAGCAGATCCAGGATGAACTGCTCGAACGCATGAGCGGTTTACTCGGACAGTCCTACCGTATGTTGGCCTTAGAGCTGACCGATACCCAACGCGTCACTCCTACACCTGGCTTTGTAGTCACCAAACCTTCGGAGAACAGTGTTCCGCCGGGTATTGATGAAGCCGAGACAGGACCGCGTTCCTCCAAGCCCGGTCCCAAGTCAACCGAGAGTCTGATCGAACCACGGGGCGAGAAACTGCCAGAACCGCCTGAAATGGATGTCGTCTCAGCGGCCAACCCTCCGTCACGCGTTCAAAAGATTCGTGAACAGATTGACCGCGAGACTTCCACCGATGCAGCGCCCACCGTCGAAACCTGCACGATCGACGACATCTGGATCATCGCACCAGCACTCGATACCCCCGAACAACTGCGTTTAGCCATTGCCGGGCTGGCTCGGGAAATGGCGGCCTATGCCGGACATCCTGAGAGCATTATCGATCAGAAGCATGGCTTGGGCTTCGCTCTAGACATCGAACGGGTTGATCTTGCCACGCCTCGCGCGGCCGGCGTTCACCTGCTGCTCCTGGCCCTGTTGCGCGCTCAAGACGACGTGAACTGGGAAGATCGTAAGCAACTGCCGTCAGCGCTATTCGGCCAGTTGTTGCTGGGGATCTATCAACTTTCGCTACCAGACCGTCCCGTCATGGACGTAGGCCTCGAACGACTACCTGATAGTCTGTTAATCAAATTATATCGCCTGATCCGCCTGGCCCGTCGCCTGATCGACTTAACACTTACCCCTGAAGATGACTCACCGAAGGAACTGCCATGAACCTGTCCTTCAATGTGCTCAACCAGGCCATGCTGACTCAGGTACTGCATGAGCTGCGCCTGGGTAACCTGCAACGCTGTAAGGCGCTCGGGCTGAGTGAAGACGACATCTACCTGCTGCAATCTTTACCACCCACCACGCTGTCGCGTTTGGCCCATGCCACCGTACCTTGGGTAGAGGTCAAGATCGACTCGCCGGTGCTGCATCGATTGATCGAACAAGCCGAGCGCGACGAGCAGAACGAGCGCTTGATCAATCGAGCGCTCAAGCTTGGCGCCAGCAGCACCATCATGTATCAGTGCTTCGGCCTGGCGCATTCGGAAACCGCCCTGCGTCGACGCCTGCTCAAGATAGAAACCCGTAAGGGCCGCCCTCAGCATTTGAGCGAAACCCAGGAACACGCGCTATGGCAGCGTTGGTGCCAACTGCGGGCTCAGGACGGTACCGAGGATCAGCTCGACGCCATGATGATGCTGGCGGAGGAGCAACAGATCAGCTTGACCATCGTGTGGCAGCAGATTGACCAGTACAGCAACAACACATGAATACTGCCCCTTCCAGTCGCTGGCAGCGTGTCCTGCAACAATGCACCCAGCAGCTGAGTGAACGCTGGCCCGCACGCCCCACCACTGAACACCCCTCCAACCCGGCTCTGCAGGCGGGCTTTCTGTTCAGCGGCCAATCTCACGAAGTCGTGCCACGTCGGCTGCTGTTGGATAGTCGATTGACGCCATTGGAACGGAATGCCTGGCAAGTGTTCCGACTCATGCTGCAAGGCCAGGGCGTGGTCACGCCGCGCTATGAGGATTTGCAGCCTTACCTGTCAAGCGTGCCCTACGGTGCGTCAGCCTCCCGGGAAACCATTGCTCGGGTGTTGACGATGCTCAGGTTGACGCGTTGGCTGAGTTTGGTGAGTCGCGGACGCGATCAGCTCAGCGGACGTCTTCAAGGTTCGCTGTACGTTCTGCACGATGAGCCGTTAACCCCCGCCGAAGCCATCGAACTGGATCAGGATTACCTGGCGATGGTCGGACATGCCCTCGGTCATGCGACCAAGGCGGTGCGCATTGTCGCGCAGAACATTGTGGAAGAAATCCGCCAGGACACCGATATCGATCAGGGTCGATTACCGACACGGCTCGACAGCTGGGGCGAAATTTGGACGCAGCAAGGATTGGATCCGGCAACCGGTACCGCTCTGCTCGATTCCGGACGGGGGGAAGATGCCCTCGTTCGGAATCGTGCAGGCCCTCGTTCGGATTCCGAACCGGGGCTGAACGCCAGTGTTTCCGGCACTGTTCGGAATCCGAACGCCGCCTGTACTGTATTAAAAGAAAGTATTTGTACAGTACCGCGCGCGACTCCGACGGTGGATAACCTGCACTGGCCCGCTGCGCTGCACCTGAGCCCAAGCGAGCGTCAGGCCGTCGCCGTGGCGCTGAACAAGCTCAAACCAGCGGATCGGCAGGCGGTGCTCAACGAAGCGGGGGCACGCTGTGCGGCCGGTGGAATCCGCAAGCCAGCGGCGTATCTGATGGGCCTGATCCAGCGCGCGCTGAAAGGTGACTTTCATCCTTGGGCAGGTCAGGCCGAACCGCCACCCATTGCAGAACCGCCTGCACAACCACCCTTGCGCCCGATTCGAAAACAGGGCGAACCCGTGTCTGCCCTTGCTCAAGCGTGCCTGAATGAGCTGCGCCAACTGCGCGGCAAACGGGGTGGACGCCAGTAGATTTGATGCCAGTGGCATCAAATCCACTGAGGTCTTCATAGTTAGCCCCTTAAACCAAACCGAACAGACCGCATTCAGCTTTTTGGCTGCCCTTGCCCCTCATCTGTCGCAACGTTCCCGTCCAAGCGAATGCGAGGACAACACCGTGGCCGATCACTATCAACTCAATCTGGGTTCATTGCGCAGCAGCATCACCCTGACCCTGCACACTCACCATGCCGCCCGTATCTGGCAGGGTCGAACCGCACGCGAAGGCGTCCACTCGATCATGGGCATGGCCGGCTACATCAGCGTCACCAACCTAATCAAACAAACCGCGGCCCAAGACGACCCCTATGCCGACTGGGCCATGGTGCAACTCGAAGAAAAGCTGATGCAGGCCAAGGCTGGGATGCTGGAATTGACCCGACAGCTGGACCGAATCAGGCAGGACCTGCCGACACAGATCGACATGGGCGACAACCTCAACATCCACCCCGTCACCTTGCCGTTGTACATCGGCAGCCAGCTGGGCTTTCTCGCGGTCTACCTGCTGACCGACTACGACACCCTGGTACGCCAGACTCTATTGGCCCATCACACCGCCTTGATCGGCCGCATCGACATGGAAGCCTGGATCGACGACGGCGCCCATCTGTTGCGCAGCCTATTCGGCCAGGCCCAGCGCTATCGGCATGCCGGCGTCACACGCGATGATATGGCGGCGAACAACGCCCGAGCCATTGCGGCCATCGAGAAGATGGGTTTGCCCCCAATGGACATCCTGGAGGGTCATCGCCGCTCCCAGTTCGCGCCGCCAATCACTCGCCGTGGTGCTGTGGCAGTGCATGACGCCGACGCGCTGGCAGAGGACGTCGGAGTGTCGTCTGCGACAGTGATTGTGCCGGAGGACGAAGCATGAATCGGATGATCCCGGCTCAACCAATGCCCTTCGAAGCGTTAACACCGGATGCCTATCGACAGCTCGAACACGCAGCCTCCCTAAAAGGCCTTTTAAAACCTTTTAAGGGTAAGGGGGAGTTGGAGCACTTGGCGCAGCTGGCGAGGGAAATCGAGGCGCAGTTATGTCACCTAATGGAGGCTGTGGTGCAGCAAGCCGGACAGCCCCCTTACTCGCTGCTGGACATTCGTTTAGTGCTGCAGAACACCAGCGCAGGCAGCACCTTTTTGCGTTGGCGCACCCGTGACTTCGCCCGTATGGGGGTTGCGGTCTGGGAACGCCAGATCTGCAACAACGCCCTGCCGCAGGCCGTACGCGAGAGATTGCACCGTTTCGAATGCGATCGCATTGCACTGAACCTGCAGATGAGCGTGGTGCATTCGCTCTACCGCCAGGCCTCGACCTGCGCGATCAAAATGGCCAGTGCCGAACGGTTATTGCGCCAGTTCACAACCGCAGTGGAGATATCACGATGAGTACTTTTTTTGTCGGCGAAGGCAATATCGGCAGTGCGCCAGAGTTCCAGGAATTTCCATCAGGCAATGACGAGCCACGGCGTTTGCTGCGGCTGAATGTGTACTTCGACAACCCTGTGCCACGCGAGGGCAGCTATGAAGATCGAGGCGGCTATTGGGCGCCGGTTGAGCTATGGCACCGTGAGGCTGAACACTGGAGCACACTGTACCAGAAAGGCATGCGTGTGCTGGTCGAAGGCCGCACCGTACGTGATGAGTGGGAGGACAGCGAAGACAATGCGCGGGTCACCTTCAAGATCGAGGCCCGTCGAGTCGGCATCCTGCCTCACCGGGTGCACAGCGTGGTCATGCGCGAACGATCCAGTGAACCGGCGGTATCTGCGACACACGTCGGGAAAAGTACAGAACAGGCCAGTTCACCTGCGTCGAAACCCAGAAAGCGCAGAGGGCAGCCACCTACGGACTGACAGACTTTCAGGCATGGAAATTGCGCCTTTGCGCGAAGTTGCTGGTCTACTTTTACTCACTGCTCGTGAAGACCGACCCTGTCGTCCACGCTACAACGGGGTACCAGCCTCGGTCCATCCCGCCCTCACCGACTAATATGAGGAACCTGCCATTCAGGTTTCTCATATCTCGCCCCTGCTACCTCGAACAACGCTGCTCCGAACTCAATCCGGAGTAGTTATATGTACCTCTTCCTCTGCGAAAAACCTTCCCAAGGTCGTGACATCGCCAAGGTTCTCGGAGCCAACCGGCGTGGTGATGGCTGCCTGATCGGCCCCGAGATAACTGTCACCTGGTGTATCGGCCACCTACTGGAGACAGCATCGCCTCAAGCCTATGGCGAGCAATTCAAGAGTTGGTCGTTGGATGATCTACCGATCATTCCCGTGCAGTGGCAGGTCAAGGTCAAACCCAAGACCGCGGCACAATTCAAAGTCATCAAGCGCCTGCTCACTGAAGCCACCACCGTCGTCATCGCAACCGACGCCGACCGCGAAGGTGAAATGATTGCCCGCGAGTTGTTGGAGCTCTGCAAGTATCGAGGCTTCGTTCAGCGCCTCTGGTTGTCCGCCCTCAACGAGGCGTCGATTCGCAAAGCCCTCTCCTCGCTGAAGTCTGGTCAGGAGACCTACCCGCTTTATCTCTCAGCCCTCGCCCGCAGCCGCGCCGACTGGCTGATCGGCATGAACCTAAGTCGTCTGTTTACCCTTCTTGGTCGGCGGGCAGGCTACGACGGCGTATTGTCAGTGGGGCGCGTCCAGACACCCACCTTACGTTTGGTAGTCGATCGGGATCGTGAGATTGCCAGCTTCGTCCCGGTACCTTACTGGTGCGTTGAAGTGCACCTATCGTCAATGGGCCATCGATTCATCGCATCGTGGTTACCGCCACACTCGGGAAGGGATGAGACGGGCCGCTGCCTGCAGCAGGCACTTGCCCATCAGGCGGTCCAAACAATCACCCATGGTAAGTCCGCCACGGTGCTCTCGTTGCAGACTGAACATTCCCGCGAAGCACCACCCCTGCCCTTCGACCTGAGCACATTGCAGGAAGTCTGCTCGCGTAAGCTGGGGCTCGGCGTCCAGGAAACCCTTAATATCGCCCAAGCCCTGTATGAAACTCACAAAGCCACCACCTACCCGCGCAGCGATTGCCGCTATTTGCCAGAGAGTATGTTCAACGAGGCGCCCGCAGTGCTCGACGCCCTGCTCGAAACGGATCCGGCACTCAGACCTGCATTCGGGAGCCTCGATCGATCATTGCGCTCCCGCGTGTGGAGCGATGCCAAGGTCACCGCGCACCACGGCATCATTCCCACCACCGAGCCGGCAAACCTGGCGCGGATGTCTGAACAAGAACGCCAAGTCTACGAACTGATTCGTAGCCACTACCTCGTGCAATTTCTGCCGCACCATGAGTTTGATCGAACCCAGGTCGAGCTGGAGTGTGGCGAAGAACGTTTGATCGCTGTTGGCAAACAGATCCTGGTCCAGGGCTGGAAAGGCTTACTCTGCGAAAACACCGAGGAGGATGAGCCCAATCACAAGTCCCAAGTCTTACCGGTTTTACAACAGGGTACACAGTGCGCAGTGGACGACGTCGAACTCGAGCCCTTGCGTACCACCGCTCCCAAACCTTTCACCGAGGGTGATCTGATCAAGGCCATGAAAAACGTCGCCAAGCTGGTCACCGACCCACGACTTAAACAGAAACTTCGGGACACCACCGGTATCGGTACCGAAGCCACCCGAGCCGGCATCATCAAGGGGTTGATTGATCGCGGTTATCTGCTGAAGAAAAAACGTGCCTTAATGGCCTCCGCTGCTGCCCATACACTGATCGAGGCGGTACCAGCCGCCGTCGCAGATCCAGGTATGACCGCCGTTTGGGAACAAGCTCTGGAGGAGATCGAAGCGGGACGCCTGACCTTGGATGCATTCGTCGCCAAGCAGGCGAACTGGATTGCGCAATTGGTCGAACACTGTGGATCGCTCACCTTGTCGATACCGATCAAAGCCGGGCCGACCTGCCCCATTTGCAATGCATCAATGATCAAGCGTAAGGGAAAATCTGGTCCGTTCTGGTCATGCTCGCAGTACCCGAACTGCAAGGGCACGACGCCTATAAGAAAAGAGACGCAGCGTCAATGACCGTTCAGTTGAATTCGTCATGATGTTGGGGGTTGCACTGTTCAGTGCATTATCAGCGGCGCCTGAGCCCGCTCCAAATCGATCAAAGGTTGTCCGTTTTCTCGGGCCAAGGCGATGCCAATAGAAATCCATATCTGCCCGAGTTCGTTGAACGCTTTCAGATGAGCAGGACTTTCGTTGAGCCAATGAACAAGGCTGTCGAAGTGTTCGGGGTTATCAGGGCAATCATGGATTTTGATGAACAGCTCCAGTGTTCGATCCCAAATCAGATCCATGTCCTTGTTTTCGTCTTCCATGCTCAACCGTCCCTCAGCTTGGCCCTATCAGGCTTTCATTCTCACCGACCACCTTGGACGCTGATTCCTGGTGGAATAGAAACCACGTCGCGGTACACAGCTATTTCAGTCACTATAACAACCCAATGAGTCGATACTCAACCCTTAGGGATGTTCATGTCAACGGGTCTTTGCTCAACCATTCGGGTTGAACTGGAGAACTCATCACTTGGCACATAAACATCCTACCCAAGCCCAAATCGGGCGCATGATCGCGAAGCACCGCAGCGAACGTAATCTGACCCAAGAAGAGGTAGCTGAGCGTTTAGGGATCGGTAGCGAAGCCATCTCTCGCCTGGAACGGGGAGTAGTGGAGCTTACCGTGGTCAAACTGATGCAACTGGCGGACATTTTCGATTGCCGCATGGATGAATTGCTGACGGAATCGAGTAATCGCCCCAATGACCAGAGCCAGATGATTGCGGGTCTGCTGAGTGGACTGAAAGAAAGCGACCGTGCCTTTATCTTGGCAACCGTCGAACAATTAGCCGCACATCTAGGCAGTAAGTGACCTCTTTCATCGCGCTCAACGTAGCGTCTTATGAAGGGGCTCCTACAGACTTGACGTCGTGTTGACCTCTTTGCTGTAGTAGCTTCAGATCACCGCCAACGGCGACCCAAGACCGATTAGCTCCGGGCAGCTCGGTCGAACTCTTCGAGTTCGGAGCCTCCTATTCTGCGGAATTTAATTCCCGTTTTTTGCTCGACCTGATTGTGGTGGCGGATGACCACTGTTGCCTCTATCCGGCAATAGCGGTCATCCGCTTCTGCGATCGTATTCAGTCCCGGAGCCCACCGGGGAAAGAAGGGGGCACCCTTTGTGCGCGGATGCGTGCCAGCATGTTCCGACCCAGGCCACGACAAGGGTCGGTTGGCGAATCATTGCGCAGTTCAACCAAGTTTTGCGAGGAGCTTGTCGACTGCGTAAGACCGCCAAAGGTGGCTTTTCTCTTCCTCGCCTGGCGCCCAGCCGGGCCCACTCTTCATTTTTTTCATTTTCTTAATTCCAGTGACTGCCACCGTATTCCAGCCTTAAAAAAACGGGTTGCAGCGTCTTGACGCCCCCCTGTTACAGGCTTATACAAAGGGCGTGGTTCGCTGTCGTCGACAGCCCAGCCCAGGTAGCTTGAACCTTCAAGGCTACGCCACGTTCGTGGTGGTTTACCCAAGTGCGATCAGCGTTCGGAAGCTCGCGCGGTTACCGCTTCGGCGGTGATGAATGCCCACTACACCAGATCCGCAGACCACTACTGCGGATTCTCTTCTGCTTCACCGCTATTCCCCGGACGCATCGTTCTGATCGTCATCGGATTGCCGGTGACGAGTTGTACATTGCTCGCCTTCACCTACCCACCCTGACGGGGGCTCACATCCCCGTCAGGGATTGTGCGTCGCCGTTTTCCCATGAAACAGGAGAACCACCATGGCCCACGCCAACCAATCCCAAGAAGCGACCACTTACTTCAATCTGCACACCGTCGGTATCGGTTACCTCAACCGTGTTCGTGAAGTACAAGTCCGCCGCGGTCAGCCATTCATGGCCTGCGATATTGCAGCCCTACACGGTGCAACCGATGCGGTGGAGTACACCCGTTTCGACTGCAAAGTCGCCGGGGGTGAAGCTGAACGCTTGATTCGTCTCTATATGGACGCCGTCAAAGCCGAGAAAAAGGTCTTGCTGTCGTTCCGTATCGGCGACCTGTGGATCGATCCGTTTCTCTACGAGAAAGGCGTTAAACAAGGCCAACCGGGCGCCAGCCTGAAAGGTCGTTTGCTGTTCATCGACTGGATCAAAGTCAACGGCACGTTCGAATACAAAGCGCCCGCCAGGCAGGAAGCAACAGCACCTGCTGAGCAAGCGCCGATCAATGAACCCTCTCTAACGTCGGCTGATGTCGACGCCGAGGAGACCGCTAACCCAACAGAGGCTCAGGTCGAACCTGAATCTCAACCCACTCCCCGCACGGCCCGCCGTGACGCCCCCCGTACCGTTCAGTCCGCCTGAACAGTCCACGATGTACACATCAAGGCGCTCCCTCGAGCGCCTTTTCTTCAATTAGCACAGGAGAACCCACATGGAATCCTTCTGGCTTTGCGACGACTGCCTGTTCGCGGCGGCTTACGAGGACTACAGCACGTTATCGCTCTACTACACGACGGATGAAACCGGGGAACGCATCGCCGCGATGCAATGTGGGCTGGTTCGGTTGATGCCCATCAGTGCCGACTTTGATCCCGAAGCCGGCTGGGGAATAAAAGCCTTTTCCCCATTTCCCTGTGACGGTTGTGGTTCACCCCTGCACGGTCAACGCCACCGATTCACTCGGCTGTAAACAGCGCGCCATCTGCTAAGGCCCGCGACTCTATATCCACCTTGGGGACACCACTCCCCTCGGGCGTGTACCCCTGATTGTTCCCTTCGGAGGTACCCCCATGAGCACCCAACTCACACTGATTGAAACCTCGGATTTCGAAGCTGATCGTATCGTCCAAGAAAACCAGGTGATCGACGAAGCGCTGCATATTCTGGATCGTCGGCTGTTCGCCCGCGGCCCTAACCTGACGTCGCCTGATACTGTGGCCTCATACCTAAAACTGCACCTTGCGCAACAAGAGCATGAAGTCTTCGGTGTGATCTTTCTCGACGCAAAGCACCGCGTGTTGGCGTTCGAAGTCCTGTTTCACGGCAGCATTGATGGGGCCAGCGTTTACCCCAGACAGGTCGTTAAACGCTCATTGGCGCATAACGCTGCGGCCGCCATTTTTGTTCACAACCACCCCTCAGGGTGCACGGAACCCAGCCAGGCGGATCGCGTGCTGACGGCACGGCTGAAGGAGGCCTTAGCCTTAATCGAAGTGCGCGTACTGGATCACTTCATCGTGGGAGAAGGTCATCCTCTCTCCCTTGCCGAATACGGTTGGCTTTAACCCTCACAGGCGCCTACGGGCGCCTTGTTCATTTCCATTCTGGAGAACCCTCATGAACCAAACCCCAGCCCTGCTGCAAGGCTCAAACCCATTTTCTCGCGGTTACGACAACCTGCATATTGAACGTCGACTACTGATCACTTACGAAGACGACTGCCCTCCCTGCTTTCGACCCCTGCACGACTCACAAGCCCATCTGCCCGACAATGAGTTGCAACTGTTACCCTGCCTGCTCAATGACGATTTCGCCTTGATCAGCGAAGGCCAATCCATTCCGGAGGAGTTGGATGAACGCTTCCAATCAACCGGACTGGTGCGCCAAGTGATCTACGCCGTGATGGGCGAAATGCTTAACGAGCGGCATCATGTCGGCGATCTGTACTCCCGGGAAGATGCTCAAGCAATGATCCATTGCTTGAGCTTCGAGACGGGACACTACAGTCGAACCTGGGAGATCAGTACCGCACACCTCACTGAAGAAGCATTGCGCTATTTGGAGCGCCGGGCTAGCAATTTCGACTTCAAACCAACTGGTCTGCTGTTCGAACCCTTTACCCTGGCGGACTGCAATGGCGTCGGGTGTAAGCTGATTGGCACGCCTTGGACCGACGATAACCTGGAGAAAATCGAGGGCTGTCCTTACTCATCGCTGAGGCAGGAGCAACTCGATGCCTGTACGCCGGAAGCCTTGGTCAACGTACTGTATATGGCGGCATTGGTGGATGTGCGATTCTTGATCTTCGACCCCGACGCTGCCGTCTTGGATGGGCTCGCCATTTTCGTTGAACAGCAACGTGTTCAGCGTTAACACGACCCACCTTGAATCAACTTTCTCACTGAATCGCTCCTTCACCTCATGTCAGGTTCTGCACTGAATCTGACATGAGGTTTCTTCCATGGAGCGTTTTTTCACGCCTGTCTGCATGCTGGGTTTGTTGAGCGCCTGCACCGCGCAAATCCCCAACCCGTTGCCGACCAATCCAGAGATCGACAGTGGCTCCAATCGGCCCCAGCACTCGAAGGGCATAGCCGAAGAATGCCATCCGGCAGAGCTTCGTTATGGCCGCTACACGCTGGTCAACACCGAGCCCACCAAGGAACAACGCGATCTTCTTGCCCAAATCATTGAAGTGAATATCCCGCCCAGCCTGAACCCCTCGGTACAGGAGGCGCTGCACTACGTGCTGCAGCGTTCGGGTTATGCGCTTTGCGCAGATACTGCGTCGGTGAAGGTGCTGTTCACCCGGCCCCTGCCCGCAGCCCATTACCGGCTGGGCCCGATCCCTTTGCGCCGCGCGCTACAAGTGCTGGCTGGCCCCGCCTGGCAACTCACGGCCGATGAAGTCGGCCGTTCGGTCTGCTTCGAACAGCAGAAAGCTGATGTCGGCAGCGTGCGGGTCACACCCAACTCGTACCATCAGGCGGAGGCACATCCATGAAAGCCTCGACGTTACAAACCTTCATTATTGGATTGCTTTGTCTGGCGGCCGCCGGGCTGAGCGGGGTTTTATATAACCAGTATAAACGTGTGGCCGAGCTACAGAGTACGAACACCCAACACCTAAAAACCCTGGACACTCTGCAACGTGATTCAAACGCCCTCAAGGACGCACAGGAGCAGTTGCAGTACGCGCTAAAAGACCTGAAGCAGATGGTCGATAACGGCGAGCAACAGGCCAATACCCTCGATCCGATGCTAGATCAATGGGCGCAAGAAATACAGGAACTGCGCGACGGTCTGGCAACCCGCGCCACCGCGGCAGACCTGACAGCGCTGCGCGCAAGCCTTGAACAGGTCGAGCAGCAGTTCCACGAGCACAAGCCCCAGCCATCACCCCCACCGCCGCCTTCCGCGACTAAACCGAAAAAGACCGCTCGCCCCAAGCCCGTATCGCTCTCGCCACCGTTCTCAGTGTTGAGCGTCGAGTTCCGCGGTGGTGAGCGTTTTCTGGCGGTGGCACCTCATGACAGTCGCTCGCTCATGGATGTTCGGCTGCTGCACAGCGGCGAGCAGTTCGGTACCTGGCACCTGAAAGTGCTGGAGCCGAACTCAGCTATCTTCGCGGTGGCCGCTCAGCCAGACCAGACCGTGCACCTCCCTTGAGAAGCGATCATGAACAGAGCGCTACTGCCCACCGTCGTCTGTCTCGCTTCGCTATTGGCCATGGGCGCTGCGATGGGCAACCCCGTCACGACACAGTCACGGACCCAGGACACGCAGTCTGCTCCGCTGGGGCGCTCTGACTCTGAACAGGCGGCGAGCTGGGGTCTGACGGAGCAGGAGTGGACGCGCTTCGAACAGATCCAAGCCGGCCCGCGCAGCTTCTGGAGCCCGAACCTCGATCCGTTGACCGCACTCGGGGTCGAGGCCCAGACCGACCAAGAGCGCCAGCGCTATGCCGAATTACAGGTGGCGCTGGAAGCCAAACGCGCCGAGCGCGAGTTGGCTTACCAAAACGCTTACACCGCGGCCTGGGCCAAGCTGTTTCCCGGGCTGCAGCCGATCCAGGGCGCGGCGTCCCCTGGCAGCTCATCGGTCGTGCCGCGCCAAGCCCTGTTTGTGGAGGACCACTGCCCAGCGTGCACCGCCGAAGCGCAGCGTCTGCAAAGCGGCGACACGGCGTTCGATATCTATCTGGTGGGCAGCCAAGGCGAGGATAAACGCGTCCGTAGCTGGGCTCGGCAAGCGGACATCGATCCGGCCAAGGTTCAACGCCGGCAGATCACCCTGAACCATGACCGTGGTCGCTGGTTCAACCTGGGTGCTCCGGGGCCATTGCCTGCCACATTTCAACAGGTGAATGGAAAATGGCAACGCCTCAACTGAGTGCTATTGCGCTCCTGCTGACAATGCTCGCCGTCCAGGCTGACGAACTTCCGCCTCCGGCCTACCAACTGGCGGCGCATGACGCCGACATCCCTTCTACGGTGCTGTTCGCGATTGTCCTGCAGGAGAGTGGTATCCGCGTCCGTGGTCGACTGCTGCCCTGGCCTTGGACCCTGAACATCGCCGGAACACCCTACCGCTTCGCCACTCACCAGGCCGCCTGTCACGCCTTGCTTCAAGCGCTCACCCGGCATGACGCCAAGCGGGTCGATGTCGGTCTCGGACAAACCAACCTGGGTTACCTGGGACAACGTTTTTCCAGCCCCTGTGACGCTCTCGATCCCTACCGAAATCTCGCCGTGACCGCCGCGCTGTTGCAGGAGCATCACGCTGCCACAGGTGATTGGGTGTTGGCTGCCGGACGTTATCACCGCCCGGCAGGAGGAACGCCAGCCGCGCGTTACCGCGCCGGCTTTTCCCGACAACTCGAACGACTGCAGGTTTCCTTCAAACAGGGCACACCGCCATGAAGCGAATATTCCTTATCTGTTATTTCATCCTGCTCTTGGCTCCTTTCGCCCAGCCGGAACTGACCGTAGCCGGGGATCAGCCTAGCGACTTCACCCGGCCCCATTTTCAAGGTTCCAGGACGCCAATAAACAACAAGACCCAGCCTGATCGCGTCATGCAGGCGGACCTGTCCACGTTTGCCGATGAAGCCTGGATACTGCCCGTCCGCAGCTCCCATTTGAGCCCCGGCCAGATCGCATCTCGTACCCTGAACATGCCTGGCCTACAACCCTTCTTTCTGGTGGGCGACGATCCCCGTTCGCGGGCTTGGCTGCATCAACGTGCGACTGAACTGCACGAAATGGGCGCAGCCGGCCTCGCCGTCGAAGTGGCCGATGCTGAAGCCCTGGCCCGGATTCGAGCAGCCGCTCCGGGCATCACCATCCTGCCGGTCAACGGCAACGACATCGCCACCCGCCTGCAGATTGAGCACTATCCCGTCCTGATAACTGCCACCTCACTGGAACAGTGAGTCCAGGTCATGGCCGAGCATGCGATGGAGTCCAAGCTCCGGCCAGCGGTGGAGCTGTACACCGTAGCGATCTGCATCGCTGCCGCGGTGTTGTGCGTGTACTCGCCCTGGGCTGTGGCCCTGTCACCCGAGATCGGTCTGGTTACAGCGCTGGCCTATGCCCTGTTCGGCCTGATCCGGCTGCGACAAGCCTGGGATGTGTTACGCTATCGGCGCAATATCCGCCGGCTGCCCCGCTACGAACTGACCAGTCGGCAGATTCCGGTCAGCCGTAAGCGTTTGTTTATGGGTCGCGGCTTTCGCTGGACCCGCCTGCACACCCAGCGCTTGGTCGAGGCCCAGGATCCGGCTGTTGCTCACTATATCGACCAACCGACTCGCTATCGTCTGGCACGCGGTCTCGAACGCCGCCTGGAACATGCACCGTTTCCGCTCTCCACATTGGCCCGTGTCACCGCTTGGGACAGTGCCTTCAATCCGTTGCGCCCTTTGCCCCCAGTAGGTGGCTCGCCGCTGTTGCATGGGGTCGAGCCCAACGAAACGGAGGTCAGTCTGCCACTGGGCGAACGGGTCGGACACACCCTGGTGCTGGGCACTACCCGTGTCGGCAAGACGCGACTCGCCGAGGTGTACATCACCCAGGACATTCACCGCGTCGAACATGAAGTGGTGATTGTCTTCGATCCGAAGGGTGATGCCGACCTGCTCAAACGCATGTACGTCGAAGCCAAGCGAGCCGGTCGGGAGAAGGAGTTTTATGTCTTCCATCTGGGCTGGCCAGAAATCTCCGCCCGCTACAACGCCGTGGGACGTTTCGGTCGCATCTCGGAAGTGGCGTCACGCATTGCTGGGCAACTCAGTGGCGAAGGGAACTCTGCGGCCTTCCGTGAGTTCGCCTGGCGTTTCGTCAACATCATCGCCCGCGCCCTGATCGAGCTGGGCCGACGTCCGGACTACCTGCAGATCCAGCGACATGTGGTCAACATCGACGCACTGTTCATCGAATACGCCCAGCAGTTTTTCGCCAAGACTGATCCGAAAGCGTGGGAGGTGATCGTCCAGCTTGAAGGCAAGCTCACCGAGAAAAACATTCCCCGGCATATGATCGGGCGCGAAAAGCGTGTGGTGGCCATCGAGCAGTACCTGGCGGTGAAGCGTGTATTTGATCCGGTAATGGACGGACTGCGTTCGGCGGTACGATATGACCGTACGTACTTCGATAAAATCGTTGCCTCGCTACTGCCGCTGCTGGAGAAACTCACCACCGGCAAGACCGCCCAGTTACTGGCCCCCAACTACACCGATTTAGAGGACCCGCGGCCAATCTTCGACTGGATGCAGATCATCCGAAAACGTGGCATCGTCTATATCGGCCTGGATGCACTGACCGACGCCGAGGTGGCCGCTGCTGTGGGCAACTCCATGTTCGCCGATTTGGTCTCGGTCGCGGGGCACATCTACAAACATGGAATTGACCATGGCCTACCCGCATCGGGCAGCAGCAGTGACAAGTTGCCGATCAACCTGCACGCCGATGAGTTCAACGAGTTGATGGGCGATGAGTTCATCCCACTGATCAATAAGGGTGGCGGGGCCGGCATCCAGGTGACGGCCTACACCCAGACCCTCAGCGATATCGAAGCGCGAATCGGCAACCGCGCCAAGGCTGGCCAGGTCATTGGTAACTTCAACACCTTGCAGATGCTCCGGGTACGCGAGACCGCCACTGCTGAACTACTCACCCAACAGTTGCCCAAGGTCAACGTACTGACCAAAACCCTGGTCTCCGGTGCCACCGACACCTCCGATCCTGAGGCCAATACAGACTTCACCTCATCCTCGCAAGATCGCGTCAGCAGCACCAGCGTGCCGTTGATCGAGCCCGCTCACATCGTCAGCTTGCCCAAGGGGCAAATGTTCTCCTTCCAGGCCGGTGGGCAGCTCTGGAAAGTCCGAATGCCTTTGCCAAAACCCTCCAACGACGATGCCATGCCCAAGGACCTGCAGGAGCTCACCCAGCGAATGCGGGCCGCCTACAACGAGCAGGCGGGGCAATGGTGGAGCGCAAGCGGTGGCGGCCCAACAACAAACTTCGATCTGGATCAGGTGGGGTAGCCCGCCCCTGGCACAGGTTTCGATTCAGCAAAAACTATCCAGAAGGCCTCATGACGACATCAACACTGCAGCGCGCAATGGAGTGAACGATGGCGACTTCCGTCCAGAACACGCCGCCACAACCGATCCAGCGCCCGGGGTTGTTCACCTCGGCGATCAGCCTGGTCCTGCGCATCATCGGACTGCTGATTGCCTCGTTGCTATTCTCGATCCTCACCGAGTTCGCCGGCTTGCTGCTGTTCTGGGCCGATCAGGGTTGGCGGCACAGCCAAGCCATGTTGGCGAACGAACTGGGCTGGCTGAGTGAGCACTTCAAATCTTCTCTCATCCTCCAACAACCTGGACAGACGATTGTTCAATGGCTGGATTTTCTCAATCAATGGCTATTAGTTAAGACTGGCTTTGCGGATTTTGCCCGGCAGGCGCGGATGTCGAGCCAGGGCAACGGCATCTGGGGCTGGATCAACCAACTCTACGTGAGCATTGAGGATTTCGTAGTGGCCGCAGTGTATGTGACCTTTACCTTCGTGGTGCGCCTGACGATTCTAGTCCTGGCCACACCACTATTTTTGTTGGCCACGCTCTCCGGTTTTGTTGATGGTTTGATGCGCCGCGACCTGCGCAAGTTTGGAGCCGGGCGAGAAAGCAGTTTTGTCTATCACCGCGCTAAACGAGCAGTGCTACCGCTGCTGATCGTGCCCTGGATCATTTACCTGTCATTGCCCTTTTCGCTCAATCCCATGGCCATTTTTTTGCCTTGCGCAGTGATGCTCGGAGCAACGACAGCTATCACCGCGGCGACGTTTAAAAAATACATTTAATAAAATGTAACGCTGACGTGTTAAACCATTCCGGTGAATTTGGCCAAAATAGCGACGACATAACCGCCAATAATAGACAAACCAACAATACCCAATGGCCGCTGCCACCAATCACCGCTAGGGGACGGCGGCATAGACTGCTGATAAAAATTGATCTGCCCGATCTGATTTGCGTTGAGTTGGGTGGCTGCTCCATTTTGCATCGAGTTGCGCCACTGAGCTTCCTCAAGACGTTCGAGTTGAACCTGAACACGCCTCTTGAGTTGGCTAGCGGAAAGGAGAATTTGCTTTCCAATAATCATCACACCCAGCAAACCGAAAAACAGCAAATTTCCATAGCTGAGCGGGTTTTCCTGGCTGAGGGTAGGCGCGTGCTCCCATACAAAACCGATGTAGGGTGATGTGGCCTGGTAAACATCGGCTACTAAATTTTGCACAACCCCTCCAAAATGCCCAAAAATTTTTGTGCTCGCGAGAATCTCTGCTTGATGGTGCAGAAAAATCAACGATGAAACCAAATAAAATAGCGCCCCGAAGACCATCAAGGAGACGCCCACGGCCTGTCGAATACGATACCGCCGAATTGCTTGTTGGATGTTCACTCTCTGCAATCACTCTTCGTTAACTGATTTCGTCCGCGCTTATCTGCGCCCCGCTAACAATGTTGTTAGCGGAATCAAACGTTAACGGCTACTTATCGTTTTTCATGAGTAACCAATGCTGTACTTGCGGTCCAATCGTGTCATTTTTCCGCGTTTCGTAGCTCTCGATACGATGTTCGAACTCGGTACACGATCAGAGACTGTATCGAAATAAAATGACGCTGCGTGTTTCGTGTTTCTTACTGCTGAGTTCTGGACGTTAGTTGAATGCTGGCCCCATCTCCAAATGGGCTATCCACATGCCGACTACATTTTTCCGAATCTGCACGCTGCTCATATTGATGACGTTCCATAGCGGCGGCTATGCCGCATCTGCTCATGAGCGCGAACAGCTCAGCCTAGTTCAGCAGCAGCTCGATGCTATTGAGCGCCTTGCGGCGCAAGCTAAGGTAGCCAGGACCTCTGAACCAAACGAACGCTATCGCTTCGACTATCCCCGCCTGTCTCAGGACATCCAACGCATTCGCCAAGGAATGCAGAACTATCTGTCGCCCTCGCGTGCTCAACCTCACGATCCTGGTGAGCTGGTCGGCGATTACCGCCTCGACACTCCGCCCCCGGAGCCGTCGCCATGAGCATGACCGACGCGCAGACCGCTGCCTTTCAAAACGCCTCCGGCTTCTCACCGCAGAGCAGTTCGACGCTCTGGCTGTCCCTGGTTCTCGTCCTGGTTTTGCTGTGGTGTGCCTGGGTGATGTGGACGGCTTACCGGGGCTGGGCAACAGGCAGTGTGCGCTTCGGCGCGTTTGGCGGCAGCGCCGCGCGCGTGCTGCTCACCTTGCTGGTTCTGATGTTCTTCACCTTGTCCTAACCCCGGAGATCGCCGTCATGCTCAAGTGCCTTGCCCCCCTGAAAAACAATCTGCGTGATCGCGCTAGCCAGCGCTTGATCGGTCTGCTGTTAGTACTCGGTCCAAGCCTGGCTTTTGCCGAACTACCGACTATGGAAGCTCCTTCACGTGGTGAAGGTTCCGGGTTGATCGAGACGATCAAAAACTACGCCTACGACGGCGGCATCCTGCTCGGTCTGCTGATTGCCCTGCTCGCTTTCTTGGGGGTGGCCTGGCATTCGTTGACCGTGTACGCCGACGTGCAAAACCAGCGTAAGACCTGGAAGGACTTGGGTGCGGTGGTCGGTATCGGTGCTCTGTTGGTGGTGATCATCATCTGGTTCCTGACCAAGGCTGCCGCGATTCTTTGAGGTTGGCATGAATGACGCTATCGAACACCTTGCCGACGGCACTTTGGTTTTTCTACCAGAGCGACTCAATCGTGATCCTGCCGTATTGCGTGGTTTGACCAATGATGAGATGTGGGTGGCGCTCGGTGCCGGCGCACTTGTCGGCCTGGTGCTGGGTGTTCCTCTGGCGATCGCCACCGTCTCCATTGCCGTGGCGCCAACCAGCATGATCGCAGGCATGGCGGTGGTGCTATTTGCCGGTGGCACACTACTGCGTCGGGCCAAACGGGCCCGGCCAGAGACCTGGTTGTACCGCAAACTCGAATGGGTACTGGCCAGCCGTTGGCGCCTGGGTCGCGGAAGTCTGATCCTGCACTCCGGCGCCTGGACGGTTCGCCGTTCGCGTCGGCTGCGCCCTGCCCTGTCCCGGTGGCAGCCATGAGCCGATTTCGAAACAAGGTGGATGCCCAACAGGCCCACATCTTCAGCCTGCGTCTGGCGGTAGTGATTTTGGCCCTGGTCTGTGCCGGACTTTGGTATGGCTGGCGCTCGGCACCGACCGATCTGACGGTGCATGTCCCCCCGGATCTGCGCTCGGGCAGCACGCGTAAGTGGTGGGATGTCCCCCCAGAGAATATCTATGCCTTTGCCCTGTACATCTTTGGCCAACTCAACCGCTGGCCCTCGGATGGCGAGCAGGATTATCGCCGCGCCATCTATGGCTTGCAATCCTACCTGACCCCCGCCTGCAAGGCCTTTCTCGACGGTGATTATGAGTACCGTAAGGCCGCCGGCGAGCTGCGCCAGCGGGTGCGTGGCGTCTACGAAATTCTGGGCCGAGGCTACAGCGAGGATCCGGAACTCAGGGTCAAGCAACTCGACCGCGACAGCTGGCTGGTCAAGCTCGATCTCAATGCCGATGAATATTACGCCGCCGAACCGGTGAAACGGGTGGTGGTGCGGTATCCATTGCGCGTGGTGCGTTTTGATCTGGACGCCGAACGCAATAAGTGGGGGCTGGCACTGGATTGTTATCAGGGCACTCCCCAAAAAATCTCCCTGCCTGGAGGTGAGCCATGAAGCGGATTTCTACCCTGGGACTCGCCGTCGCACTGACTACATGGGGAGCTGTGGCGCAGGCCGTCGAACTGATGCACTGGGAACGCCTCCCCCTCGCGGTCCCTCTGGTGATCAATCAGGAACGGGTGGTCTTTATCGATGAGGATGTTCGAGTCGGCCTGCCCTCAACCCTGACGGGCAAGCTGCGCGTGCAATCAACCGGCGGCACGCTGTACCTGCGAGCGTCGGAAGCCATTGCACCGACCCGACTGCAACTGCAATCGGTCACGACGGGCGAGATCATCCTCCTGGATATCGCGGCCACCCCTGGCGATCAACCGCTGGAGCCCGTGCGTATTCTCAAGAATGCTCCGGTGCAGGCTACCGAGGCGGAATCGAGCACCGCACCTATTCCAGAACGTACGCCGATCCCGGTCGCTTTGACGCGCTACGCCGCACAGAGCCTGTACGCGCCGCTGCGCACCGTAGAATCCCTACCCGGTGTACGCCGCGTACCGCTCAAGCTGCGCACCGAACTGCCGACCCTGCTGCCGACCGAAAACGTGTCCAGCACGCCCATCGCCGCCTGGAGACTCGGTGATTACTGGGTGACGGCGGTGAAGTTGCGCAATCGTGGTTCAGAGACGGTGCAACTCGATCCGCGCCGGCTTCAGGCCAAGCTGTTCGCCGCGGCCTTCCAGCATGCTTTCCTCGGACCTGTCGGCAATGCTGAAGACACCACGATTACCTACCTCGTCACCCTCGGTGCCGGCCTCGAACAAGCGGTCCTATTGATCCCATCTGTTACGCAAGGTAGCGGCCATGAGCGCTAACGCCTTGCTCAAATGGCTGGTACCGGCTGCGCTGCTGGGCGTGGTGCTGATCATCCTGAAAAGCTGGGTCGCGGGTGGCAGCACGCCCTCTCCAGAGCACCCAGTTGATCAGGGAAATATTCAGTTATCCGCCGAGCAAGCCAAGTCGCTCGGCATTGCTGGCGATACCCCACGCGACACGGTCGCCACGCTGGTCGGGCAGGTGAAGGCCATGCGCAGTGACATGCTCGGCCTGAAGAAACACAACGAGTCGCTGCAGACGGAGAACAACCGCCTGCGCGAGCGGGAAAACAGCGTCGATTCGCGTATCCAGACAGCGCTTGGCAGCGTAACCCAGCAGGTCGACGAAGGCCGACGCCAAGCCAACGAGGCCCGACTCAAAGCAGAACAAGACAGTCGTCAGGCCCGTGGTCTGCTGACGCAATTGCAGGAGCAGTTGTCGGGGCTGACCGGCAAAGGCAAGGACATACCTATCGGATTGGGGCTTGAGCCGGGTGACGGTGCTCAGTTCGAAGGGCAGCATTCTGCCAATGATGCACTGCAGTGGATTGAACCTTCGGATGCTCAGCCCACCGGCGCCCGAGGCAAAACCAAGTCCGCCTCCGCACTGAGTCTGCCTACCACCTTCAACTCGCTGGAAGGCTTGAAAGATAACGCGATTGATCGTAGCCAGAAACAGCTACGTGCAGTCAGCAAGGGTGAGCGTGACCTGACACGATCCGCTGATCGTACCGAGGGCGCGAAGCCGGTCTACACCATTCCTGAAAACGCCACGCTGATGGGCTCGGTCGCCATGACCGCGATGATCGGCCGAGTCCCGGTGGACGGAACAGTGAATGATCCTTATCCCTTCAAGGTGCTGGTCGGTCCGGAGAACCTGACCGCCAACGGCATCGACCTGCCAGACATTGCGGGGGCCGTGATGAGCGGCACGGCGTCCGGGGATTGGACCCTGTCGTGCGTACGCGGACAGGTCGAGTCGATCACCTTTGTGTTTACCGATGGCACCATCCGTACGGTGCCTCAGCCGAAGGCGGTAGCCAGCCGAAACGCCTCCACCACCCAGAGCTCAAACACCGACAAGATCCGCGGTGGGCTCGGTTACCTGTCCGATCCGTATGGCATTCCTTGCATTGCCGGCGAGCGCCGCTCGAACGCACAGCAGTACCTCGGCAGCCAGAGCCTGATCACTGCAGCCGGCGCGGGTGTTGCTGCCTTGCTCGGGAATGAGCAGAACAACAGCAGCGTGATCAGTTCGGGCGGCAGTGCCTTCGGGGTCACCAGCAGCAGTGGCAATAGCGCACTGAATTCAATTCTCAGTGGTGGGGTCAGCGACGTCCGCGAGTGGGTCAACAAACTGTATGGCGAAGCCTTTGCTGCCGTGTACGTGCCACCTGCAGCACAGGTCGCACTGCACCTCGACCATGAGATCACCATCGACTACGAGCCCAAGGGCCGGAGCGTTCACCATGAAAAAGACCATGCTTCCCTGCCTGACCTGGATTAGCTTGCTCTGCTGGGTCCTGACGGGGTGTTCCACCGACAAAGACACGCTGCTGCCCCATGGCGAGCAAACCATGATGGATATCTGGAACGGCGCCGGTTCGCAAGGTACTCAGCAGCAACTGCTGGATGCTCGACAGCAGTTACGCCGCCCGCTGGCTCAGGCAGATGTCTCCGCGGCTCTCCAGGAACCGTATACGCGCACCGCAGCGAACGAGATCCGCAACCTGTTCCCTCGCCTGCCCAATCCCGATCTAGTGCTGTACGTGTATCCGCATTTGAGTGGTACCGAGCAGGCACCGGTCCCGGGCTACTCGACCGTCTTTCCGTTCTACCAACGTGTGCAGTACGCATTACCTGGTGAACGTCAGGAAGACTTATGATGCGAACCGGCACTCCCGCGTGGAAAAGCTGGCGCACCCCTTTGCGCCCTCGCGCGACCTTAGCCGACGAAGCCGCACTCTACGCGCACAACCCCAGCTTCACCGATCACCTGCCGTGGGTCGAGTACCTCGACACCGAGCAGTGTTTTCTGCTCGATGACAATCGCTCGGTGGGCGCGGTGTTTGAGTTACTGCCCGTTGGCACCGAAGGGCGCGAACCTGATTGGCTGATGGCAGCCCGCGATGCCCTTGAGGATGCCCTGCAAGACAGCTTTGACGAGCTGGATCAATCGCCTTGGGTGGCGCAGTTTTTCTGCCAGGACGACAACGACTTCACAACCTACCTGTCCCGGCTTACCGATTACATTCAGGACAGCGCACGAGGCACGGCCTTCACCGAGGCGTATTTGGAGCTCAGCCGCCGTCATCTAAAGGCCATCGCCAAGCCCGGTGGCCTGTTTGAGGATAAGGTTGTGACACGCCTACCCTGGCGAGGCAATAACCGCCGGGTGCGCCTGGTGGTCTATCGCTGGCTCGAGTCTGGCGCTGAAGAGACGGGACTCACCCCGTTGCAATCCCTGCAACAGGCTTGCGAACGTATCGGTGCTTCGTTGCAGGCGTGCGGAGTGCAATCAACGCGAGTCGATGGGCGAGATTTGTATGCCTGGTTGTTGCCCTGGTTCAATCCAGCACCCAGGCTCACCGATGAGTCGCCCGAAGAGTTCTATCACCGTGTGGCCTATCCAGAGTCAGGCAACGGCGAGTCGCTGGAACTACCTTTCGATCACGACTTCGCCGAACGGTTGTTTTTCAATGAGCCGCGTTCAAATGTGCAGCACGGACTCTGGTACTTCGATGGTCAACCCCATCGGGTCATGGTGGTGGACAAGCTGCGGCGGGCACCTTTGATTGGCCAACTCACTGGCGAAACCCGTAAGGGTGACGCGGTGAACGCCCTGTTCGACCAGTTGCCTGAAGGCACGGTGATGAGTCTGACCCTGGTGGTCAAACCGCAAGATGCGCTCGAGGATCAGTTGAACCGCTTGGCACGCAAATCCATCGGTGAAAACCTGGCCTCGACCCAAACCCGTCAGGATGTCGAAGAAGCCCGCGCGATCATCGGCCGCCAGCACAAGCTGTATCGGGGAACCCTGGCGTTTTACGTGCGCGGTCACGATGAACAGCAATTGCACCAGCGCTCCGTCAGCCTGGCCAACGCGCTGTTGGGCGCGGGGCTGCAACCGGTACGTGAAGGCGATGAAGTCGCAGCCTGCAACAGCTATCTGCGTTGGTTGCCGATGGCTTACAACCCGGCCCGAGACACGCGCAACTGGTACACGCGCCTGATATTCGCCCAGCACCTGGCGAACCTGGTTCCGGTGTGGGGCCGCAGCACAGGAACAGGACATCCGGGTATCACCCTGTTCAATCGTGGCGGTTCGCCATTGAGTTTCGACCCTCTGTCACGCCTGGATCGGGCTATGAACGGTCATCTGCTGTTGTTCGGCCCCACCGGTGCCGGCAAGTCGGCGACCCTGGTCACCCTGCTGATGCAGGTCATGGCGGTGTAC
The DNA here is from genome assembly GCF_055408445.1 of Pseudomonas sp. B414. Classification (NCBI taxonomy): domain Bacteria; kingdom Pseudomonadati; phylum Pseudomonadota; class Gammaproteobacteria; order Pseudomonadales; family Pseudomonadaceae; genus Pseudomonas; species Pseudomonas sp. B414. The sequence continues at coordinate 49,968 of NZ_JBUZTQ010000010.1, read as the reverse complement.
CGCCCTCGCCTGTTTATCGTCGAGGCCGGTAACTCATTCGGCTTGCAGGGCGACTACTTCGCGACACAGGGCCTGTCGGTCAATAAGGTCCAATTGAAACCTGGCGCTTCGGTCAGTCTCGCTCCCTTTACTGATGCTAGGCGCCTGGTCGAGCAGCCGGATCAGGTGGCGAGTCTGTCGATCGATGAGCTGGACGATGAGGTGGTAACCAGTCGCGAAGACCAGCGCGACATTCTCGGCGAATTGGAAATCACCGCCCGGCTGATGATCACCGGCGGCGAGGCCAAGGAAGAAGCCCGCCTGAGTCGAGCCGACCGCAGCCTGATCCGCGAGTGCATCCTGGATGCGGCGCAGACCTGCGTCACGGCGGGCCGCCAGGTGCTGACTCGCGACGTGCGCGACGCCTTGCTGCGCGTCGCTGCTGACCCGCACTTACCGGAGAAGCGTCGTGAGCGTGCCCAGGAAATGGGCGAGTCCATTGACCTGTTTTGTCAGGGTTTCGAGGGTGAGTTGTTCGATCGCGAGGGCACACCTTGGCCCGAGAGCGATGTGACCATTGTCGACTTGGCCACTTACGCTCGCGAAGGCTATGAGGCACAGATGTCCATCAGCTACATCAGCCTGATGAACACCGTGAACAACCTTGCCGAGCGCGACCAATACCTGGGGCGACCGATCATCATGGTCACCGACGAGGGCCATATCATCACCAAAAACCCGCTGCTGGCGCCCTTCGTGGTCAAGGGCACGAAGATGTGGCGCAAGCTCGGCGCTTGGTTCTGGCTGGCGACGCAAAACCTTGCCGACTTTCCCACTGCTGCGCAGACCATGCTCAACATGATCGAATGGTGGATTTGTTTGAACATGCCGCCCGCGGAGATTGAGGAAATCGCACGGTTCAAGAAGCTCACGCTGGCACAGAAAGCCTTGTTGCTCTCCTCCAGTAAGGAGCCGGGGAAATACACTGAGGGGGTCGTGCTGTCGAAAAAGATCGAAACGCTGTTTCGGGCCGTGCCGCCCAGCCTTTATCTCGCCCTGGCCATGACGGAGCCCGAGGAAAAAGCCGAGCGCTGGACACTGATGCAGGAGAACGGCTGCTCAGAGTTGGAAGCGGCCTACCGGGTAGCTGAACGGATCGATAGAGCGCGAGGAATAGAACCTGTGTAGGACATCTGTTTACGCATCCTCCTGCCTTTCTTGCAACTTGACTGGACAATGCAAGTTAGCGCATCTTGCATACTCAAGTGGCCCTTGGCCACCCTCTCAGGGCGATAGGAGCCTTGTCTATAGGCCGTGAAACACCTAGTAGGGGTGGTTCGGCAGAGTCTTTCTTGAACATCAAACTACGCGGAGTCTCAAGCACACCGCATCAACTCGATAGCTAGGCACTGCCATCCCCTATGTCTTCAACAATTACACTCGACCTAATCAAATCAGTCGCACCAATTGCAGCACCGGCAGGACTAGCTATTGGAGCGGCCCTTTGCGTTGGCCGTGACATCATTGCAAAGGTCATCTTTCCGAACCTCACAAAGAAACAAAACTTTTGGATCGTCATGTTCACGGCGTTCACTTTTTTGACCCTAGGGCTCTCAAGCATCGCGGCTTGGGTATATGTATCAATTGCAAGCTTTGGCGCCCAGCCACCAGGCGCAATCACCTACCCTCCGATTTCGATGGAGGTATTGAAAAATCTTACGTATAGAATTGACGACGATTTCATTACGTTGCAAGGCGGAAAGCGTGAGTTTGCTCCTGACACCGGACGTGATTTGCCCGATAAAGATATAGCCGTTTATTTAGTAGACCATGCGTTTGGCGATATTAATGGCGACGGTAACGGTGATGCCATCGCTGTGTTGCAGGCATCGGAAGGAGGCAGTGGGATTTACTACTACCTTGCCACCGTTTTCAATGACAGAGGAAATGCAAGGGCTTACGGGAAAGCTTACGTCTTGGGGGATAGGGTAGAGATTCGTAGCGTATCTATTCAGGGTGAGAGTGTCGTCGTGCAACTGATGATGCATGCTGATAATGACGGCTTGTGTTGCCCAACGCAGTTTCGAACCCTCGAGTTTGTGTTGAAAGGCCGTAAACTCCAATGCACAACAGAACCCTGTTCCGAAGTGTGAAAGTAGCTCCCATTGATGATCGGTGCCTAAGGTCAAAATTGAGAGTTTAAGTGAAAGTGTTAGGGGAGCTGTGTGCCTGGATAGTTATGTATTGCCGCCATTGGTCTATCTCGCCGAGGTTCGATCGAGGTCTTACAACGACGGGGCAAAAGCACAAAGCTTCAAAGCCTCCAGAGATTCAAATTGCTGTCCTTGTGACAGTGCCAATGCACATCGACTCAGCCTGCGAGTAGTGAATCACCTCTGTGCGCCTCCAAGCCGCTGCTGGATGCTCAACAAGAACCCGGCTTCGAATGCATCTTGGCAGTCACCGACAGGAAAGGTCTTGCGGGTTTGCGCCAGCTCCCACCACAGTGGAATCTCGCCGGACGTATCAAGCCAAGCCTGAGCGCATTGCACCCCACGTTCGATCATCGGCGCAAACTCGCTGCCCCAAGGTGTCAGAAGATTTGGGCTACCATCCGCCGCCGGAATTGAAATGTAGTTTTCGTCCATACACACCCTAGATTTCTGATTTTTTGTTAGACGCTGGGCCCAGCTTCGAAAAGCTTAACGACACCAAATGAACGCTTGATAACAGGAATGAGCATCAAATGGCCTAGATCAATACCAATGTATTGGCTATATCCCGTGGATTGAGAGTCCCTCAAGGCGCAATTTGCGCGCATGACTCAAGACTACGAACAGCTTCGTCTGCAGCTGGCGGAAAACATCCGCTTGATGCTACGCGTGAAAAACCTTACCCAAGAGCAGCTCGCGCTCATGGCCGAGGTGGATCGCACCTACGTCAGTCAATTCGAACGATGCACGGGCAATCCGTCGCTGTTGGTTCTGTGCAAGCTCGCCAATATTTTTGAAATTACCGCAGATCAGTTACTTGTGGATGCCGATATCCTGCGCAGTTCCCTTCACGTCAAATAATAGTCTTACGTCTCACAAATCCGATAGATCCGCCTTCATAATTACCGCTGACAGTATTCAATCCGTAACCGACGCTGCCCAGGCCAACCACCGAGAGCTTGGATCATGCTTGTTGCCTGCTCCTCAATCCCGCCCACAAAGCTACGGCCCTTTGCGCTGAGCGTCCTGCTAGCGTGCGGTCCAAGCATGGCTCTGGACACCGGCAGCATCACGTCTTCCGTGCTTTCGCCAAATTGTCTCGAATATAGGGTCGTCGGCATTTGTTTCTGGCTCCTCTGCACGCCCTTCGGCTGCACAGTCAAAACCTCGACCAAGGTTCGTCATTTCATTCCTGAGCTGGTGGTCTCGAGCTACGCCACCACCGGCAATAACTCCTGGACCGAAATGGCCACCCTCTCCTATCCCATCAGCGGTGCGGAAGGTGGCGGCAACCTAATCACCCCGAACACTCACCGCGACAACCTGCCCCGCTTCAAGAACGTCGATGGCATCGGCCACCCCGGTGGCTGGATCGCAACGCAACTGGCTTCGCAATCTGGCTATGCCTGCGCCAGTGGTGCAACTGCTTTCATACCCTACTACCTGAGCACCTTGGACTCGCTGGCGTGGCGCCATGGCATCCCGGAAAGCTTTTACCCCGAAGCTCTCATGCCGGGGATACGAGAAATCGGTCGTCAGGCTTCGGGAAACATGTGGGGCAACGTCTATCCCCGCCAAGGCTTTCTGGTACAGCCCGACGATTTCAAGGCGGCCGCAGTCATGGCGCAACGGGCGGGCGATGTGATTACCCGCAACTGGCAGCCGCATGTGTACTTACCACTCACGCCCGCCAAACGCGACGGCTACTGGCCACCCGGCCCGATCGTTGAAAACGACGCTTCGACCCACAAATGGCAATTGCTCTACCCTCAGGTTCAACCGACATGCGCCATCTTCCCCAGTGATCCGGTACAGAGTGCGGATGGCGGCTACGCCTGGTCGTTGTGGCGTCCCTACACCTGCTGCAAGCGCGAGGGGCACACCTTTCTGTTCAGCATCGACTTCGAAGGCGGTGCGTCATGAGTCGGTTTCTCGCACGACCATGGTTGGGCGTGGTGAGTCTGTTGCTCTACGGACTGCTGACCGTTGTCCTCCATGTCCACGCCGCCGAGGGCGATTACCGCCTGGGCACTCAAGGCGAAGTGCTCGATGACCGGGTGATGTACACCATCGGTGGCGGTTCGGCAGTCGGCTCACCAAGCTCGCTCTACCGACCCAGCGGTCTCGGCGTCGGTGGCTCTTGGCGAGCAAACATGATGTGCGGAAACATGAGCCTCACCAACACCCTGCAAAACCAGCTGAACGGCGCCACCGAAGGTTTCCAGCAGATCATGGGCAGCATCGTGCAGAACGCGACCCAAGCGGTGATGTCGCTGCCGGCGTTGATCATCCAGCGCGCCAACCCCGGCCTCTACGAGTTGTTGAGTAACGGGGTGATGCAAGGGCGTATCGACTTCGATCGCTCCAAACTGACCTGCCAAGCCATGGCCGAGAAGATGGCGGACAAGGTCGGTCAAGCCGGCTGGGGTGCGCTGGCCAAGAACGAGGAAATGCAGGGCAATCTGGAGCAAACCGGCGGTGATGCGGTGGCGGCGGTAAAAAACACCGAGACCCATAACGGCAACAATGGGGTGTCCTGGGTCGGCGGCCAGAAGGCTGGAGGTAGCGGGCAGACACCCATCCGAGTGACCGCCGACGTAGTGCGCGCAGGCTATAACCTGCTGCATAACCGGTCGGTGGATGACAGTGCCTCAATCAGTAGCGGCGATTGCCTGGGTGGGGCTATTTGCCAGACATGGACCTCGCCCCAGGAGGAATCCGAATGGGCCGTTCGCGTGCTGGGCGAGAGCGAAGTCTCGACCTGCGACAGCTGCGAAACCCTGCGTGCAACCGCGGGCAGCGGATTGACGCCGCTAATCCAGGAGGCCTACAGCGAAGGTCTCAAGGGCCTGCAAGGGCTGCTGTCCGGTTCACTGTCGCCTACCCCTGACAACCTGGCTAAAGCCTCGAGCCCAATGCTGCCGGTGACCCGTGGCGTGATCGAAGCCTTGCGCGACGATCCCGACCAGGATCTGCTGGCGAGACGCCTGGCCAGCGAGACGGCCCTATCCAGCGTACTCGATAAGGCACTGCTGCTACTGCGCACGTTACTGGCGGGCAGTCACGAACCGAACATTGCTTCCGCCAAGCCGGCCCAAACCGCCTTGACGAAAAACATGGACGCTCTGGAGCGCGAAATACGCCTGCTGCAAACCGAACTGCAGGTCCGGCAGATGTTGGCCACCAACACCGCCAGCCTGGTGCTCGATCGGCATGCCGGCGGTGCTGATGCTTCGCGCACCGTCGAGCAAGGCGACCCCGAGCCCGGTCGACTGAATAATGCTGACGCCAGGCGCAAGTGAGCTGTGAAACGCTCACCGCTATTCACTTTGCTTTCGAGTCTGGGGATTGCCGCGGTGATGATCCTGACCGCCGCACTGGTCGCCTGGATCGGCTGCACTGCGCTGGGTAGTTTCGAGGCCTGGCAGCAGGCATTCGAATCCGCACGACCTTATCTGCGGGGGTGGCGCACCCTACTTTACGGCGCCCTCTTTGCCCTCTGGTGGAACCTGCTTCGACGCTACCGACATCGACCACAGGATCGACTACGCGTGCAACGCATAGGGGCATTAGGGTTCGTGCTCTTTACCTGCGTCGAACTCACCCGACTGTGAGGTCACCCCCATGCTTATGAGCACCAACAGCTACCTGGAGTTTTACCTCTCCCTGCTGGCCTGGATCATCAACAACGGCCTCTGGAGCGTCCTGTCCGACACCGGGCTATTCGCTGCGCCCTTTGGTGCAATCATCTTGCAGGAGTGGTTGTCTGCCCGTCAGCAAGGCGCGGATGAAGGCAACAAGGGACTGCTCTCGGTGCCGCGGATCGAGAACCGATTGTGGTTGGCCTACATAGTCGTGTTGTTCGGTTGCGCGCCGGTCTTTCCGTTGAGCCTCGCATCGATGGCGTTCGATGATGCGGCGAGTCAGCGCTGCGGCGTGAGTGTGGCCAAACCGACGGAAACCGCCTGGGGGACGACCTTCAATACTATCGGCGAACGCTCCGCCAATGTGCCGATCTGGTGGTTTCTGGTGCATGCCTTGAGCAAAGGCGTGACTGCGTCTATCCCTTGCGCACCGGATATCCGGCAGATGCGCATGGAGATCGACAGTTCGCGCATCGACAACCAGGTACTGCTGCAGGAAGTCGCCGACTTCACCCGCGACTGCTATGGCTATTCCCGCTCTCGGCTGTTCACCAACCGTCCGCAGTTGGACAAGGCACAAAGTCACGACGCGTCCTGGATCGGCTCAAACTTTTTTCTCGATACGCCCGGCTACTACGATACGGATCGTTCACGCAGGCCGCGCGTCAACTGGCCCTATGATGAAAACCGCGATGTTTCCTTGCCTCGGTTAGAGAATGGCGCGGGCTACCCCACCTGCAAGCAGTGGTGGAGCGACAGCGGTGTCGGCTTGCGCGGGCGCTTGATCGAGCAGGTCGATCCTTCGCTGCTGACTCAGTTGAACGGTTGGTTGACTGGCCGTTCGGGCAACGAGATAGAGGATGCCACCCTCCGTGAGTTGGTCAGCCCGCGCCAGCAATCGATGTCCATGTCGCCCGGACAGGTGTACCAGGACTATGGTTCCAGCGCTCGTGGCGGCTCGATCAATCAGGGGCTTAATAACCTGGCCACCAATACCGGATTGGCCCTCGGCTCCTTCAGCAACTTCCCGGCAATGAATGCACTACGCGCCGCTCTGCCAATGGTGCAGGCCTTCCTCATCATGGGCGTCATCATCAGCTTGCCGTTGATCCTGCTGGTCAGTACCTATCAGTTGAAGACCGTCATGACAGTGACGTTCGCACTGTTCACCTTACACATGCTGACCTTCTGGTGGGAGCTGGCGCGCTGGGTCGACTCCAGCATGCTCGATACCTTGTACAACCAAGTTTCGGCTTCCAATCAAGTGCTGTTATCGCTGCCCACATCCGGGTTTATGGATGGGACTGTCACGGCGCAGGTAATTGAGTATGTGATGGGGGCGATGTTCATCGTGCTGCCGATGCTATTTCTAGGAGCCATGAGCTGGGCAGGATATTCAGTCGGCAACGGGATTCAAGGTATGTTGGCGAACGGTAGCAAAGCTGCAAGTGACTCAGCGAGCAAAGGTGCGGATCAAATATTGGGTGCTGCTAAGCGCTCAATTAGATGACTTGCTGTCGCCTATATAATGCCCATTGTCGTCGAAGTCACCGATGTAGAGGTCAGCACCTAGGTAGTCTGGCCCTGGATTTTTCTCTTGTTGATCGGCACCAATAAAAACTCTGAGCCATAGCAAAGTAGTGACAGCCAGCATCATCACAATGAAAGTAACCATCCAAGCACTGACAAAAAGCAATCCTCCGATCAATGCCAGTTTGGCAATCAAAAAACTCCCGCGAACAAGTAATTTACCTGCGGGCATACCTGCCGTCACCGCACGCTCAACCACGCGGTACTCAAACGTTTTCAACTTACGGTAACCACGCTTTACCGACATGCCACATGTGTAGACCCAGCGGTGGGCACGGGAAACTTGAACGGGATTCTGCGTCTGCATGTTCTCGCCCTCTTCTGAGCGTTTTCATGATTGAGACAGGAGTAATAGCGTACTACTGAAATCGGCCCGTGCCTGACCGTTTATCAGTTTGCCCCAGCCGAAAAATCTTCACTGGAAGACAGAAGACAAGCTCCGTGAAACAGCGTCTCTACAGTCATTGACCCATACAAATCGTCCGGCTAAATACAAGGTATGGATCGCTGTTATCGACAGCACCTTCCCAGGTAGCCAGAGCCTTCAAGGCTACGTTCACTTCGGTGATGGTTCTCCCCAAGTGCGATTAGCGTTCGGTGGCTCGCACGGTGACCGTTTCTACGGTGATGAACGCCTACTGCTCTTCTGAGCGCCTTTCGAGCGCTGCTCGTGAGGTAAGCCCTCTTGATTTTCTTCAACCCACTGCGGGGAAATCTTTCCCCGCACGGGACAGGTTTCTTCGCGTATTCAACGGAGACATACCATGCCCGACTTACTTACACCGGAAACACTGAACACCCTTCGGTTGCCCATCGTGTTCACTCCTGGCGCGTGGCAACGCGCAGTACTGCTCGAGTGTTCAGATCACGCTGAGAAGCTGAAGGTCGATCGGCTGAGCCACGTATTGCGCGCAGCCTTCGAGGCTCACCTCGCCTCTCCACACGAGCCCTATGTACTGTTCGAGGTAGTACACATTCAACCAACAGATCACTTAGACCATGATCCGTTGCTGCAATTGAGTCTCAGCCTACTCCAAGAGCCGGACCAGCCTGGCGCATTGCTGATCGCTCTTGTAGGAGAGCACCAGCGCTGAGTGCACACGACTGTACTCGACGCTCAGATCCACACTCAGACGGCATGCAAGACCTGCATCAATCCACCCACACCCAATCGGGGAACCCTCCCCGACGGGTAAGGCGTTCCTTCGTTTTCTCTCGAGGAAAATGCCATGCGCGATATCTACCAAGACGTGACTGACAAGATCGTTGCCGCTTTGGACCAAGGCGTTGCCCCCTGGATCAAACCCTGGTCCTCAAGTGGCTCAGCTTACATCGGTCATCAACCCTACCCCATCAATGCCATCACGCGTCGTCCCTACTCGGGCATCAATTTACCGTTGCTTTGGGCCGAGGCCAGGTTGCAGGGATTCACTCAAGATCGTTGGCTGACCTTCAACCAAGCCAAAAAAACCGGTGGGCACATCCGTAAGGGTGAGCACAGTACCCTGGCGGTGCTCTACAAGCCGATGGAGCGTGAGGAGCAAAGCGAGTCAGGCCAACCCGTACTCGATGAAAACGGTCAGCTCAAGGTCACTCACTTTGGCATTCTCCGGACGCATTTCCTGTTCAACATCGAGCAAACGGAGGGGCTCGAAATGCTCAATGAAACCCTGCTCGAGACGGAACAGAGTGATCCCTTCCAGCCCAACAGCGCTGCGGAAAATCTGCTGTTAAGTTCGGGTGCACACATCGTTCATCGATCTGCCAACGAAGCCTTTTACCACCCGATCAGGGATCTCATCCATCTGCCGACAAAAGCGCAGTTTCAAGACGAGGGTGGATACTACGCCACTGCACTTCACGAGCTGACGCACTGGACTGGGCATCACTCTCGGTTGCAACGCGAGGGTGTGACGTCATCCTGTCCTTTCGGCTCGCCAGGCTACGTGTTTGAGGAGTTGATCGCCGAGATGGGCGCTGCTTTTTTATGTGCCTACGCCGGTATACGGGGGGAGCTGCGGCACGAGGGCTACATCGACTCCTGGCTCGGCCTGCTCAAGGCTGACAAACGCGCGATCTTTCGCGCCAGTGGTCACGCCCGAAGCGCATCGGAGTATGTGCTCAACCTGGAGCAGCAACTGAAGCAAGCGGTCCTAGTTGATTCGCTATGCATGAACGATGGAGCTTAATCGTTACCTCACCGCTGCAATCGCTTCACAGGGCCCAACGCGAGTTGAGCCCTTTTTTCTGTTTCCAGAAAACAGAAGGCATCACGCCTTGGGCCCCTCACGCAATGAACAAGAGAGGGGCGCACACCCGCAGCATGTCAATCCGCATCCAGGTTCTGCGCCAGAAAATCCACCAGCTCGAGGGGACTCTGGCTGTCGATCACCTTGTAGATCAGATCGCGCTTACTGCGCGGCAACTTCTTGACCACGCTCTTCGCCGAGGCCCTGACGGCTTCGTCGGTCCCATGGATACGTGCCGCGAGCAGCAGCACGAGCGTAGCGTCAGTGAGGTTCATGGTAAGGCCCAAAAAATATGCACCGCAGTGTACCGACTCTTTTCTTTGCCGTACTAGCCCCCAACAAAACGATATCCAGCAGTATCAATATTCCGATTGCCGCAGAAAGGGACACGAGCCAAAAGGACGGGTAAGGGTTGGAAGGGAATGGGCACTCAAGGGTAAGAGCGCTATCCGAAAAGGCTAAAAGGCCGATGACCCAGCCACTTCCGGAGGTCACGATGCTCAGTCTGTTTCGCCACAAAAGGCAGAAGCCCCCTCCGCCACCGACCGTCAACGTCGCCGAAGGTTACCTGTCCATCGAGTCAGCCCATACCCTCTTAGCAGTGGAGCACCGCCGTCAGTTACTCGATCGCATCTGGCAATACACCGCCCTCTCCCACGTCCAATTCACCCAGCTCTACTTAAATCCGATCCATCGCTACGCCGAACAGGTCCAGCAACTCCCGGCCAGCGAGACGCACCACCATGCGTATCTCGGTGGCATGCTCGACCATGGCCTGGAGCTGGTCGCTTGCAGTTTGAAACTGCGTCAGTCGTATCTGCTTCCCACCGGCGCCGCGCCCGAAGACCAAGCCGCCCAGACCGATGCCTGGTCGGCTGGCATCGCCTATGGCGCCCTGCTGCATGACATCGGCAAGATCGCCGTGGACCTGCTGGTCGAACGCCAGGATGGCCGTGTTTGGCATCCTTGGCAGGGCTCCCTGGATCAGCCCTACCGTTTTCGTTACATCAAGGGTCGTGACTACCACCTGCACGGCGCCGCCGCAGGCTTGCTCTACACCCAAATTCTCGACCGCCCAATCCTCGATTGGCTCAGTGGATTTCCGCCACTGTGGGCCAGTCTGCTGTATGTCCTGGCGGGCCAGTACGAACGTGCCGGCGTGCTCGGTGAGTTGGTGATGCAGGCCGACCGAGTTTCCACCGCACAGAACATCGGTGGTAACCCGAGCAAGGCGCTGCAAGCGCCGATTCATTCGCTGCAACATCACTTGATCAGCGGACTGCGTCATCTGGTTCAGCACGAGCTGAAACTCAACCAGCCGGGTGCCGCGGGATGGCTGACCCAGGACGCACTCTGGCTGGTCAGCAAGACGGTCACGGACAAGCTGCGAGCCTATCTGCTGTCGCAAGCGATAGAGGGCATTCCCTCATCCAACATCGCGGTGTTCGACGAACTACAATCGCATGGGCTGGTCGAGTCTACCCCCGAAGGCAAAGCCATCTGGACCGCGCTCGTGGCACAGGGAAACTGGCAGCAGAGCTTCACCTTTCTAAGGCTTCAGCCGGCATTAATCTGGGGAAGCGAAGACCGCCCCGAAACTTTCAGCGGAACGGTGAGCGTGGCACTCGATGACCACCCGACTGACACTCCGGCATCACCAGCAGCGCCCGAGACTGTCAGTACAGGATCGCGTCAAAGCTCTTCGCTGGCAGATCCCAGGGCGATAGAAGACGCTGACTATCTCGGAACGTTGTTGGATATGTTCGAGCTGGAAGAGCCTGAGGCCAGCAACGCATCGTCAGCAGGCACCCTCGAAATCTCAAATCCCCCATCGGACAACCCTGGTCAGGCATTCCTGAATTGGCTCAAGGAAGGCATCCTCAGCCATAAGCTGATCATCAATGACAGCAAGGCCAAAATCCACACGGTGAGTGGCAGCGTATTACTGGTCACACCTGGCCTCTTCCAACGCTACGCGCAGGAGTTTCCTGGTATCTCACAGGGGGCCGATCAAGAAACTGAAAAATGGCGCTGGGTACAGAAGCAGTTTGAAAAACTGAAGATCCACAGGAAGCGTGAGGACGGTCTGAATATCTGGACGTGCCAAGTGCACGGCCCCAGGAAAACAGCCACTTTGAAGGGATATCTGATTGAGGAACCGAAGCTATTTTTTGAATGGATACCACCCGATAATCCCTTTCTTAAAATTGAGAAAGCTTAAATCCCCCAAGGATCTCATTTCGGGTCGAAGCGCGAGACTGCCTCATCGACGCCTTCGTTATCCAAGACGCTGGGTGATAAATCCGGAAGTACTCTTGGTGAGGTACCACGTCAGGATGCAGATCACCGGCACGGCAAGAGCAATCGTTAGAAGAGATATGATGATCTTGACAGACGACCTAAATGTTTTGCAGGAAGAGACCCCATCTCGGGTTTCAAGTCCGCCCACCGACTTGTATGCTCTGTAGCGATCAAAATCGCTCCCGCGACAACCGTGACGTTGTCACTGTTCAGACTTTTCGTCGGTAAACCATCTCCATGACCATCGCCATCACTGCACCCGAGAAGTTCAACTTTCAGGATTTGGCCTGCCTGGAAATGATGTTGCGCTTCGAAAACAAAACTCAAGCGAACTTTTACGTCGAACCTCTGGGTGGAGAGGACGGGGAGATCCGATTTGATGGCACAGCAACAGGCCGCCGGGTAGAAATCCAAATCAAAGGGTCGGAGCTACCGGTCAAGCTGTTGGACATTGCCAAATATCTGGCTCATTGCCCACCACGGAAAAGTAACGGCACCTTGCTCGAGCGTTTATTGGACGACCCAGAGCTTACCGTGCTGTTCATAGTCTCCGGTCGTTGCGATGATCAGACGGCGCTTTATTCCGTGGCACCTGATTGGTTGGGCGCCAGTCACGGAAAGCCGATCAAGGTGACGGATGCCCAGGCATTCATTGATGTATGGTCCAGCTGTTCTTCGCCCCATGAGGACGATAAGGACTTGGCAATCAAGCGCAAGAATCACTGCCTGACGCTGGCCGGGAAGCTTTCAACATCGGAAATACGCGATGCCTTTCAACGGCTGATCATCCTTGAACGGGTGAGCAACAACTCTTTGCTAGCGAGCTGCTCCGAACATTTGAGGCGGTCTTGGCGTGTCCCTGATGATCGAATTGACCAGGTTATTCTTGAGCTACGGGAGATCGTTAGCGCATCGAAAAGCCTTACCCACCTGATCGACTCATTCCCAAAAGTACGCGCATTGCTCAACACCATTGCTCCCCTGAGCATCCGCCCCACGGACTATGTCGCACGTGGCCAGGAGCAGGCATGGTTCACTCACTTGTCTCGTCATGGCGTACTGCTGCTTTCGGGCTTGCCACGAGTCGGTAAAACCTCTTCTGCGCGCTGGGTCGCTGCAGAGTTCGAGCAGCTCGGGTATGAAGTACGACGGTACTCTGATATCGACGACGCAGAACGATTTCTATCGCAACCAGGTACAGCGAGTCGGTTGGTGGTATTGGACGACCCTCTCGGTGGAACGCATTCGGTGGTCGAGCCGGTAAGGGTCCTTCGTCGACTCGAGCAACTGACAATCGAGTTAAGCCGAGGAACTCGGCGAAAACTGATCGTCGCCCAAGTGGAAAACCATCTGCTGACCGCCAGTCGCAAAGCGAACTTGAATCTTCTGAAAACGGCAGGTCACCAATGGTGGGATCTGGGCCAGTCCGGCAGCCTTTTCAAGGGACAGCTGTGGAGTCAGTTTGCATCTACGGAGCAAGTCCCCGATCCCATTCGCTCATACGTGCAAAATGCTGTTGACCAAGGGGCCTTGGATTTAGAGCCCGGTTGCTTGCTCCACTTGGCCAGCCACCATTACGAGTATGAGGGAGGCTGTGACCTGGACAACCTATACCGTTTCGCGAGGGTCGATGCAGCTAGCCTCGGACACGCTCTCACGGAGCAAGGGTTTAGCAGCATCCTATTGGGAATGTCTGTCGCCTCCAGTGTCAGCGAGCCGATTTCGTCACAGATGCTGGCCGTTTTGGTGGACAAACAAAACGAGGACTCAGAAGCCGCGATCTTAGCCGCAGGTTCACTGTTCGATGATCTTTTCGGTATTCCGTTAGAGCAACTTGCAATGCCATCCATTCCTCAAGACAGGGACAAAGAGGCACAACTCGCCTCGCTGGCCAGTAAGAGGATCATTGAGGTAGTTGCACAAAAAAATATTGCGTTCAGTCACCCGTTTTATCGCTCGGCTGCAGAGGCTAGTCTCGACGACGTCAATTCGTTCAACGTCGACCGGGTCACCAAAGTGATTGCCCAAGGCTTATTCTGTTGGATACCAAGCACATCTCGCGCCACTGCACGTAACCTCGATTGGGTTTTCCAGAGCCTCGTTCAACTGCCTGAGGCTCGCCAGCAAATAGTCGACTACGCCGAGCGTGGATTGAAATCGGTCTTTCCTTCGACTCGTGACCTTTGTTTCAACTTTCTACTTCGCCACCTGAGCGTACTTCAGGCTGATGTACGCCATCGGCTACCTCAGTGGGTGTCAGCAGTCAGTTACTTGACCCTCGATGACATGGAATGGCGTAACGGTGAGGCGCGCCTGTCAGACGAGGCCGGACAGGGGTTTCGTAACCTTGGGAACTGGGGAGCGAAGCCGTCACTGGACGAGGGAGAGCTAGACCTATGGGGAGCTAAGGACAGCCCGTTACCAACGCCTGAGCAGGCAGCTCGAGTGCTCAGTTATTACAAAGACAACCTGGAAACCATGACCTTAGGCAGCATGGGCCGTTTGCTTAGTTTCAATGAGGCCGTAATTCGCGCGGAAGCAGTCGAACTGTGGCTGCAGTTTCCGCGAGCGGACGACGACGAGGTCATACTGCGCATTTTCCGCGAGGACCATCCACTGGTAGCGCTTGCAGCTCTTAAAGGAACGGTTAAAGGCTGGAACCAATGGACAGAACCGCGGCGAACGCTAATTCTGGAAGGCTTGGCAAGACAAGTTGGCGTCCCCAGCGCAGCAACAGTCGTCATCGCGAAGTTGCTGCTATTCGGTCGTGTGGAGCACACGGGAAAGCAGACTCCCTGGCGGATCTTTGCCACGCTGATGCCGATTGCATTGAGCTCGCTCCCACACAACGCACCAATCGTTGACGCTCGGCTCCACGATGTTTGTCTTCAGTCAACAAAATATCTGCAACCTGCCGAGATGATCGACATCTGCGATGCCTGGACCGGTTGGCTCGAGCGCATGCTTCACGATCAGCGTATTCCTGCAGACTTTGCCCTAGGTGTTGTCGAGATTTTGATGCATGCCACAAGGATGCATCCAGAGCTGAGAAAGTCGCGCATTGAACACCTGCTCGCCTTCAAGGACTCGGGAGCGGTACTGGCGTTCACTGCAGACTTGATACACCACGTTGAGCAGCTGACAGATGTTGAGCATCAGAAGCTTATGAAAGTTTGTCTCGAACCACGCCCGGACAGCCGATGGATATCTGCGGCGTTGCTGATGCTAAGTCAAACCCCGTCTTCTGTACTGCACCAGATTCTTCCTTCGGGATTGACGGTCGATTCCTCACCAAAACAGCTTGTAGAACAGCTGCCACTGCCACTACTTGAGGCGGTGATGGACATATTTTACGGCGTCAGAGGTCCTTTGGGTCAGCTCGGTATCGGTAGAGCCAATTCGCACATTTGGATGCCTGTTTTCGAACTGATTGCGAGCCTACCAGAGCATGCCTTATTCAATGACATGTGGGAGCATTTGGCCAGCGAAGGTTGGCATGAGACAGACCAAGTCGTGACACGTCTGATCCGGGCAAATGCCACCTCTGACAGCGAACGAATTCTCGACATTCTGATTCGGGTCACTTCGCGCTCAGGGAACCCTCTGCCACAGAGCTGGAAGCTGCTATTGGGTCGGGCGCCCGATCCACAGACGCGAGAACGTTGGCTGAAAAAAGTACTGGTGTTGGGGCCGGTGATCCTGCGGGATCTTAGCGAGTTGGACGATTGGCTAGTAGAGAAACAGGATCAACGAGGATTCTGGGAGGTGTTCAAGGAAGATGGGGCCTTGTTGAGATTCACAGCAGCATTAAAAGAAGGTATGCCCGGCATCGACCTTCATGGTCCGCATCTCGCCTCCATCCTTGAGATCTGTATCGACAAATGGAACGGACAGTTCGCCGATACTTACTCCATCCTGCAGAGGCGGTTCACCACCTTAGGTATCACCAGCCCGGAGTTATTGGCACTTCTAGAACAACGACGGCATCAGGCAATCAACAATGCCACCCAGTTGCGCACGCAAACTTACGCACCTTGGCCCCCAACTGATTGGATTGGACCATGACGCCTACCATTTGAGGCGCGGCACTAGTCTGTAGTGATCTCGGGAACGGCAGCGTCGCTCAGAAGCTGATACAGCTCGGCCACACGACGCCGCTGGCCGCGCTCTCGACAGAAAGCAAAGATCGCGCGCTGCTTGGCGCGTGTGAGTGCCACGAAAAAAGTTGCAAGGCCTTCGGCGTTACCCGGTGTGTGTGCCCACCAAGCATGATCATCAAGGCCGACGAAGACAATGGTGTCGTATTCGAGTCCCTTGCTCTTGTGGACGGTCATCAGTGGAATTTGCTCGAGGCCCTCAAAGGCATCCAGACAGATCGTCCAGTTCGCAGCCCCCCTCGCCGAAGCGGCGAGATGCAACTGGAAGGCTTCGACCATGATTGCGAGCAGATCGCCTGATGAATATTCAAGGTAGGTTCGCGCTACTGCTGAGAGATCCAGGAATGCCAGTACTCGGTTTACGAGGGTCGTGACACTCACCTCCGTCGGGGGAGTGTTTCTCATCTCCGCTCGCATCGTCGCCAAGAAGGCTGTGAGCTCGGCGTCAGTGCGTGCTTCGGTGATGTCGTCACCGTCCGCTAACGCTCGCACTGCCGAGAGTGCAGCAGAGCATATTTGCCATGCGTCCGGAGCGCGCTGCGTTGAACCGAGTCGAAATAAGCCGATCGCAATTCTAGCGAACTCATCTGAGAGTAGATCCTGCAGAGTCGTACGTCCGAGTGAGTGGCTTTCATTTCGCAGTCGTAGGCCCGCTTGGGCAAACGTCGCAGCAAGATCGGCCTCGACATCGTCGGACTTTTGCTTGACCAAGATTGCGTAATCTCGAGGTGCACGGCCGCGCGTTGCCATATCGGTCGCGAGCCACCGCGCAAGGTATTCGGCTTCGCGCGAAATCGTCGGAATATTCCAAACCTGGGCGACATCGCCGTCGACCTGCCGCACAGCCTGGGCCACAGTGAGCGCGCTATGGGGATCTAGCGCTCTTGCGACGACATGCTGGATTCGGACGAGATCTGGCGAGGATCGGAAATTGAAAAGTAGCTGAATGCGAGTAGCAGCAAAATCTATCGCAAACCGCTCAAAGGCATCGGTTCGTGCACCAGCCCAAGTCATTATGCGTTGTTTGTCATCTCCGACCGCCGTCACAGCAATTTCGCCGCCGCTAAATGCCGAGAGCAGGAAGTCGTACTGCGCGAAGGTTGTGTCCTGAAATTCATCCACAAAGACGAACGGATAGGTCAACTGGAGTGCGCGCCGTATGTGCGGGCAGGAACGCAAGAGCAATTCAGCTAATCGATTGATGATTACAAATGTGAGGGTGGACCGGGGCTGCGTTGCTAGCTGTCCTGCCAACCAGCGCTGGATGATGAACTCCGCACCCGATTGCGGCGCTTGTTGCGTGATAGGGAGACGGTAGGCACCGACATGGCGAGCTTCAAAACTTTCAGCGTGAAAGCCCGCGATCTCAGTCCGCCATTGCGGGGGAGCAGTGTTGCTGGAAAGGTTCAAGAACCCCTCTTTCTGCCGACGAGTGGGGAATACGAGGTCGTATGGACGGGTCGGACACCAGTGAGCGGGAATAGCTGACAAGAACCGATCAACCAAGCCTTTGGCGAAGGCGTCGAAGGTGAGCGAAGTAAAGCGGTTAGCCAGTTCAGCCGGACACCGCTTGCGAACCCGTGTGGCGAGATTTTCTGCCGCATCGCTCTTGAAGGAGATTGCCAGGACGCGATAAGGCGCTGGGCATAACCCCGTTTCGAGTAGGTAAACGGCGCGTTGTGCGAGAAACTCGGTCTTTCCTGCGCCCGGACCGGCTATAACGCAGGTCGAGCCGGCTTGGCGCAATGCGCGCCACGCGTCAGGCTCAAGGTCATCTATACCTCGTGGTCGCCAATCTTGTGATCGGATGATTGGCATGATCAAAGCACTGGCGGTGCGGGTGGTACAGGTGGCGCTAGACGGGCAGCAATGGATGTCAGAATCGCCCGCAACTCCTCTGGAGCGCCTGCTGTTAAATCCTGGGATGTCTGCGCACTAAGAACACGGACGTGCGTGCTGGGCTTACCACGCCCAAGGAAAAGATAGCGATACCATCGCAAGAGTTGATCTTGGTCTGCACCATAGAGGTAGCCTTGACCTTCGTCGCCCAGCACCGCCGTACGTGGGTCACCCCGTTGCGACGGCCCCAGTCGACCGGGCTCAAGAACCTGGTACGCAGCAGGAAAGGCACGCATCATCGAATAATCAAGATCCAGAGGAGAGCAGAAAAACACGTTGAATCGTCGCAATGAAGTGGCCCAGTTAGTCAAACCGACGAAGTCTGTTATTAGGTGCGTATCAAAGACAGCCAGATTTGATGCAGGCCCCGCAGGGTCTGGCTGTGCGAAGATTGCCTGCGGCGAAACACCATTTTCTAAAAGTTGGGCGCATGCTGTCTTGATGCGGCCCCATCCGCCGCCGTCACGCCCCCAATCAAGATCGAGGAGCGTCGCGTAGGGGATGTCGAGATCAGCCAGGAGACGCCACAGATGATTGACGTGCCGCCCACCGAGGGGAACGACGGCAACGAAGGAACGATCTATGTCGAAGCCCATCGCCTCGGCGAGGCGTGGCAGCACCACTTCTTCGGTGGCGCCCTCCCCAAGCACCGCAAAGCGGGCGAAGTAAAGCTCAGGGTAGGTGCGGACGGCCTCTCGCACAAATTTCGATGCTTCCTCCTGACCGATCGGTAACTTAATAGCCCTAACCCGGGCAGTTCGGCTGGCTGGGTCGAGACGGAAATGCCTGACTTGCGACGGATCAACTCGCGCAAGAATGCTCGCTGAATGACTAGAAATAACCGCCTGAGCTCGATTCCCGCTCGTTAAATCTTCGATTTGCCGAACGATGCGTGAAAGGTAGAAAGGAGCGAGATTGTTCTCCGGTTCCTCGACCGCGATGAGCGTCAATGCAGGCAGAGGCACTCCGCCAGGCTGGAATCCAGCCGCCTCCGGGTCATCGGCGATACCGCCCTCGACATCCAGCGTTGCTGCCGTCATCGCTAAATGAAACAGCGAACGCTGTCCATCGCTCAGCTCGTCGAGCGCGCGCTCACGGCCTGCTATATCGGGATGGAAAACTACTTCGACCTTTCGGATGAACTCCTGAAAACGCAGGTCGACTGGCCGAAACAGTGGAGTCGTTTCAGTACCTGCGTTATGGACCTCTTGCCAACGTCGCTGCACAGCGGCTGCAACGAGGTCGACAGCAGGCTCACCGGCGAAGGCGCCATTCAGTGTGGCACCGGCTTCGGAGAATGTGTCCCGAACACCCTGAGACCAGTTGATTGCACGCCATAAACGTCCACGCAGAAAGGCCGTTACTTGGGATGCGCCATCGCGCGATGCGGGCACATAGATCATCTGGATGCGATTGCGGTCGATAGCCTTCAGCTCAATGCAATCAGCCTCGTTGAATTCTCCGAGGTTACGAACTGCGCGATATTTCTGCTCAATGAACCCGTCAAGTGATCCGTCATCTGTCCAGGTTGCTTCAAGCCTAAGTCGACATTTCAGCCGGCCTGCTTCGTCGGCGGCCATCTGGTTGAAGAACTCCGGAATAGCTACCCCATCACCTCCATTTTCCAGTTCGGGAAAAGCGATGATTGCCTCAAGCACAAAGGTACGCTGGACCGGCGCAGCAGTCTCATCGGCGGGAATATGAAAGTCATGGAGCCTCAGACGCCGATGCTCCCCGGTGATGCCGAAGAGCCGCTGAAGCGCCTGCATCACCGCGGTCTTGCCTGCACCATTGACGCCTATGAATGCCGTGAGACCGGGCGTGAGATCAATCGTCAACGCCTCAGGACCGAAGCATCGGAAATTGATCAGATTGAGCCGCTCAATGAACATATCTATACGACCTCCAGACTTGGAGTCTCGATTGTTTGGTGTAGTCGCTTGATGGTCAAGTGCGGTACCGATAGATCGATCGATTAATCGGTAAATACTCAACTCAGACCGCTGAAAATCATTCCAGGCCTTGTTGAGCCAATAGACATTGGCTTCGTTCAGGCATACTGGTGTTGCCGTTGGAAGCTATGAAGCCGTCTTGTACTTTAGCCATCACACGCAAATCCAGATATAATCGCAGAAGCCCCCCTAAAGATGCTCCGTTTGAGCAAGAAACTCAGCACCTCTAAATTTATTATTAATATTAGAACGCCTTAAAAAACTCAAATCAAACACCAGCAACTGATCTAGCCTCAACAATAACACGCTGCCTTTTAAACTCTTCAACTTCCTTCAAAACATACTCAACATGGTGAGTAGTATCAATAGCAATCCACTTTGATGCCAACCCTCTAAACGCCCAGTGGCTACAATCTAGGAGTTCTTTGTCACCCCAGCTAAATTCCGGCCCTTCATAATATCCAGAATCGATAATTTTCTGGGCAAGGCCATAGTATTGACCACCCTTCTCACCAGTTTTTAATTGATAGCCTCGGGCGATAAAGTAGCCATCCTGAATGGTATATCTAATTTTACCGTTCTGATTGCCTGCCCCACCCGATACTAGAGAGCCAGGACCCCTCACACCATAATCGGAAAAACCTACATCTTTAAAGCCTTGCAGAGAAACAATACTTTTCCATGCAAGCATTTCTTTGCGAGGAACTGTTTTCTCTGTGCTCGGTAATGGAACAACCGAGGAAATATAAGCACCTATTGAACAACCCGAGACGACAAATTTTTGATGCCCAGCACGCCTAAAAATTTCAATTACACGCTCGGCCTGCGTGGTTATTTTTGGGATCTCATACTTTGCGGATGTGACATCACCAAAATCGATCATAACTGCTGTCGCACGAGGATCATAGTTAAGAGTAGCTGCAATATCTTCCAGCCTGGCTAAAAACTCATCTTCCTCGGCCATCTCTTCCGCAGAGTCAACATTCATCACAAGCCTAAGAATGACCTCCTTATCTGCCTTGTGAGTTAATCCTTTGAATGCGTATACATATATCGGATCATCCCAACGCATACAATCCACAACGGGAGTAACTCTCACTCCAAAATGTTCTGCTTGCTTACAAAAAAACTGGATTACATGTTCACCACCTTCAGTCTGGGCGTTAGGCGCCCATAGAGGCAAATCTACATAAGCATCCCTGTGCTTCCATACTTTAGAGATGGCATGAGCAATATTTGTAAGAAACGCTTCTACAACTGAGACATTCTTTCCTTTAAACTTTTCCTTGTCTTTGTCTGTAATCTGAGGTACGTCAAACCAAGGCTTAAGATTGTTCCTTGTGCTCTCAAAAAGGCAGCCTAACGCGTCTAACTCTCCTTCTTTAGCCTTGAGTATTGGAATATAAGTTGATTGCATTTTCATTCACCTTCTGAAGTATTAAAAAACAAACGTCTTACATCCCCATGCCCGATCAGGTCATTGTACAACTGATAATTTTCCGTCTCCCTTCTTATCCTACCCGCGATAATAGAAGGATGAATTTTAAGCTCCCTTGATAGCTTATCTATATTTTCACGACTTGGAGCAAGGCATGCCTCGCTACGCCGCCATAAAATACGGGGAATAAACGCCTCTCTAGCAAGGCGGTTCGCTTCGGCTTCTCTCTTATCTTCAGATGTAGCATCCAAATCATCGAGAAAGGTTTCATTTTTTCCTACGTGCTTCCACAAATGAGCAAGCTCATGCAACAGCGTAAACCAAAAATTATCCAGCCTATCATGACGTAATGTCATACCAATTATAGGTTGTCCATCTACATCCTTTAAAGCTGCCCCATCCAACAATGTGCCCTTCAAATGAGGCTCCACTATCAGGGCGATACCACTTTTTTGCAAAAACTCTACCGCCAGCAAAGGCCCATTATCAAACCAGCTTAAGCGAGCAACTTCTTGTAAAAAAGAAGCTGACATGACACTTTCACTAAAAACACCGATTGAAGATTTTTTTTCACGAGACTTCTGAATCACCCTTACAAGCCATGCATAAAGAGCATATTTAGTTGTGGGTGAATAAGCATCCCCAGCAAGTGAGCGTTTGAAAGCCGTATCCCCGAACTGCCATCCAATTTGAGATATAAACTCTTGAACAATATCCTCAGTTGAGCGCGATACTTTTCCAGCAAACTTTTGGATCCACCCCCTTGCAATCATCTCCTTAACGGGAAATCTGGACCAATCAATGTCATTTTTTGTTTTTTGGCTTTCAGAATCACCCACACCTATAAGTGTTTCTGCTGAAATACCTAACCCGATTGAGATGGCTCTGATCATCGGGACAGTTAATGGTCTTTTCCTCGACAATATCTCTGAAACTCTACTTCGCGTTCCAAAATAGGGTATAAGATCGGCCTGTTTATACCCTTTCTCTTGCATACGAAAAATAATGGCATCAACGGGATCAGGTAGCTCCACGGGATAGCGTTTGCTCTCATATGCCTCTATCAGCACGATAAGTAACTCAAGACGCTCACTGTTTTCAGATCCAGGGGTCGGCATAAGAGTCATGAGCTTATGGAGTTCATCCAAGTAAGCTCTATGCTGCTCTTCTGTGCGAATTACCCTAGTATCCATTTGCATCTTCTATATTTACCAAACCGGTGATCAAAACGACTTTTTGCGGAAAGCTCACAAACACCTCTATAACATGCAGCCCTGAAGACACTGAAAAACGGTATTTACCAGAGCCTATTTCTAGTGCCTTTGGGAATTGCGTCAAGACATCCCCAGGTCCGGCCCACGCCGCATGGCACACCTCTGAAAGCCAGGCTGACACCCAAAGATCTGTAGCCCTCTCTCGCCCCCTAAGGCTTTCGAGCTTGTCCCTACCAAAAAGATACATAAATGTGTTCCCAATTTGGGATTAGAATACGTCGGAAAGCGGCCATCGTCAATTTATATTCCCAATATGGGAACACGGCCAAGTCATGGCCTTTTACCATCGCTATTCGTTTTAGCAGAACACATGCTCCTTTAGGAAGACCCCCCGCACCCCGCTTAGTTAATATTGCTTTTGTGGAGGCTTCAGCCGTGTGCTGGGAAACTCGCATGCACGGTTCTTAGGGGGTTGGATGAGGGTAACCGTGCCTGACAACCCGACAATCAGATCCGGCCGTGGGCGCGGAGTCGCAAGAATTGGCCACTTGACGGCTCACTGCCCAGCGACAAACGAGCGGTAGCGCTCATGAGTCTGATCCAACCGGCACGGTTCAACGGGCATGACCCGTATGCCATCTGAAGGATGCACTCACGCGCCTACCGACGTAGCGGGCGAGTGATATTTCCGAGTTGCTACCGCACAGATGGTAACCGGCTTAGTTACGCAAGACGGAGGCCCGGACGCATACCAAATCACCAAGGTTCACCAGGGACGAGCCCAATGCTTCTCGCAGGTCGTGCCTGATGACCCATTACCCTGATCGGCGGCCTTGGCGCTCATACACCACTGGCTGCTTGCATTGAAATTTTCGGGCAAGCAACGCCCGCCTGATTTCACTATTCTGTGCCCTAGGCAGCACCCATTGGTGAAGACGGGGCGAAACTAGGCGCTTTACAGTCAATAGATATTACCGCGATGCCACAGTTCAAGGAGCAGGAAAAGGCTAAACTTTGGCTCACTCAGTTTGACAACAAGCCAGCTAACCTCGCAATCGCTGAGAAACTGTTGGATTCGGTCAACTACTGTCCTGTCGTTGAGCTCAAAAGCAGCCTGATCAAGCTACTTCGCCAAAAACTCCCACTTAAAAGCGGCTCAAGGCCGCTATTTCCGTAGCTTCCAGGCGTTAAGTGGGCCTTAGTGGAAGCAAATATGGCGCAGCGGACGAGACTCGAACACAACCAAGCCTCTCAAATGGTAAAGCTATTAAGATCCAAGATATCCGTGGGAGTAAATGTGGGAGTATTTTTCAGGCATGAAAAAGCCCAACCTTTTCAGATTGGGCTAAGTCATTGAATAATATGGTCGGGACGGAGTGATTCGAACACTCGACCCCTAGCACCCCATACCTGGGGTAGGCAGATATGCACGGGGCCAAGGCGGAAATACTCTAAGAGTTGAGATCCTTGGCGCGGCCCAGGTTGCCAAATTCCTGTGCTTCGCACGCAGTTATCGCATAGGGGCCGAAACCGACCTGCTCCGATTAGGCTTGGTGCACCTCACCGCTCATGCCGGCGTCATTGTTGAAAGCCCAGCTGTCCCCCAAGCCCCATCGGCACACAGTGGTTGCGCATCTTGCGGATTGGCGTGATGCCCGAGGTTATGCTCGAGCACAGGCATTGGGCGCCACCGCACCGCTGGCCGCTATGGAAGTGGCCGATCAAACCTTCATCTCAAACAACCCTAGACTTATTTACGCGAAGAAACCTCAAGCCCACACCGAAGCCCAAACGAAATACACTGATCCAGGCACTGCCAGACTTGAGGCCGTTGGAAATCGCCGTTCGCGATCGCTTGTACACCCGGTGCGAACGGGGGCAAAACTGGGGGCACAATTCTATTTTTTCAGGCTGTAACTACCGCCCTAGAGCCCAGTCAAAATGTTTTTTGGGGATCCGGAGAGCCTTTGAGAATGGCCTTGGTAAAAAATGCTCATCCTTTGCGCCAACACATCCAGCGTTGCAGCCGGGATGGCGTGACGGTAAAAGCGTCACGCAATTGCCTGGCAGTGATCGTTCGATCCGCCACGTCGAAAGCCAACGCTGCACGCAAGGCGGGCCAGACATGTCCTGGCAAGTTGAGCGGTGCTGGCAACTCGCGCTCCAACTGTTGATTTCGAGCCTCGGTCGAGGGCAAGCGGCGGAACGGATGCTTGCCTCCCGACAGTTCATAAATCACACACGCCACGCTATAGACATCGGCACTGGCAGACAGTGGCTGGCCTTCGAGTAACTCCGCAGCCGCGTAACCGCAAGTCCAGCCGTTGAAACGCTCGCGGCTCAGCTGCGGCAGGCCAGGCAATATGCCCTCCTGCGCCTGACCAAGGCCGAAGTCAAACAGGCGTATGCCCTCATCGCTGAGCATGACGTTGCTGGGTTTCACATCACCATGCAACACCCCGCGTGCATGGGCGTGGGCCAGTGCATCGAGCAACGCCAGCGTGATATCGCGCAACTCATCCCAAGGCAGGCCATGGGGTCGTTCGCAAAGGAAGTTGTCCAGGGTCAAGCCAGGCATCAGTTCCATGGTAATGAAGGCCCGCTGGCAATCACTGTCGACTTCAAAGGTGTGAACACGCACTATGTTGTCGTGACGCAGGTATCGAGTCAGGGCGAACTCGCTGTAAAGCAAGGCGCTGGCGTCCGGTGAGTCGGCAAGGTCTTCGCTGAGGATTTTCAACGCGATATACGGCGCTGGCTCACCGAACTGCTCACTTAGCAGGTCCCGCGCCCGGTAGACCGCGCCCATGCCACCGGCGCCAAGCAGGCGCTCGATACGGTAACGCCCTGCCAGGACCTTGGGTAGCTCCCCTCTGACCGCCTTGGTTGGCGCTATCACAGCTTCAGCTGTGCACGGCTTGGCGAATGCAAAGTAGGTCAGGTTGCTGCCCTGCTCTTCACTTGCTGGCAGGATGTCGATCGCTCGCATGTGTTCATTCATTGGCGGATTACTACCGCAGTCAGGTTGTCCCGGGCCGAGCCACGCAGTGCACCGTCAAACAAACGCGCCAACGCAACCTGTGGCGCGATCAGGCTCAACGCGTCGCCGAGAACATCGCTGCCAAGCCCCTGGTACAGGCCATCGCTGCAGAGCAGGAATGCATCACCGGGATAGACCTCAAGCTCCAGCACATCCAGGGTCAAATGCTCGGCAGCCCCGATCGCACGGGTCAGGGCATGCGCTGAAGGATGGTTGCTGGCCTGTTCGATACTCATCTGTTGTTCGTCGATCAGTTGTTGTAGCAACGAATGGTCCCTGGACAGTTGATACAAACGCTGGCCACGCCACAGGTAGCAACGGCTATCGCCAGCCCATATACAGGCCGCACGTTTGCCCGCAACCAGCAGCGCCACCACGGTGCTGCCCATGATGTTGTCGCGGCGTCCGGCAGTCACCGTCAGCTCCTGCCCGAAACGACGGTTGAGCCAGTGCAAGCACTGGCGAATACCTTTGAGGCGCTCGTCGAAATCTGCCTGCACCGGCAATTGCGCCAGGCTGGAGACGATCAACTGACTGGCAATGTCCCCTCCTTGATGACCACCCATGCCGTCCGCGACCACCCACAGCCCCTGCTGGGGTGCGTCCAGGAAGGCGTCTTCGTTGCGCGCCCGAACCTTGCCTGCTTCGGTCCGTGCAGCGCTACGCCAGGGCCGGGTGTGCAACATTAGAGTTGCACCGGCATGCGAAAAGTACGCAGCACGGCCATGTCGAACGGGTTGGGCGCGCGTTGACTGGTCAACAAGTAGTTAGCGCGCAGGCCACCTATGTCAGCCTTGAGCACCAGGACATCGCGCCCGGTAAGACTTTCGGTCTGCATCAAATCAATCAATCGGAACAACGACCAAGGGCCGCTGTTCTTCTCGATACCCAGCGGGCGGCCGGCCATTTTGTCGAGCACCAGGCTGGTCCGTCCGCCTTCAGCGTCGGTTGGCCATTTGAATGCCACCGGCACTATCGGGCCATGACGATACTCGAGGGCCTTGTCGCCAAACTTGAACTCGGCACGGCTGACAGCCGGGTCAAGGGTGTAAGGCTCCAGCTTGAACTGCACCAGAGGTTCGGCCGGGTTGTCGGCGAAGAAACTTTGGCGGATCACAAGCGCGGCGGCCATCTGATCAAGGTAGGTCTTGGAGATCGGCAGGCTGTGACCATCGACGCTGCGCAGGCGGTAGTTACCCGGATCACCGCTGACAAACGCACGCAGGTAGCTGTCGAAGAAGCGCTCGGCAATCCCCTGGCCCTTGAAGAAGTCGCGAAAGTCGCTGATCGCCACGTCACTGACGCTATGGGCATTGAACGGATAACGCTTGCTGATCGCCTTACTGTAGAAACTGTAAACTTCGCTTTGATAGCGCTGATTCACATATCGACCCGAGTCTGCAAGCACCAGACGCCAGGCGTCTTCGGCCAATTCGTTGAACCACACGCCTACAGGCTGTGGCAAGCGTACCGACGCATTACGCAGGTTGCTCAGTGCATCGCGCTGGCCGCTCATGCGGGCCTTGGCCATGTCAAACGCGGCCTGTTCTGGCGAACTGGCCCGGGCCAGGCTGGCCATCTGCATTTGCAGTTCGTTGAGGGCGGCCAGGGCCGGGGTCAGACCAGCGGTTGGACCGTTGTTGTCATCCAGCAGGCGGTGCAGCGAATCAAAGCGACTTTGCAGCGCCTTCTTCGCCGTATCCGGCAGCTTTTTGATCACCGCGTCTGAGGCCTTGCCCACCGCGGCTACCGACAGTTTACCGAGCTTGCCGCCCTTGTCGGCCACCTTGCCGGCGGCCTCAACGGCATCATCTGGCATATCCGTCAGCACTGGAAAGCGAGTGTTTTCACGCACTTGCACCAACAGTTGAAGGAGAGGCGAATTGGCCGACGTCAGGCTCGCCAGTTGTTCGGCGCCGTCACTGTAGTCGTCGACACCCGCCAGCGCGACCCGGCCCACCGCTTCACCCCAGAAGTTTGCGTAGTCGCGAAAATACAGTTGCTCGAGTTCAACCATCAGCCGACGCAAGTCCATGCCGCTGAGGCCCGAGCTCTCACCGAGCACCCAGTTGTCATTCAAGAGTTCAGTGACCAGCGTCGACCCCTGCACCGAAAAATACTGCTGGTAGCCGGTCTGGGTATAAAAACCCGGGATGACATAATCAGTTCCGACAAACAACGACGCCTGCGGGCCGAGGTGTTGGCTCAAACGGTATTCCGGCAGGTGACGGGCCTGCTCGCGCAGCATCCGATACACGACGCTGGCCAGAGACTCACGACGCAAAACCTGACGCGCCTGCGTCACCAATTGTTCATTGAGCTGATAAGTAAACGGCTGCTTGAGCAAGCGCGCGAAGTGACTGTTCAACCCGTTTTGCACCGTGGTGTTGCCGGGGTAACGCCGGGACCATTCGCTGGCGACCCACTCCTTGAGCCAGGACGCGTCACGGCGATCCTGTGTACTGAGCATCAGATATGCACGCAGACTGTTGAGCAAACGATCGCGATCTTTCATGTTGGCGCGAATCTGCCCTTCCAGCTGTGCCGCGACCCGTGGCAATAACAGCCCTTCAAGCTCACGCTCATAGGCGCTCTTGACCACCGGGTTAACATATTCACCCTGATACAAGCCGACACGCTGGTGGTAACTCACATCACTTTTTTTCGGGAACACTTGAGTCGCGGCATAATCGGTGTCAAGAGTCTTCAGCTCCGTCATGGCATCATCAGGGGTGGCAAGGCTCAGGCGCTGCTGTGCCCCGATGTGTGCCAGGTTGCGCAGGGTTTCCAAACGCTCGTGGTTGGCAGAGAAAGCCCCCGACCAGAGCAGGCCAAAAAGCGCCAGAGCGGCCAACGCGCCCGCGTAGAGCGCACGCTGGCCCCAGTGAATGCGGCGACGCTCGTGCTTGTCCAGGCCTGCAAGATCGGCCTCCGGAAAAATGACCCGGCTGAGCAAATGGTGGATAAAGCGTGAACGGCCACTGCGCAGGGTCGGCAATACGCCAGACTTCAGCCCCAGGTTGGCGCCGATACCGGCGGTGGTGGCGTCCATTGGCTCATTCAGGTGCGGTGCGCTGATCAGGTAAAAGCCACGCAACTGACTGGCACGCTGGTAACGGTTGCCGGTGAACGCCATATCGACGAACAGGCATAAACGCTCGCCGATTTGCCCCAACTGATGCGGGAAGTCGAGAATCCGGCCACGGCGCTGGGTATCCCGCTCCTGATGGATGCGTGTGATCACCTGGCTGTTGAGACGATGCAGCAACGCTTCAAACTCAGTACGCAGCACGCTCACATCAGTGCCGCTCTGCTCCTTGCGAAAACTGGTGCCGAGCACCTGATCACTTTCTTCGCGGCTCAATTGATCAAAGAACTCATCGAAACCGAGCAAACGATCCGCCTTGCTCAGTACCAGGTAAATGGGCACATCAACATGCAACTTCTGATGCACGTCCTGCAGCCGAGCGCGTGTCTGACGGGCCAAGGCTTCAAGGTTGTGTTCATTGCCGCTCAGCAGGGCCTCCACTTCAATGGTGACCAGCACACCGTTCAACGGGCGCGTACGACGGCGTTTGTGCAGCAGGTCGAGCAGCGTACTCCAGGCACTGCCATCGACGTGGGCATCCTCCTGGGTAAAGTAACGCCCGGCAGTATCGATCAGCACACCATGATCGGCGAAGTACCAGTCGCAGTGTCGAGTCCCGCGGGTATCGCGGGTCAGTTTGCGATCAATCTTGTTGATCGGAAACTCAAGCCCCGAGAAGTCCAGCAAGCTGGTTTTGCCACTGCCCTGCGGACCAATCAGCAAGTACCACGGCAAATCACTGCGCCAGCGTTCGCTACGACCGCGATACAGGCTCGACGTCTTCAGGGTCTTCAGCGCGTCCTTGAAGCGCGCCTTCAACTCCTGGTGCTCTTCGTCGATCTGCTCTTCACGGCGGATACGACCCTGTCCGTCTTCGCTGGCCTCGACCGCTTTTTTGCGCACGCCCGCGCGCCAGCTGACAAATACCATGCCCAGCCCCCAGATCAGGAAGAGCACGCTGATGGTCAGCAACCGTGAGGTCGGCCCCGCCCAGAACTTGTAGTCATCAACCGCCAGCAGCGGCCCGGCGAACCACACCAGCAACGCGACGAACAGCACCAGCAGCAGTGTCCAGACCCAAGTCTTGCGCAAGATTGCGCCGACTTCCTTGAATATTTTTTTCATCATACGTCCCTGTTTACGGCTGCGACTGCGGCGCGGTCGCCGCCGGATCAATCCACTGGTAAGGCTGCACAACGCTGTCGCGCTGTTCGCTCAACACCCAGGCGAAGCCCGAATACATCACCACCAGGCAGACCACTGTGAACAGCACCACCATCCACGCAGGCACCATGCGCACCAGGCTGCGGCGTTGATGACTCAGGCCCTCCCAGTGCGGTGACAGCTCACGGGGCACATCACCGCGCAGTTGCCGGATCTGGCGATAGAGGGCATCGCGGATACCTTCAAGCTCATGCATGCCGCGTACCTGTACGCGGTACTTGCCTTCAAAACCCAACGCCAGGCACAGGAACATCAATTCCAGCATCGGCAGATGCTTGACCGGGTTTTTTGACAGGCTATCGAGCAACTGAAAAAACTTCTCACCGCCAAAGGTTTCGTTGTGAAAGCTGCTGAGCAGACTCATTTGCGACCATTGGCTTTCATTGCCCCATGACGTCGTGACGACTGCTTCGTCAGCCACGGTGCACAGCACGTAACGGGCGGCCATCACCTGGCTGCCTTCAGCACCGTTGTGCGAGGCGCTGGTTTCAAAAAGCTCCAGTGCGCTGGCCAGTCGTGCTTTAAGCAACTTCAGGTCTTCGGGTGTGTCGCTGTGCTTGAGTCTGACCACTTCTGACAACAACTCGGACGCCGCAGCCACCAGTGAATTGAGACTGATATTGAACGACTCGGCCGGGCGCAGGCGCGCAGCGTAGATCATGCGTTCTTCCAACTGCTCAAAGCGTGGCGGTGCATCGAGGTCCGTCAGTGCAGCCGACGCAGAGTCGGCGCCATTGCGGCCGAACAGGACGGTTTTATCGTCCTGGCTGTATTGGGTTTCCTTGATCATGTCGGTCAATTCCTGATGGCCCAGAATTTCAGTTCAAGCTCGGCAAATTCGCCGGACACATGGAACGCGAAACCACCCGAGCGTTGGAGTTGCTCCTGGTCTTCGGAACTGAGTTCGAGAATGAAATAGGTTTTATTGGAGTGAAACGCGATCTGCCGCGGCGCAACAGGCAACGGTTTGACCTTGATACCGGGCAGATGCAGGTTGACCAGTTGGCGAATACTCTCCACCGGGCCGACCTTGAGATGCGCCGGCAAACGGTGGCGCAGTTCTTCGGGGTCGCAGTTGGCACTCGCCGCCAGCACAAACGAGGCTGAACCCAACAGTGTGTGGTCGTGCAACGGTGAGACGATGATGCCGTATTGACGCGCCTGCAGTGCCAGTTCAATGGCGTGCTGTTCCAGCACCATCGACAACACCTGGCGGATTGCGTCCATCAATTTACGAAAGCTTGCCCCCTGATCGCTGTGCTGATAGTGGCTGTCCACACGCGGGCGCTTGCTATCGCTGGAGAAGGTCGCCAGATCACCGAGCATGGTCAGCAGCGTGCGATACAACTCTTCCGGGTGAACCTGCTCCAGCCCAAGATAGTGGCGCAGCAACAATTCGGTACGGTTGATCAGTTGCAGCATCATGAAATCGCCGACTTCCGCGCCCCCCACCTTGCCATTGGAGCGAATCCGCTCAGCAATAGCGTCGCCCCGATTGCCGAGCATGCTGATCACTTCCTTGAGGCACGACAGCAGGTAGCTGGAGGCGTGCGCCTGGATGTAGGTCGGTACGAAGTCCGGATGAAGGCTGATCACGCCATCCGGGGTGGTGTCGAGCACTTCGCAGATTTTCAGTTTCACGTACGCCTGATCGCTCTGCTGCTCGCCGAGCAACAGCTTGAGGTCCGGCCGGGCGCAACTGACCTGGCTGGCAGAATCATCACCCGCATTGGAGTCGGCTACTTGCGCTTCGTACACGGTGTAACGCGCCAGCACGTCTAACTGCTCGGCACGGCGGGCCTCGATATGGTTACCTGTCACCAACGGCAGGGCCAGGTAGATAGGTATGTTGCCGGTGTTGGGGGGCACGTCCAGAGCCAGTGGCTCGGTGTTGCCTCCCAGCTCGAACAGGCTGCCGTCGGGGAAAATCCCCGATGCCTGACTGATCACCAGTTTGCCCATGTTGAGAAACTGCAAGTCGATGTCTAGACGCAGGAAGCCCCATATGTAGCTACCCAGCAATTGGGTGCGGGTCTTCATCTGGTGGTCGTAGTAGCGATCGTTGTGCTGGAAGTGCTGTGGACGCAGCAACATGCCTTCCTGCCAAATGACTTTATGGGAGTTCATGGTCGGTCAGCCGCCTTGACGAGCAATTCATGGGTGTTGCGAATGCCGCTCTGGTCGAGGGTCAAGTCAACGTCGGTGACCTGTGCCGGGGTGATTTGAAAGGTGTAGTGCCACTGGGTGTCCATGAGGTCACGGTAAGCGGCGAGCACTCCGACATAGCGGCTAGCGCTCTCGACGCTGAGCTTGAGGTCGACGGTTTCGCCCGGACGCAGTTCCAGCTCCTCGGTCGTAACCAGGTCTGCAGCCAGGGTCTCCTTGACGCGCTCGTACAGGCTGAAGAAGTCGGCATTCTCGAACGCCACCGGGTGCTTGAGTTCAAAAAGACGGATGACGATCGGCGATGGACGCCCGTTGAGGTCCGGATTCAACTGATCGCTGGCCGTCAGTTTCAAGTTGAGTTTGGTGACGTCGGAGTACGGCGATAGCGACGAGCAACCGGCCAGCAGCATCCAGGTGATCAGCGCAGTCAGCGCCTTGAAAAAATAAGTCGTACGGCGAGACATGCGCATCATCCTTGGTCGTCATTGTGAAGGGTGGAAATCAGTCGAACCTGTTCTTCGTAGGCCTGGGCGAAATCGCGAGCCATCAGGCGTTCGCTCCAGTCATCATCCTGGCGCAAAGCCTGGTGATAACGCCCATACGCTCTCCAGCGGCTGCCATCGGTGGCGAGCAATGGTTTGTTGTCACGCTCGAAACGCAGGGTAAGCTGCTGCGGCGCGAAGTGCGCCAGGGTGCTGCGCACGACGGCGCGACTGGCCGTCAGCAAGGCCACCTGATGCGCCTGTAAATCGCGGAATGCCCGGGGTATGGCCTGTTCAGGGGGTAACTGCCCTGGCCTGTTCGGCTGCAACAGCAGGCCCAGCACTTCACCGGCATCGATGGCGAGCTTCAGCGGGTTTTTTTGAGCGCCTTGCACCATGCTCTGTGCAAGGCGCAATTCGTTTTTCAACTCATTCCGAGTGCGCAGGCTCTGCTGCAAGCCGCTGACGCTCTGCTTGAGCAAGCTCGCGGCACTTAATGCAAGAGCCTCTCTGGCATCATGGTCAAGGCCTTTGAGGTCCACGCCCAGGGCACCGGCAAACTTGTCCCAGAAGCCGTCAGCCTGATGCTCGACCACAGTCGATGCGGCTACAGGCTCTGGCGGGGCATCGATCAGCTGCGGAACCATGAGGTTTTCCAGGTCGATACGCGCATAGTCAGCGCGCTGACGGGTGTCCTGTGGTGTCAGGCCTGGCGCGATCAGTTCGTCGATCTGCCAATCTGCAGTTCCCTGCTGATCGATGGCATGCAGCGGATCAAGGTCAAGGAATGCATTGTCAGGAATGATGCTGCCAGCGGCTCGCGGGAGACCGACTTCCACATCGAAAGCCGCCTGGGCATGAACCAGCCGTGCACGAATTTCAAAATCACCCAACACGTAGATGCTGCCATGCTCGACACGGACCGATTGGCCCTTGTGCAAGCGCGCGCCGCTGGCCCGTTCAAGGACCCCGTTGCTACTGGTATCGGTCAGGAAAAACGCACCTTCGCGGTAGCTGATCAGCGCATGATGGCTGGACAAATGACGCGTGCCGTCAGCAATGATCCATTCACAATCCTCGCCCCGTCCAATGACGCCACCGGCCTGGGTGAACGTTTTCTGGCACCCTTGCGCAGGCACGAACTGTTTGGTGTTCAGCAGCTCGAAAACCAGTTCCATAGTGATACTCCTTGTGGTCACTTGCCGCGATTGACTGCCTGCGGATCGCCCAGCGGGCGATAGCTGTGGTCGTTGTATTTGTAATTGCCGCTGCAGCCGCCGAGGCCACTAAAAACGACCACTGTCAGCAGGACGGCTTGCCAGTAACGAATAGACATCAGAAAGTCTCCAGGGGCAGCACAAAGCGCCGGCCCTTGCGGTTGTGACGGTTCAAGGCGATAGGTTTGAAAACGCGTGGGCCAGGCCTATGCATCGACGTTTCTCACGTTGATATTCAGGCGTTCGAGGCGGTAGAGAAATGTGCGCCGTGGCAAGCCGAGTTCACGAGCAGAGAGGGTCTGATTACCGTCGTTATTGCGCAGGCAGTCGATCAGCAGGCTGCGCTCAACCTGCTCCATCCGTTCACGCAAGCTCAGCTTTGCCGCCTCGGGCAAGGTGTCCATCCGCAGGGAGAAGTGCTCCACCAGCAACTCGCTGCCTTCGCAGAGCAGTACCGCACGCTCGACCACCCCCTTGAGCTCACGCACGTTGCCAGGGAATGCGTAACTGGCCAGAAGATCCAGCACCGCAGAGGACCAACTCAGCTCTTCACGCTGCAAGAATGCACAGGCCTTGTCGGCGAAATGCCGTGCCAGGTCGAGAGTGTCGTCTTCGCGCTCCCGCAGGGCGGGGAGTTCGATGGGAAACTGCGCAAGTCGATAGTACAAGTCTTCGCGAAACGTCCCCTGGCTGACCAACACCGATAAATCCCGATGTGTCGCGGCAATGATGCGCACGTCAATGGTGTGGGTGTCGCTGGAACCCAGCGGACGAATCTCGCCCTCCTGCAGCACCCGCAATAGTTTGGCTTGCAGCGACAGCGGCATGTCACCGACCTCATCAAGCAACAAGGTGCCGCCATCGGCTGCGTCGAACAGCCCGGATCGGTCACTGTCGGCGCCCGTAAAGGCGCCTTTGCGATAACCGAACAGCTCGCTTTCGAGCAGGTGTTCCGGCACCGCCGCGCAGTTCTGCACAATAAACGCCTTGGAGCGCCGCGGCCCACACTCGTGGATCGCCCGGGCTACGACCTCCTTGCCAGTGCCTGTTTCACCGCCAAGCAGTACGGTGCAAGGGCTGTGCAAGACTTTGCTGATCAGCGAGTAGACATGGCGCATGGCTGCGCTTTTACCCTTCAGGCCATAACCACTGGCACTCGCAGCCGTAACCGGCGTCGGTGATGCCCCGTCGCTTGGCCGTCGTAACCGTTCCAGCAGTTGCAAATGGCCCAGCACGAACGACCCAAGTCGACCAAACGAATCGGCAAAGCCTTGCAGTTCGACGTGCTCATGACTGGCACACAGCAATAACCCTTCTACAGACTTATGCTGACTGACCAACGGCACGCACAGCAGTGTTTGCCACGGCCTCGCCTGGTTCGGCAGAAAACTGGTTTCGTGCAAACTGGCGCTCAATTGACCAATACACACCACGCGGCTTTGGCACAGCGCAAACTGCAGCAGTTGTTCACCGGTGTAGTCCGCTGGCACGCTAGCCGTTCCCCTGGGTTGCAGACTGCCGTTCAGGCACTCGGCATTCAGCTCCAGGAATGAATGAGTGGCATCCAGCAGGTACAGTTGTGCCAGCTCACACCCACTGAGCTCGGCCAGGCCGCGCACAAAGTCACCCCACAGCGCTGTTCCATCAGCCACTCGCGACAGGTTGGTAAATTGCGCAAACAGGGCTTCGGCATAGGCCAATGGTTGCGGCACTTGACTGAACATCGCACCCACCTCAGGCGAACTCGCACGTCACGCTGGCGTTGCCGTCGAGCGTTGTGTGCACGCGCTTGAGGCTTTCGCCGGTGGCCATTGCGTCCAGCAACCGGTCAGCCACCAACGGCAACACATGCAGGTCCAGCAAATGGTCGATCAGGCGCGCGCCGCTGTCGCTTTGGGTGCAGCGTTGCGCCAGATAATCGACAAGGTCCTGCGAGTAAGTAAAGTCGAGCTGACGACGGTTCAGGCGCTCACCCAATCGATCGAGCTTGATTTCAATCAGCTCGCGCAGCACCGGGCCACCGACCGGGTAGTAAGGCACCACCCGCATACGCGCCAACAACGCTGGCTTGAAGTGCTTGCTCAGCACCGGGCGAAGGGTTTCTTCGAGAACTTCAGCGGTTGGCCGCGCACCGTGTTGGCACAGCTCACTGATGCGCTCGCTACCCAGGTTCGACGTCATCAGGATCAATGTGTTGCGAAAGTTGATCTCGCGCCCCTCTCCGTCGTTGGCGACGCCCTTATCAAAGATTTGGTAAAACAGGTTGAGCACGTCAGGATCAGCCTTTTCCACCTCATCGAGCAGTACGACGGAATAGGGTTTCTGCCGCACGGCTTCGGTCAACATGCCACCCTCGCCATAGCCAACGTAGCCAGGTGGAGCGCCGATCAGGCGCGAAACGGTATGCTTTTCCTGGAACTCGGACATGTTGATCGTGGTGATAAAACGCTCACCG
This sequence comes from Pseudomonas sp. B414, assembly GCF_055408445.1. Taxonomy (NCBI): domain Bacteria; kingdom Pseudomonadati; phylum Pseudomonadota; class Gammaproteobacteria; order Pseudomonadales; family Pseudomonadaceae; genus Pseudomonas; species Pseudomonas sp. B414. The sequence continues at coordinate 13,660 of NZ_JBUZTQ010000010.1, read as the reverse complement.
CCATACAACAAGTCAGCCAGAGCCAACGCCGTTTCCGTCTTGCCGACGCCACTGGGGCCAACCAGCAAGAACACCCCTACGGGTGCCTCGGGCTTGTTCAGGCCCGCGGCAGTCGCACGCATTGAGCGGTCCAGCGCGTGAACGGCTTGTTCCTGCCCACGAATGCGAGTACGCAGATCAGCAGCGAAGCTGGCAACCTTGGCGTTGTGCTCTCGGGCCAGTTGCGCCAGGGGAATGCCGGTCCAGGCGCTGATCACTTCGGCCACCAGGCGCGGGCAGACTTCAAAACTCACCAGCCGCTCTTTCACCTGCAATGCGGTCAGCGTTTGGTGCGCAGTATTGAGCGCGGCTTCCAGGGTTTCGACGCTTTGCGCTGTGCCTGCAACATCTTCTTCGATCATTAGCGCCGACGTCACGTCGACCGCCTCCCGGGCCTTGGCCAACTGCTGGCGCAGTTCCAGCAGGTGCTGCGCCAATGTTTTCTGTTCGACCCACAGAGCCTCCAGCGCGCCCCTTTCCAATTCAACTGCTTGCAGGCGCACTTCCAGCTGATCGAGCGCGTCGCGGTCGATCAGCAGGCCAGCCTCGGCATCGCGGCGCAGGGCCTGACGTTGGCGCCCTCCTTCGGCCAGCTCGCTGCGCAGGCGCTCCACGCTTTGCGGGGCCGCTGCAAGACTGATACGCACACGGGCACAGGCGGTGTCCAGAACGTCGACCGCTTTATCCGGCAGTTGACGACCCGCCAGGTAACGCGCGGACAACTCGGCAGCGGCGACCACGGCGTCATCACGCAAATAGATCCCGTGACTTTTCTCATACACCTGGGCCAGGCCACGGAGGATAGTCACCGCTTCGCTGACCGTTGGTTCATGCAATTGCACCGGCTGGAATCGACGGGCCAGTGCGGGGTCTTTCTCAAAGTATTTCTTGTACTCAGCCCATGTGGTCGCAGCGATGGTGCGTAACTCACCGCGGGCCAGCGCGGGTTTGAGCAGGTTGGCGGCGTCGGAACCACCGGCATTTGCGCCTGCGCCGATAAGGGTATGGGCTTCGTCGATAAACAGGATGATTGGCCGCGGCGAGGCTTTGACTTCATCGATCACGCCCTTGAGTCGACGTTCAAACTCACCCTTGACGCTGGCGCCGGCCTGCAACAGACCCATGTCCAGAGACAGCAACTCGACGCCTTGCAACACCTGCGGGACTTCACCGGCCGCAATACGCGAGGCCAGGCCTTCGACAATCGCGGTTTTACCGACACCTGCCTCACCCACCACAATCGGGTTGTTCTTGCGGCGCCGGGCAAGGATGTCAATCATCTGCCGGATCGCGTCATCGCGGCACAACACCGGGTCGAGTTTGCCGTCTCGCGCCTGCTGGGTCAGGTTATGGGTAAAGCGCTGCAGTAACGACTCCCCCGGTACGGCGGGTTTGCCGGTGGCTGATGGCTCTTTCTGCGACAGGGCGAATTCCTTCAGACGCTCAATGTTCAACCGGGCCAGCAACGCCTGGTAGCGGCTGCCCGCGTAACGCATCGGGTTGCGCAACAGGGCGAGGATCAGCGCAGCCTGTTCAACCTGGGTCTGACCCAGTTCAAGGTTGGCCACCAGCAATGCATCCTGCAGCCACTGGACCAGCTCGGGAGCGAACACCGGATTGCGCGAGGCGCTGTGCTCGACCCGCGATTGCAGCGCTGCACTGAGTTCACCGGCATCTACTTCGGCATCCTGCAGTGCACGGGCCAGCAGGCCTTGAGGACGCTCCAGCAACCCCAGCAGCAGGTCTTCGACGAGGATCTTGCTACCGCCACGAGCCACACAACGCTCGGCGCAGCTTTCCAGGTCACGACGGGTTGGGGCATCCAGCGCCTGAATCAGTTGTTGCAGGTCTAGGTTAATCATTGGTCATCTGTCCTTAATGAGTTTTGCTGCCCAGAGTCACCATGCCGTCGGCTTTCTCGCGGCCAATCCAGCTGGTCCATCCCAGGCGACACGCGTTTTCCTCGCCGATACGTAGATCGCGAATTTCTTCCTGGCGCAGCATCAGGCGAATGTCGTAATCAAGCGGATCACGCAAGGTGAACCGCACCAGCGCACACAGGGGCTGATAGCCGAAACCAATCGGCAGGAATTCGTGAAAGCGCTGCCAGTCGAGCTCGCGGATGTGAATCCGGAACTTGCCACTGCGATCACGCACCGCCTCCCCCAACACCAGGTTTTCACCCAGTGCTGTGTTGGCTCGTCCCAGGCAATTACGCTGTTCGTCGAGGATCTCCACCCGACGCTCAATACACTGTTCAATCGTCAATTCGGCATGCTTGAAGTAATAACGCAGCACCGCTTCGATCAGCGCAGCCGAATGCGCACGCAAACTGAGCAAACCCAGGTACGGCAGCAGTCGTTTCCAGTTCAGCTCCTGAGCGCGTCGAATTTCTTCACCTCCGAGGCCAATCAGGGCGAACAGCTGAGCGGAAAACGGGTCCAGGGCACCACTCTCGAAACTGGCTCGATAGCGATATTTTTTCCAGATCGGCAACATCAACCGTTGCAGGCGATGGTGAAACAGGTCGAGGAAGTTACGGGTCGGATTACCGTCCTCGCTATCGCCCAGGGCCTGTTCGGCATAAAACGCTGGCAGTGGCGACCCGGAACCGACCAAACCGATCAAGTTGAACCGCAAACGAGCGCGCAACTGCCCGTGCTCGCGAAAAAACTCAACACGATCAACGTCACTGCCGGGAAACCCCAGACTGGGATTGGCCTGAAACTCCAGTTGGTCGTACACATCGTCCTGGCTCAGATGCGGGTGCTCTTCGCCAAGCCGGTCAACGACCAACAGTACGGCCTGAAACAGCGAATACTCGCGAATCCCTTGGGTAAGCCTGTTTAAAGAAGCGGTTGCAGGCCCATACGTGGAGTCCATTGGTACACCTCTCCCTGTGTGCTTATAACCCGCAGTTCGTGGTACGAATTGAGGCTGGCGTAAAGCGCGAAAAACTCGTTAAGAACCGAAGCAAAAACGAACAGGTCGCCCTCACCGATATACCCTTGCGGATCAATGGTCAGCTCGGTGCGCAGCCCGCGAACCGGCAATCCTCGGTGCAATCGGTCGACATGCTGATGCCTGATCGACTTGAGCCCGCCTAACAGACGCTGGCTGACTTTTTCAGCGTGTTGGTCGTAGTAGCGCGGCAGGTCATAGGTTTCAAGAATGACCTTGAGCGCGTTGACGTCGGCCAGCGACAGATAGTTAAGCGACATGTTGCTGATCAACTTCCAAAGGAAGTCGTGACTCAGCGGTGGCGCGAAACTAGAAGTGGCCGGAGTAATGTTGCGAAAACTAAGGAACTCCGGGGTTAATTCGCAGGCCTGGCTGATGTCGCCAAGCTTGAGCTTGCGCGGCAGGTTCTGGTTGGTGCACGTCAGCTCTATCGACAGGGTTTCACTGGCCTCAGTGTGACGAATGCCAAAGCTCAGGTAAGTATCGAGCCCGATGTGCAGCGAGGAAGAACGCTGGCGAATGCTGTAATGAGGACGGCTATTGGGGACGTCGAAACTCGGGTCGTGTTCAAACGATTCAAACGGCACATACTCCTGATAACCAAGGCCGCCAGGTTTCCAGCCTGTCACGCCGTCCACCGAGAACACCCCGCAGTGTTCCAGGTCGTACTCGGCCGGCAGCAGCAGGTACTCGTCCTGCTTCCCGTCAAGGCGGATCGGCAGTGCATCGTGGGTGAACAGATTGACGATGGGTGTGCAATGCAGCTTCACGTTGTCCAGCGTCGGACGCAGGCGCATAACCCCACTCTTGCGAATGTCGAAACGCAACTCCAGGCCGCGCACCTGTTTAAGGATGTCTGCCGGTAACGCCTTGAGCAGGTCCAGGCCGTTGATATCGACAAACAGGAATTTGTCCTGGAAAGCAAAATACTCTTGCAGATAGCGATAACCACGGAAGGTATTCAGCGGATAAGGAATCAGCGCTTCTTCTTCCGCAAAGCCTACCGGCTGCACTCGGTCGCCGGGCAATTTGAACGCCATTGGCGTGCCGTTTACGCCATTGATGGGGGTGCCTGCGACGTCAAGCGGGATCAGCTCGATACCTTCCAGATTACGCAACAGGCTCAGGTACAGCATCTGGCTGATGTAGCGCTCGCCCGTAAAATGCAGGCGCAAGCGGTTCATTTCCAATTCACCCAAATGCCCGTCGGCGCTCATCTCAAGACGCAGGCTCAACAGTGAGCCATCGCCCTTGACCGAATAATTCAGCGCCGTCAGGTCCAACGGCAGTACTTCAGTCGGATAACAGGTGCGAAAGCGACAACGCACACCATCCACCGGCACGCTCTCCACCGGTGTATCGCGCTCGACCCTCAAGGCCGGACCAGCACGGCTCAACGCATCGAACTGCAAAATGCTGAACGCCGGTAGCGGCCGCATGTAGTTTGGCCACAGCAATTGCATCAGCGAATGGCTGAGTTCCGGTAACTCGTCATCGAGTTTTTGGCGCAACCGCCCGGTCAGGAATGCAAAGCCCTCCAGTAACCGCTCCACGTCCGGATCCCGTCCGGCTTGCCCGAGAAAAGGCGCCAACGCCGGGCTGCGCTCGGCAAAGCGACGCCCTAACTGACGAAGCGCAGTGAGTTCACTTTGGTAGTAGTGGTTAAAGGACATGGGGTACCTGCCTGGCAACCGTGTTCATGGCGGTTCGCTTCCTGTTTTTTTGAACTTCAGGGCATAGCAGTCTCATTAGCTGACCTTGACCTGACCGCTGCCATCCAGGCAGGCGGCGAAACTGACCTGACGCTTGAAACCCTGCACTTGCAGCAGGCCTTCAATGTTGAAGGACAGACGAAGCTGATCGTGGCCGCGCGGCTGGGAGATGACACGCACATTGCTCAGGCGTGGCTCGTAGGCTTCGATGAAATTTTCGATGGCCTGACGGGCCTGACTCACAGAGTCATGCAGGCTGAGGCGCATGTCATTGAGATCGGGTAGCCCGTAATCGGGCAGCGTTTGCACGCTGCCCGCACGGGTGCTGAGCATCTTGGCCAGATGGGCAGCCACGGACGCCATGGCGCAGGCCTCGCGGCTCCAGCCGACGCGCGTATCCGCGCCACCACCCAGGCGTTCAAAAAGGCTGCCGTATCCAGTCATGAGTCGCTCCGCTTACTCTTTGTCCAACTTGCCAACCAGCGACAGGGTGAAATCGGCGCCCATGTACTTGAAGTGCGGCCGCACATTCAGGCTGACGCGGTACCAGCCAGGCTCGCCTTCGACATCACTGACAATAATCTGGGCGGCACGCAGCGGACGCCGGCCACGGACTTCGGCGCTTGGGTTTTCCTGATCAGCAACGTACTGGCGGATCCACTTGTTGAGTTCCAGCTCAAGATCGGTACGTTCTTTCCACGAACCGAGCTGTTCGCGCTGCAGCACTTTCAAGTAATGAGCCAGGCGGTTGACGATCATCATGTACGGCAGTTGGGTGCCGAGCTTGTAGTTCAACTCGGCCGTCTTGCCTTCTGCGCTGATGCCGAAGAACTTGGGTTTTTGCACCGAGTTCGCGGAGAAAAACGCGGCGTTGTCGCTGCCTTTGCGCATGGTCAGGGAAATGAAGCCTTCCTCGGCCAGCTCGTATTCACGACGGTCGCTAACCAGCACTTCGGTAGGAATCTTGGTTTCGATTTCACCCATGCTTTCGAAGTGGTGCAACGGCAGGTCTTCAACTGCCCCACCGCTTTGCGGGCCAATGATGTTCGGACACCAGCGGAATTTGGCGAAACTGTCGGTCAGCTTGGTACCGAATGCATAGGCCGTGTTGCCCCACAGGTAGTGCTCGTGACTGTTGGCGACAGTCTCTTTGTAGACGAACGATTTAACCGGGTTTTCTTCCGGATCGTACGGGTTACGCAGGAGGAAGCGCGGCACCGTCAGGCCAATGTAACGGGAGTCTTCCGACTCACGGAAACTCTGCCATTTGGCGAATTGCGGGCCTTCGAAGTGATCTTTCAGGTCTTTCAGGTCCGGCAGACCGGTGAAACTTTCCAGGCCGAAGAATTTCGGACCGGCCGCAGCAATGAATGGCGCATGAGACATGCAGGCGATGCTGGACACGTACTGCATCAGCTTTACGTCCGGCGAGCTGGGGGACATAAAGTAGTTGGCGATGATCGCGCCCACCGGCTGACCACCAAACTGACCGTATTCGGCGGTGTAAATATGTTTGTACAAGCCGGCCTGCATCACTTCCGGCGAATCTTCAAAGTCATCCAGCAGGTCTTCTTTGGAGACGTTGAGGATTTCGATCTTGATGTTTTCACGGAAGTTGGTGCGATCGACCAGCAATTGCAGACCACGCCACGAGGACTCCAGGGCCTGGAAATCCGGGTGATGCAGGATTTCATCCATCTGCCGGCTGAGCTTGGCATCGATCTCGGCAATCATGCGATCGACCATGGCCTTCTTGACCGGCTCACCGCTGTTCTGCGGCTTGAGCAGTTCTTCGATAAAGGCTGACACCCCGCGCTTGGCGATGTCATAGGCTTCATCGTCTGGTGTCAGACGGGTCTCGGCGATAATGCTGTCGAGTATGCTGTATTCGATAGTCTTCTGCTGCGCTGCACTCTTGCTCATAGTCTTGGCTTCCTTGGCTGATGGGGACTCAAGCGTCCTGGGCGGCGGCGTTCAAGCCCAACTCACCCAGGACGCGACCACGGGATTCGTCGTCGGCAAGAACGCCTTCGATTGCTTTGCGAAACGCAGGTGCATTACCCAGCGGGCCTTTAAGGGCCACCAGAGCGTCGCGTAACTCCATCAGTTTTTTCAGCTCAGGCACTTGCTCAACCAGCGAGGCCGGATTGAAGTCCTTCATTGAACTGACGCGCACTTTCACCGCCAGTTCTTCAGTGCTGCTTTCTTCCTGGAGACGGTTCGGCACACTCAATGTCAGCTCCAGTTCTTGCTTGGCCAGCACTTCGTCGAAGGTCATTTTGTCGATGCTGATCGGCTTGCGATCTTCAACCTTGCGCTCGTCCTTGCGATGGGTGTAGTCACCGACTGCCAATAGCTTGAGTGGCAGCTCAATTTCCTCCTGCGCACCGCCAGTGGCGGGTTTGAAGGTGACATTGATACGTTCTTTGGGGGCTACTGAGCCTTCTTTGGCCATGGATGTTCTCCTTACGTTTTGGCCCTGAGGCCTATTCGAGTACCACTTCAAGATCGAGATGGCACAACCTGCGATAAACCTCTTCTTTACGTTCACGCACCGCATGGTTCTGCGGTAATAATTCGCAGCAGCTGTGCAGCAAATGCAGCACTTCGAGTACAAGTTCGGGTTCCCAGGCTTGCAAACCTGAGTCGTGTAATGTCTGGTCGAGGGTTTCGAGCTGGGTCTTGGCCAGTTCGTATTTCTTGGCCATAAAGCACAGGCGTGCGAGGGTCAACTGCCAGAAAAACCGCACGCGCCCGCCTTGTGCACATTGCAAACCGTGCTTGAGGGCCTGCACGGCAGCCTTGAGGCCGTCTTTGCGCAAAACCGGCATAACCTCTTCCAGCGCCAACTCCCAGGCCGATTGGGTGTCGGTTGTTTCAACCTTGCGTGGTGAGCTGGGGGTTTGCAGATGAGGGTTGACGCTGGCACTGATCCAGGCGCGAGTGGCCGGATCTGCGAACGGAGTACCGTTGTGAAAACGCAGTTCAATGATGCCCGGCAGACGTTGGATAAACAGCGCAAAGTGAATTTCCACTTCGCGCATCGCCATCTCGGCGTTCAGCCCTTGCAAGCATTCCCAGACCATGCGCTGGCCATCGAACCAGAAGGGAGCCTTGGCCAGGCTCGCCTCCAGCTCCACCAGCAGGTCTGCGTATTTGGCTTGATCGTAGCGATCCTGATAGGCCTTCAGCTTATCCTCTGGCAGACCTCGCAGCGCGGTAACCTGCTCGGCGTTGCGCTCAGGAATCGCGTCAATGGGCAACCACAGGAGCGTGCGATTTAGGCGCAACGCACGCGGGTCGGTGGCTTTTTGCTTAAGCCACCAGGCGCACAACGGACGCGCGCTTTCCTGTTGGGCACGCAACGCCTTGTGAGCCTCTTTTTCGTTGTCGATCGGCGCACCAGAGGCGAACAACTGCGTTGCAGCCTGCTTGACCTGGGCAACCGCATTGCCGACCACACCAGGCTCCGGCTGGTTATCAGCGGCGCGCTGAACCATGTTTTTCAGGCGGCGGGAGATTGGCAATAGCAGAGGGGCGTCATCACCCAAGTGTTCTGTACACGTCGCATCAAGGCCCTCAAGGTGTTCGACCAGACGACGGAACAGCGGCAATTGCTCTTTGATCGCGATATTTTCGTTCAACACCTGTTCCAGGCGTTGCACCAGCCAGTTGAAGGCAGCAGCCCGAGTGCGGCTCTTGTCCGGGTAGATCTGCGCCCAATGGTTCTCACACAGATGCTGCAAAAATCCGAGGCCCGCCAACAAACCCTGGAAAGACTCACGCTGGTACAGGCCCCAGGCGAGCCAGGCGCCTACCCGCAAATCCTTGGACTGGGTGCGTAGCAGGGCTTCACTGTCTTCACAAATTTTCAGCCAGTCGATCTGGCCACTTTCATGCATGGACTGAGCTTTCCCAAGCTCATTTTCCAACGCCTCATACTCGCTCGAAAAACGAACGTCCCCGCCCGCGAAAGCCTCTGTGGATATTGAGGCTTTCGCGAGCTCAAGATAATGAGCAGAAAGCTTGCTGGAATAGGACATCCATAACCTTTAAGTAAGATTGTTAAGCCACATCAATTCATTGCGCTTGCAATGGTGCTAAACAGCAAAAAATGACGCCACAGATAGAAGCGCCATCCAGCACGCGCCCCTCATTGGTACTCACACAAACTCTCCAATCGCCCCATTCAGGAAATTCATATTTACAAAACAGCCAAGCCCATACCGCCAAGCCAACACACCAGCAAATATCAGGCGAGCCAAACGATTTATAGCCGACCCGTATACTCCGACTTCTCCCTCCTTCTCGGCTGACAACCCAAGTAACGAGACAGACTCCGCAAAGACCTTCAGCAACTCTATACTCACCACGACAAATAAAAATATAGGACTATTCTTAGAGTTTGATAGGAAAGATCCTACGAACAACCTCCGGCCTGGACTTATTGTCATTTCAACCCGCGACAACGCATTCGTACCAACTGCGCAACTTCTTGCGCACTAAAATGTGGATAACCCTGTGCATACATCGCTGTAGATCATATATAAACCGTCCTGTAGACGAGTGCGCAAGAAGTTGCACACCACTGCGCAACTTCTTGCGCACTTTTTTGCTGTTTTCCATGTGAAAAATGGATCTTATTTTTCCTTAAATTCACAAACCACTGATAAGCAACACATTTTTGAAAGCTGGCATATAACTTGATTACTCAATGGGTATCTACAGGCAATTTCGCCCTCAGATATCGAGTTATCCACAAGGAGAGTATCCATGGCTACGCCAGCGTATATGTCCATCACGGGCACCAAACAGGGCCTTATTACTGCCGGTGCGTTTACCGCTGATTCGGTGGGCAATACTTATCAGGAAGGTCATGAAGACCAGGTTATGGTTCAGGGCTTCAGCCACGAAGTGATCATTCCTCGCGACCCGCAATCCGGCCAGCCTACCGGTCAACGCATTCACAAACCGGTCAAAATCACCAAGGTCTTCGACAAGTCTTCGCCGCTGCTGCTGGCCGCACTGACTTCCGGCGAGCGCCTGACCGAGATCGAAATCCAGTGGTTCCGCACCTCGGCGGCCGGTACGCAAGAGCACTACTTCACCACCAAGCTTGAAGACGCAATCATCGTCGACATCAAGGACTACATGCACAACTGCCAGGACCCGTCGAACGCGCACTTCACCCATCTGGAAGACGTGGAATTCACCTACCGCAAAATCACCTGGACCCACGAAGTCTCCGGTACTTCCGGTTCCGATGACTGGCGTACGCCAGTGTCTGGCTAAGGGTTTTCCAGCACCGACCTGTGCAACAGGTCGGTGCTTTATGTGCTTGTGCAATATCTGTGACGCGCGGCCTCTTCATCTCGCGCAACGCTCACTCTTTTGGCTAAGGAGCAGTTAAATGCGTCAAAGGGATTTGAGGTTCACCTTCTCTGTACTTACCAGTCCGATAGCGTTCGAGGTCGTCGAGTTCACATTGGAGGAGGCGATTTGCGAAACGTTTCGGCTAAACCTGCAACTGGCCAGCCATAACCCTTCTATCGATTTTGCCCAGATCCTCGATCAGCCGGTACTGCTCACGATCTGGCAAGGGTCCACGGCTGTGCGCCATGTTCACGGGTTGGTGTCGAGTTTTACCCAAGGCAAAACAGGGTTTCGCCGCACACGCTACAGCCTCGTGGTCGAACCGCAGCTGGCGCGACTTGGCCTTAATACTGACTGGCGCATCTACCAACAAAAAAGCGTGCCGCAAATCCTCAAGTCCATGCTGACCGAACACGGCATTCTGGAATATGAAGCACGTATCAACACCGAACACTTGCCCCGTGAGTACTGCGTTCAGGCGGGTGATACAGACCTCTACTTATTTGACCGGCTCTCGACCGAAGAGGGTTTGTTCTACTTTTTCAAACACACAGAAAAAGCCCATACGCTGATTCAGGGCGACAAACTCTATGTGCAGGAACGCATTAAGGGCGGCCCCGTACTTTACACCACGGAGCCCGCTGCCGATGCCGAGCAACCCGTACTGTATGCCTTCAGTTACACAGAGAACGTGCGCACCACTGAGCAAACCCAGCGTGATTACACATTCAAGCGCCCGCTGTTTGACCAGCAACAACATACGGTCGGCGAAGACCTTGAGCCTCAGTCATTTGCATACGCGCGCTACGATTATCCGGGCCGTTACAAATCCAGTGGCGTAGGCAAACCTTTCACCCAGGATCGCCTGCGAGGACATCGCCGGGACACGCAGGTAGCCGTGGTTGAAGGTGATGACCCGCGCTTGATTCCGGGGTTTTCGTTTCAACTCAGCGGCCACCCTCGGGCAGACTTTAATCGCTGGTGGCGCTCGGTGCGCATCACCCACAGAGGGGTGCAGCATGCCAGCCAGCAGGAAGAATCTGCCGACGCACAAATGGGCGTGAGTTACGACTTCCGCGCCGAAATCATCCCGGAGCAAGTGGAATGGCGCGCCGCTCCCCTGCCCAAGCCGCGCATCGACGGGCCGCAGATCGCCAGTGTCGTGGGGCCTGCCGATGAAGAGATTTACACCGATGAGTTTGGCCGGGTAAAGGTGCAATTCCCATGGGACCGCCAAGGCAAAAACAACGATTTCAGCTCCTGCTGGATTCGCGTGGCGCAAAACTGGGCCGGGGCTGAATGGGGCCATATGGCGATCCCGCGCATCGGCCAGGAAGTCATCGTGGATTACCTGGACGGCGATTGCGATCAACCGATCATCACCGGTCGCACCTACCGTGCCACCCACATGCCGCCGTACCACCTGCCGACCCACAAAACCCTCAGCACCCTCAAAAGCAAGGAATACAAAGGCGGTCGAGCCAACGAACTGCGCATCGACGACACCACCAAAGAAATCAGCGCCGCGTTGATGAGCGACCATGCCAGCAGTGCCTTGCATTTGGGCTACCTGACCCACCCACGCCCCGAGGGCGGCGCCCCCCGCGGTGAAGGTTTTGAATTACGCACCGACGAAAAAGGCGCGCTGCGGGCGGCTAAAGGCTTGCTGCTGAGCACCGAGGCCCAACTCAATGCCGGCGGCGGGCACCTCGACCGTGGCACCGTGGTGCAAGTGCTGGAAGCCGCACTGCAACTGGCTAAAGGCCTGGGCGACTATGCCGCCGACAACCAGGGCATCGACCACGACACCGACCCGCAACAAACACTCAGCGAAGCGGTGCGTGATCTGGGCCACGGCGCGAACAACGAACCGAACAAAGCCAACGGCGGCAACCCGGCCATCGCCCTGAGTGGCCAGGCGGGTGTGGCCGTCACCTCGCCCAACAGCGTCACCGTGGCGGCAGGCGAACACATCGACAGCGTGGCCATGGAAAACCAGCAACTCACGTCGGGCCAAAAGTTCGTGGTCAACGCCGGCACTGATCTGGGGTTATTCGCCCAAAGTGGCGAGATGCGCCATATCACCCATCAGGGCCCGTTACTGTTGCAGGCGCAAAAAAACACCATCCGCCTGGAGGCGGATCAGAGTGTAGATATCTCGGCGAGCAACCAGCACGTGCTGGTGTCGGCCAAGGAGCACATCACTCTTATGTGCGGCGGCGCGTATATCACCCTCAAGGGCGGGAATATCGAGTTGGGGATGCCGGGTAATTTCACCGTTAAAGCGGCTAAACACAGCCATATCGATGGCACCAGCCTTGACGCTGAACTGCCGACCTTCAAGGTTGGCGACACCCAGCGACGCTTCATGCTCAAACAGATTGATGGCACCACGGCGATGGCCAACGTGCCGTACACAATCACCTTGGGTAATGGCGAAATTGTTGAGGGCGTCACCGATGCAACAGGTGCGACAGAGCTGTTGCAGAAAGATGCCATGAACATTGCCCATGTACAGATGAAACATTCAAAAGCATCGATAATAGCGGCAGTCGCGGCTGTATCAGGCGCCGCAATTCTGGCTAAAGCGCTCACACACCCTTCTGCTGAAAAAGGCCGAGCGCTCACTGCTGGCGAAATCACCATGGCAAGAACCGTATTCGCAGACTCCATTGATTACGACACCGTTCGCCTTCGTGATGAAAACTACGTGCCATGGCAGGGGGCGAACTATGTCATGGCCCCCAACGGGCATATTTACTTTGGTGAGAACTTGCGCGGTGTTTTAGATTGGAGTCTTGAGGACTCGAACGGGCAAGGCCTTTTTATTCACGAAATGACGCATGTCTGGCAACACCAACACGGCGTCAACGTACTGCTGGTGGGGGCTTACCAACAGACAAAACAGTTTTTGGTTGGCGATCAATATGACTACCACCTGGAGGCTGGAAAGACGCTCAAGGCTTTTAATATCGAACAGCAAGGGGACATTGTTCGTGATTACTACGCTGCCTTGAACTTTGGAGACGCCCAAAAAATAAATACCTTCAAGCTCGTTTTGGGAAATTTCCCAGAGGGATACTGAATTATGAAATTCCAAGGATTGATCCTGTTGCTTGCTGTATCACTAATGCCAGCACCCGCGGTAGCCGTGTCCAAGATTCCTCCTGACATCCCGATAAGGATGGAGGCCGGCCAGCCTGTTGCTGATTTGCAACCATTGTTAGCGAACGCCAACAACCCTGAAATAACCCGTGCATTCCTCTGTCGCCGTACAGCCAGCCGTTGCTATGAAACTGTTTGGGAAGTTGAATTTCCAGCCGGTTGGCAACAGCCAAAGTTGAATCTACTTGGAGAGTATCCTGGCGCTCTTGTAAAAAAGTCAAAGCCCGAAGCATTGCAGCCAGGCGGCAGTTATAACCTGAGCATCGAGTTTCACGAGCGCGGTCGTTGGCACAAACAAACTGTTTCAAGCCTGGGCGGCCGCGAAAACTGAGTGCAACACCTGACCTTTCCGGTACGGTGCTGCCCCTATGTCCTATTCCGAACTCAGCGTTGAAGAGCGCGCGATCATT
>NZ_JBUZTQ010000009.1:0-175826 GCF_055408445.1 Pseudomonas sp. B414 | reverse complement strand
AATGATCGCGCGCTCTTCAACGCTGAGTTCGGAATAGGACATAGGGGCAGCACCGTACCGGAAAGGTCAGGTGTTGCACTCAGTTTTCGCGGCCGCCAAACCTTGTCAACGGCAGCAGTCGCAGCTTTCAACTCAGTCCGCGGATCCGACAATCCAGGCCCAAATTTCAGTAAGGGCGTCCTGAGGTTTTTCAGATCATAGATGGTCAGATTCAGATTGTCATGTCCCATGACTTGATCCAGTAACGAATGCGGTTTTGAATTTACGTCGGCCGTGTCATCGTATAGCGAGAGGCTATGTTCAACCTGCTCCATCTTATTGATCAGGCTGTTTTTTGCCAACTTATCCAGCTCATGCGTCAGCGCAAAAAAGGCCAAGACAGCCAAAAAAACTACCAACAACGCCCCCAAGATACTTACTGTCAAACCTAGTCGCATTGACAGGCTGACCGGCTTCATACTCGCGCCTCTAATACGTAACCAACACCGCGAAGGGTGTGGATCAACTTGTTATCGAAGGGGTCATCTATTTTGGCCCTCAGCCTACGGATTGAAACCTCGACAACGTTAGTGTCGCAATCAAAATTCATATCCCAGACCAGTGAAATGATTTGGGTGCGAGAAAGCACTTCTCCAGTCTGGCGCATCAGCAAGTGCAACAGCGCAAACTCCTTGGTTGTTAGATCTATGCGCTGCTCACCGCGAAAAGCACGATGACGTCCTTGGTCTAGTTCCAGGTCGGCTACTTTTAGTACCTGCGGGACAGGTATGTGCTCACTGCGTCGCATCAGGGTTCGTACCCGTGCAAGTAACTCAGGAAACTCAAACGGTTTAACCAGATAATCATCGGCACCCAAATCTAGTCCGCGTATCTTGTCCGCTAGGCGCCCTCGGGCCGTCAACATCATGACCCGGGCATTACTGCTTTGTCGTAGACGTTCAAGAACACCCCAGCCATCAAGTTCGGGAAGATTAACGTCAAGTATCACCAAATCATAAACATGTTGGCGCGCCAGATGTAGTCCATCCGCGCCATTTATCGCACGATCAACAATGTAGCCACTTTCAGTCAGTCCCTGATGTAAGTATTCGGCAGTTTTGAGCTCGTCCTCAACTACAAGGATTCGCATAACATTTCACCTTCTTAATGACTAGAGTTAAAGGGGTTCAGAAAAGTAATAAACGTATACTGTGGTTTTCTGATTGGTATTGTCTTTTTATAAGATTCTCAATCTTCATATGGTTTGAATAACTTACGAGATGACAGCCTTCACTCTAAAGCCTGTAGCTGCTTTAGGGTCAAGCCAAAGCTGCGGTTTTGAGGCGCCAAAGCTAGGGTTGCGACAATCTGTCGCGGGAAATAATCCATAGGCTATATATCCATAGAGAGCTCATATGAATACCCCAATTCGACAAGTGCGCTTCGGCAGATAATTGCTGAATTTTTGTTTCATCATATTTCCGCCTTAAGTTTTTCTTTTTTAACACCTCCTATATTAGAGCAAAACCTACAGCAGTAGAGCTGGATAACATATTTGTAATTCTTCAGTCACCTTGTTGATAGATGAAGAACTCTACAGTTATCACGTTGAGAAAATTCGCTTTAAAGGAAGTATAAAATTGCGTTGGCTTAGAAAGTTAGTTACCCCCTTGCGTACCATAAAATCCTTGTTGGTAATAGGCCTAAGTTGCACGTTTGCACTATCAGGCACGGCTTTTTCCGCTGGTTCGGTTTCACAGGCGCTGACAATGGATCAAGTGCTTCAAATGGCGTTTGCCAACAACCCTGACCTAGCGGCAGCACAGTGGGAAATTGGTATCACTCAGGGAGATCGGCAGCAGGCGAGCTTGATTCCCAATCCTGAGTTGTCTTGGGAGGCTGAGGATACCCGGCGTAATTCGCGCACTACGACGGTGATGATCAATCAGCCGATCGAGCTTGGTGGTAAGCGAGGCGCTAGGATCGAAGTGGCAAGTCGAGCGCAAGATGCAGCCGAGATTGAATTGGAGCGCAAGCGTAATGTTCTACGTGCCGATGTCATTCAGGCGTTTTACAACACATCTACGGCTCAGCAAAGGTTGCTGTTATCACGTCAATCACTTGAGCTCGCACAGCGTGGCTTGAATGTAGCTCAAGGTCGCATCAGTAGTGGCAAGTCATCGCCTGTTGAAGGTACGCGAGCAGAAGTCCAGTTGTCGGAGGTACGCCTAGAGCTGAAACGGGCAGAGCGAGAGGAGGCAAATGCCTATCAACAACTCGCTCGAGTCATTGGTGTGCCTTTGCCGGCGTTTGCGTCTGTAAGTGATTCAAGTCAGCCAATGCCAACTGTACCGGAACCTTCGCTGCTCCTTAATCGCATCGGTCAGACTGCGGAGTTACGGTTGGCAAAGCTGCAAATTGACCAGCGTGAAGCCTCACTTGGCTTGGAGAAAGCCCAGCGCATTCCTGACCTAACCGTAAGTTTAGGTAGCCAATACGATGAACGGGAGCGTGAGCGCGTGAATGTCGTAGGGCTGTCGATGCCCATCCCATTATTCAATCGTAATCAGGGCAATGTGTTGGCAGCCGCCCGCCGAACTGATCAGGCCCGCGACCTTCGCAATGCCAGCGAGTTACGCCTGCGCACAGAAATTCAGACCACTCTAGCTCAGTGGAAGACAGCGAACACTGAAATCACGTCGTTCAATCAAACCATCCTGCCTGCCGCGCAAAGTGCTGTAGATACCGCTACCCGTGGTTTCGAAATGGGGAAATTCAACTTCCTAGATGTGCTAGATGCCCAGCGCACCTTAATCAGCGCGCGCGGCCAGTACATCCAGGCCATTGCCGAGGCGACAGACGCCTGGGTGCGTATCGAGCGAATTTTCGGTGATGTCGACAAGCTCACTCATACCCCTTGAATTTCATATAACACTTTTTTAACCGCTACTCAGCATCGCAGTGCCACGGTAATCCGTGACTGCCCACTGAGCTGCGTAGGGAGTCCCATGGATAAAAAACAAATCCTTGTCACCGCACTGACCCTCACGGTGGGCATATGTGTTGGTTCGCTCTGGATGGGTAGCACGTCAACAGCGTCCACCGGCGTACAGACGCAAGAAGAGCAGGGCCACGATGCTGATCACAGCAACGAGGGTGCGGCCAAGGAGTCAGTTGATGGCGGGCATGAAGAAGGGGAAGCAGAAGAAGGTCACCTGACTCTGAGCGACGATCAGATCAGATCTGCCGGCATTCAGTTAATCGAAGCTAAGGAACAGAGCATCAGCCTCTCATTGCCGTTTCCTGGAGAAGTCCGTTTCGATGAAGACCGTACTGCGCATGTGGTACCCCGGGTTCCTGGTGTCGTCGAGTCGGTACATGTCAATCTTGGCCAAACAGTGAAAAAAGGTCAGCTACTAGCCGTGATTGCCAGTCAACAAATTTCTGATCAGCGCAGTGAGCAAGCCGCAGCGCAACGTCGTCTAGAGTTGGCGCGCACTACCTACGAGCGTGAACGCCAGTTATGGCAGGACAAAATCTCTGCCGAACAGGATTTCCTTCAAGCCCGTCAGGCTCTGCAAGAGGCCGAAATCGCTGTCAGTAATGCCCGACAAAAAATCAGCGTACTTAGTGGCAGCTCGGTGATCAGTGGTGGCAACCGGTATGAGCTGCGTGCACCGTTCGATGGCGTTGTGGTCGAAAAGCACTTGGGCCTTGGTGAGGTTGTCAGTGAAACCAGCAATGCTTTTACGCTCTCGGACTTGTCGCATGTTTGGGTGACTTTTGGCGTTTCCCCTAAGGATTTGAGCAAAGTCCTGGTGGGCAAGTCTGTCACGGTTAGTGCCGCTGAGTTGAATGCGGAAGTTACGGGTGCCGTGGCCTACGTTGGGAGTTTACTGGGTGAGCAGACTCGTACCGCCACTGTCCGTGTGTCCATAGCGAATCCGCAAGGGGCTTGGCGTCCCGGGCTGTTCGTAACCGTACTGGTTGATACCGATACCCGGCTGGCGAAAGTCGCAGTACCAGAAGCAGCAATCCAGACGGTCGAGGATAGGCCAACAGTTTTCGTTCGAACTGATGACGGGTTTAAGGCGCAAGCAGTAGTAATAGGTAGTCGTGCAGCAGGTCTGGCTGAGATCACAGAGGGCCTGGAGCCCGGAGCTCAAGTCGCTGCTGCCGGCAGCTTCATTCTGAAATCAGAACTGGGTAAAGCCTCGGCTGAACACGCCCACTGATCCGCCACTTCCACGAGAAGGTTCTCATGTTCGAACGCCTAATCCAATTTGCCATCGAGCAACGCATAATCGTCCTGCTCGCGGTTCTCCTCATGGCCGGACTCGGCATTGCTAGCTACCAGAAGCTGCCGATCGACGCCGTGCCCGACATCACCAACGTCCAGGTGCAAATCAATACTGGTGCCGCAGGTTTCTCGCCACTGGAGACTGAGCAGCGCATCACTTTCCCTATTGAAACCGCCATGGCAGGTCTGCCGGCACTTGAGCAGACGCGTTCACTCTCACGCTCGGGGCTTTCACAAGTTACGGTGATTTTCAAGGAAGGCACCGACCTATTCTTCGCCCGGCAATTGGTCAATGAACGATTGCAGATGGCAAAGGAACAATTGCCCGAAGGCGTGGAAGCTGTCATGGGGCCGATTTCTACCGGTTTGGGTGAGATTTTTCTGTGGACTGTCGAGGCCCAAGAAGACGCCGTAAAAGAGGATGGTAGTCCCTATACGCCGACCGACCTGAGGGTAATCCAAGATTGGATTATTAAACCTCAGCTGCGCAACGTTCCTGGGGTCGCCGAAATTAACACCATTGGCGGATTCGCCAAGGAATACCAGATTGCTCCGGATCCAAAACGCTTGGCCGCTTACAAGCTGACCCTGACAGACATTGTGACCGCGCTGGAAAGCAACAATGCTAACGTAGGAGCCGGCTACATTGAGCGCAGTGGCGAACAACTACTGATTCGTGCCCCTGGCCAAGTGGCGACCACCGACGACATCGCCAATATCGTGATCGCCAACGTCGATGGCACCCCTATACGTATTAAAAATGTGGCGACCGTGGATATTGGGCGTGAAATGCGTACCGGTGCGGCGACCGAAAACGGTCGTGAAGTGGTACTCGGCACGGTGTTCATGCTGATAGGCGAGAACAGCCGTACCGTCTCTCAGGCCGTTGCAGTCAAGCTAGAGCAAATCAACCGTTCACTGCCTAAAGGGGTGGTTGCGATCACTGTTTACGACCGTACTAACTTGGTAGACAAGGCTATTGCCACGGTCAAGAAGAATCTGATTGAAGGTGCAATCCTAGTAATCGCGATTTTGTTCCTATTCCTAGGCAATATTCGCGCAGCACTGATCACTGCCATGGTCATTCCTCTAGCCATGCTCTTTACCTTCACAGGTATGTTCACCAACAAAGTCAGCGCCAACCTGATGAGCCTGGGGGCTCTGGACTTCGGTATTATCGTCGACGGTGCAGTGGTTATTGTCGAAAATGCTATACGGCGCCTCGCCAATGCGCAGCACCATCACGGGCGCCTCCTCACTCGCTCCGAGCGCTTTCACGAAGTGTTTGCAGCAGCCAAAGAAGCCCGTCGACCACTGATTTTCGGGCAGTTGATCATCATGGTCGTTTATCTACCTATTTTTGCCCTGACCGGTGTCGAAGGGAAAATGTTCCACCCCATGGCGTTCACCGTCGTGATCGCCTTGCTAGGCGCTATGCTGCTGTCCGTAACCTTTGTTCCTGCGGCAATTGCCATGTTCGTGACGGGCAAAGTCAAGGAAGAAGAGAACGTGATAATGCGAGGAGCGCGACGGGCTTATGCCCCCGCGCTGGATTGGGTCATGAGTCATCGATCGCTGGCATTTGCCATGGCATTAGGTGTCATCGCTGCGAGTGGCGTGGTCGCCAGTCGAATGGGCAGTGAGTTTGTACCTAGTCTCAGCGAAGGCGATTTTGCACTGCAAGCATTACGAGTACCCGGTACAAGTCTGACGCAATCGGTGGAAATGCAGCAGCGCCTGGAAAAGCTTGTGCTGGAAAAAGTGCCTGAAGTCGAACGGATGTTTGCTCGAACCGGTACTGCAGAGATTGCTTCCGATCCAATGCCGCCGAACATCTCTGATAGTTATGTGATGCTCAAGCCGAAGGATCAATGGCCTGATCCAAGCAAGTCCCGGGAGACGTTGACAGAAGAGATCCAGAAAGCAGCGGCTGCTATGCCCGGTAGCAACTATGAGCTTTCCCAGCCTATCCAACTACGTTTCAACGAGTTGATTTCAGGCGTGCGAAGTGATGTGGCGGTCAAGGTCTTCGGTGATGACATGGCAGTGCTTAACAGTACCGCTGCGAAAATTGCCGCGTCAATGCAGGGGGTCGATGGCGCCTCCGAGGTTAAAGTCGAACAGACAACGGGGCTACCTGTACTGACCATAAACATAGACCGCGACAAAGCCGCACGTTACGGTCTGAACGTTGGAGACGTTCAAGACACCATTGCGGTGGCTGTCGGTGGCCGCCAGGCCGGGACGATGTATGAGGGAGATCGCCGCTTCGACATAGTGGTGCGTTTATCCGACGCCATGCGTAAGGACGTTGAGGGGTTGTCCACACTGCTGATTCCAGTCCCGGCGCTGCTCAATGGCAATGCCGATCAGATCGGTTTTATTGCCCTTTCAGAAGTGGCGACCCTCGATCTTGTACTTGGCCCGAATCAGATCAGTCGTGAGAACGGTAAGCGTCTGGTCATTGTCAGCGCGAATGTACGTGGACGGGATATCGGATCATTCGTTAAGGAGGCTAGCATCGCCATTGATCAACAGGTAGAGATTCCGGCCGGTTATTGGGCTACCTGGGGTGGGCAGTTTGAACAACTTCAATCAGCTGCCAAACGCTTGCAGATAGTTGTCCCTGTGGCTCTGCTCTTGGTATTCACCCTGCTGTTCATGATGTTTAACAATCTCAAAGACGGCATGCTGGTATTCACCGGGATTCCATTCGCATTGACGGGTGGTGTTATGGCTTTGTGGCTACGTGATATCCCGCTGTCGATCTCGGCGGGTGTTGGTTTCATTGCATTGTCGGGTGTGGCAGTGCTGAACGGTCTGGTGATGATTGCTTTTATCCGCAACCTTCGAGAAGAGGGACATTCGTTGAGTTCTGCGATCAATGAAGGAGCGCTGACGCGGTTGCGCCCAGTATTAATGACAGCTTTGGTGGCATCCCTTGGCTTTATCCCCATGGCTCTAGCTACTGGAACAGGCGCGGAAGTCCAGCGGCCCCTAGCTACCGTTGTGATCGGCGGAATACTGTCCTCAACTGTGTTGACCCTACTGATACTTCCTGCGTTATATCACTGGGCACACCGTAAAGATGAAGAGGCAGACAGCGAAAAACAAGAAATAGTATAGCAGTTTGTTTTTAAAGCCCGCTGCTGATCCTCATTAGCGGGCTATTTATATCAATGATGACGGATATGTAATCTTAGTGCCACCGTATTGATAGCTTCGTATTGATACTCTAATACCAGTATTTAATATGAGGTGTCGAAATGAAAATCGCACAAATTTACGCTCTTGTAGGAGCATTGATTCTTTCTTCCACTGCATTGGCTGAGGGTGGTGGAGACCGGACTATTGCTAGAGCTACTCAAGCTACCGAGCAGGCTATGGAGAAGTTTTTAGCCAAAGAGCTGAAAAAAACTCCTCCGAAAATGTCAGGCGGTGATAAGGGCCCGATTAGTAAGTAAATGTAGTGGTGCTACACATAAGCCCCGCCCCGATTCCGGTTGCGGGGTTTTTATTGACATGTGAGGTGCAAAAAGTGAAGACTATTAATTATGTTATTTTTATTGTGGTCGCTGCGATCTCTTCAAACGTATTTGCTAAAGATAGTGACAAGGTTTTTGAAAAAAGAATGAGTGCCAACTCCGTAGCTATGGAGCAGTATGCGATTAGGCATGGAAAAAAAATTCCCGTAGCTAAGCAATATAAATACGGAATGAAATTAGATGTTGTGAATGTAGTTAGCATGGTGCGACCAGCGGAAGGGTGCGGGGTGATGCCCGCAGCTATGACATACGAAGACTCTGAAGGAGTACTGAATACAGTCAGATACACAGTGGCAGGAAAATGCCGTAAAGGTGGTTAGCCTCTACGCTCTTGGCATAGGGGGTCATATTTTTGAAGTGCGTCATAAGACATAAAATGTGGGGGGTGTTTACTGCAGGCATAAAAAAGACGCCCCGAAGGGCGTCTTAAAATACATCGTATTTAGATGAGTAATCTAAAAGTGGATGCGGAGCTTCAACTTGACAGCAGTGAGTTCCAGGTTTTTGCAAGGGTGTTAATTACCTGTAGCAGTCTAGCCAGATGCGCTAGCAGATTGCTATCTATGAACTCCAGTTTACTATAGGTGACTTAAGCTAACAGGAAGATGATTGAAAAATTACATTTTTGAAATTTTCCAGCTAAAACGGAATGTTCGTCTAGGACGATTCATCCTGCGCAGATCTTAAAGAATAGCTAATGGATACTCAATAATCACACGAACCTCATCCAGATCCGACTCAAATGTGGTTGCGCGAGTATTAGCTTGCCGTAGGCGGAAAGACATATCTTTCAAGGTACCTGTCTGAACGACATATTTTACTTCGATGTCACGCTCCCAACGTTTCTGGTCAGTAAGTGGGTTTCCATCCGCATCGCGTCTCATGTACGTCGTATTGGCGTTAGAGTAATCAGCATCAGTGCCACGACCGTAACGCGTCATAAACGACAAGCCAGGCACACCATACGATGTCATGTCGAGGTCGTAGCGAACCATCCAAGAGCGTTCTTTAGGTGAGTTAAAATCACTGTACTGAATTGAGTTATCAAGAAAGATTGAGTCCGACTGACGCAGGTAATCGAAGTCGTTATTTCCATTATTTCGCTGATGGGATAGTGCAAGTGTGTGCGCACCATACTTCACGCCTACTTTACCGCTCCATATGTTATTGTCGAAATCGCCAAGTAATTTTTTTCCTTCATCGACAGCCTTATAATAGTTAAGGCCTCCGAATACGGAAAGCTCATTTGATAATGAGTAGTTTACTCCGGTGCCAGCATAGTATTGATTCCATACGTCCTTGAGGCGACTGGAGTAAAGACTAAGGGTGACGTTTTTGTTTAAGTTATAATCACCACCAAAGTAGCCTGCCCAAGGCGAGTTAACAGGCCCGGCATAGAAGGTCGCAAAGTTGTCGCGCATGTTGCTCGAAACTGGCTGGCTCATGGCATGTAGGCGACCGCCCTGAACGGTCAAGCCTTCAATGCTAGTATTGGTTGCTGTGACGCCAGTGAAACTTTCCGGTAGTAGTCTTGAGTCGCCAGCAGCCACAACTGGGGTGGATGGGAATACGTCACCGACTTTTACTACGGTGTCAAAGGCGCGAATTTTTGCCGCACCTCCCACTTTTGTGTATTCGTCCCTTGCCTCTCCGTTGCTATTGACTGGAAGGACATCAAATGAACTACGGCCGCCATTACGGCCGCCACCCGTGTCGAGTTTTATTCCAATCATAGCAAACGCATCCACTCCGACACCGATTGTGCCCTGGGTAAATCCAGACTCGAATTTAGTAATAATCGCGTTTGCCCATGCTTCTGAATATCCATTGCCTGTAGGGCTTGACTCTCCGTTACGATGTTCGCGATTGAAGTAGTAGTTGCGGTTAAGGACGGTAAGGCTACTATCCTCTATAAAACCGCCATTTTTTTCTTCCGCAATCACCATTGACGGCACAGAGCTGACAACCATTGCCATAGCGGCTATCGAAAACTTTGTATTGTTAATCATTAATCACTCCTTCGGTTCGGCAGAACTAGAAAGCACTTCGGCTGGAATTGTTGTTTGAAGGAAGCTGGTCGCGCTTCCTATGTCATCGCCGAGTTGTATCGTTGCAATCTGTAGATAACAGGGGCATGATTGAGAAATTACAATTTTGTAATATTCGGCGGCTTTCTTGGAGTGTTGACGCGCGTGCCGTGCGATCAGCCGTTTGCGGCTCTGAGTTTTTACAATGCTAGTTGCTACACCGTGCTCACTTAGCGACCAGAAATCTTTAATTCGCACGTGAGAGGTGCGGATGCGCGGTGCTCGACCAGCTATAAGAGCATGGATAAAATTAGTTTAGACTCCCAGCCTTGGAGTCAGCACTAATTAAGGAATCAAGGAAGTGTCGGATGAATGATTTACCTGAAACTTATCGTAGTTTTTCCTTACGGCTGGCCCAGCTGTAAGCCGCGTCAAGTGAAGATCCAAAAAAAATCCGAACACATACGAAGTCGTCGAAACCAAAATCGGCAACCACTAGATGCCATGAATTTTAAGTCGGATGATTGGGCTTTTGCGCAGGAAGCGCTTGTCAGTCCGCTCTTCCTCCGCGACCATGAGCGCGGAGAGCTTGTCCTATCCTCGGTTTTGATTCAGTTGTTCAGTGACATTGTTTATGCGGAACATGGTGGACGGATACATCATCGCTCCGGGATTGTCGGTCAGGACATGCGCCCCTGCCCACGCAGCCATCTCGCCGTCGCCTGAATCATCAATGAGCAGCTTACCTCACACAGCACGACGATCAGATTTGGTCTCAAGAACGAGGGGGGCGGCCTGACCCTTGTAGGACAGCGTTACTGCGTCAGCCAGGGCATGGAAGGAAACTTCACACCATTGGTGAGAAGGAGTACATCGGCTGCAATTTTGTAAGCGACAGTATCGAACTGCTACGCCCAAACTTTCCCGAAAATAAGGTGGGGTTCTATAAGCCATCGAATCTCATCGATGCGATCCAGCGGCGTGAGGTAATGCTATGGGTAACCCGCTTCAGCTCTCCAAGTTGGTTGGCATACAAGCCTCAGAAGTTGCTGACGCCGGCAGCGGTGCCCATTGTTTTATCCGGGGGCACGTTGCAGCTCTGCAAGCACTGCGGTTGGTGATTTAAACCTGCCCTAGTAAGTCTAAGGAAATTACGCGCATCTTGCAGGCATAGCGAGAGAGCTTCAAGCCGCACGCCTAGCACGCCTAACGACGATTGGACATTGACTCGATAATGCGGCATTGCTCGATCACGCCACCCTCGCAACAAGCTATCAAGCGCTCCAATTCCGACTCCAAACCTTGCAGGTCTCGGATGCGCACTCGAACCTGCTCTAACTGCCCTTCGACTTTTGCGTCCACCCCAGCGCAGGAAGCGTCGCGTGTATCAGCAAAGCCTAGTAACTCTCGAACATCGTCAAGACTGAAGCCCAGTGCGCGGCTACGGAGTATAAACAGTAGACGGTCGCGCTCCTCGTCGGTGTAGAAGCGATAGCCCGATGCTGAACGACCTGCGGAGGGCAGGAGGACGACCTGCTCGTAATGGCGGATGGCTATCGCTTTGGTATCGGTCGCCTTCGCCAAGGCTCCGACTGTATATGTGGTCGGACTCATTTCGCTTGACCTTATAGTTGCTAGAACCTTCATTCTACGCGCCTTAGGTGATAAGCAAATCTGCGCGCGCTCAAAAGAAAGCGGACTGAATCCTATGGAAGCACCGTTAAAACAGCATCAATCCGGAGCTTGGGCACTACTGCTCTGTGCTTGGTTGCTCGCTCTGGTATCAACAATCGCCGTGCTATTCGTTGGTGAAGTCATGGGGCAACTGCCCTGTGTGCTCTGTTGGTTTCAACGAGCCTTCATGTTTCCACTCGTCCTTGTATTGGGCGTCGCCTGCTTTTTATCGGACGCCGGTGTTTGGCGCTATGCACTGCCATTAGCAGTTGTGGGCTGGCTCATCGCTCTCTATCACAACCTGCTTTATTTCGGACTGATCCCTGAAAGCATCAAACCTTGCGGGGCTGCCTAAACGGGCACGATCCATATGCTTACCTGAAAGATGTTCTTATAAGCCTGCCGACGCAGCGCGCGAGTAAGATTAACGAGCTGCTACCGCATAGGTGGGCGCCCGCTTAATCGCGCAGGGTGTTTTGGGCTTATGTCTTCGCTGGCATCTACATTTTGCGCCACACCAAAGCAGGAATTGCTCGGATGTAAATTAGTTCGCTGACCAACTCAATCAGCGTTTGAGTAATGACTGCTGCCGCAGCGAGCCCTCTGATTTCCTCTGGCAAGGCCAATGCCAGTGGCAGAACCACCAATGAATTGCGTGTCGAGCTACTGAAAGCTACTGATCTTGCAGTGATGGCCGGCAATTTGAATGCTCGCGCAACCAGCG
Source organism: Pseudomonas sp. B414 (assembly GCF_055408445.1). Lineage (NCBI taxonomy): Bacteria > Pseudomonadati > Pseudomonadota > Gammaproteobacteria > Pseudomonadales > Pseudomonadaceae > Pseudomonas > Pseudomonas sp. B414. Next base: position 163,577 of record NZ_JBUZTQ010000009.1, on the reverse strand, counting down.
CACCAACCAATGGTGCCAAGAGCATGAAACCAATGTAGACAGGAATGACGGGCAGCAGCTTGTCCATGTCTCTGACCACCGCTGAAATCTGAGATCCGATCACTGCGACCAATACCGCTGCCATAGCCGGTACAGGCATCCAAGCCCAAGCGTTGTTCCAACCCTCAACGACGCGTGACCTTTTTGTACCGGCAGCTGTTGCTACCGCCAATACCAAGGGCAAAGCAATCAGCACTACGAAAGCCTCAACAAATGGGCCCACCGATATAACCACCCCCGAGTCATTACCCAGCATGAAGGCCAGATACAGGGGCAGTAGCACAAGCTGAAGCAAGAGTAGTAACGGCGTTGCCGCCAGAGTCAGTTTGGAGTCGCCCTTACCGATATGGGTAAACACCACCACATAGTCGATACAAGGCGTCAGCAAGACCAACAGTGCACCCACCAAAATCGCTGGGTGACCCGTTAGGCCCATGGTCAACGCCCAAACCAACAGGGGGATGGCGACGAAGTTGGCTGTCAGCAGCGCCGTCATGAAACGCTTGTTTGCAAGCCCTTCACGGAGATCCAGGAATGGGATCTGTAGAAACATGGTGTACATCAGCACAGCGATGGCTGGCGTCACCAACGCACCTAACGCTTGAGAAGCATTAGGTGCGAGCAGACCTCCGATAGCAGCGACAATGACCGCGACGAAGTAGACGGGAATCTGGTTCTTCTCTAGCTGTTCTCTGTCCACAAAATGCCCTTAAAACGCGTGAAATCAATTTTCGATTGAGCAGGGTAATATCTGTAGCTACTACAGGTTCAAGAAAATGCTTGGGGAATTCGCATGTCAGGAATCGGGGCGTTGTCTAAATCAACGGGTTGCCACATTGAAACTATTCGCTATTACGAGAAAATAGGCCTTTTACCTCCGGCGCTGCGGTCGACCGGCAGGCACCGAATCTACACAGAGAAGCATCGTTCAAGACTCGTCTTCATCCGTCAGAATCGTGAGTTAGGCTTTCCCCTCGACGATATCCGAGAACTCATCGCGCTCGCAGCAGATGCTGATCGTCCGTGCGCTGACGCGCTGTCGGTGGTCAAGAAGCACCTAGCAGAAGTAGAGTCGAAGGTAGCTAAGCTCCAGCAAATCCGGATAGAGCTGCTCTCAATGGCAGGCACGTGTGAGTCAATTTGCTTGGGTTCAAACTCCCCAGATTGCACGATTGTAGAGTCCTTGTTCGAACCCGCTGCTGGGACGCGCTCCGGTTGCTGCTCCTAGGCGAATCAAGAAGCGTGGGGGAAGCAAGATGCCATCGAAACCGAATAACGCGAAGGTCTCGAAGGTATATTGAATCGCCCCGGCTTTTCTAGACACTCTCCAAGCTCGGTGATTGCAATTGCTATCGATATAGTGCCCAGGCGCTGTGCCGCATTTATCGCACACCCTAATAAAAACTCATAGGTGGCAATGCACTTTAGGTAGAGCGGCATCCGTGTGGACAGGACAGGGATTATCAGTTGGCGCAACCGATGAGCACCTCGACATAATTGTTCCCGATACCATCCTGCAACTTGTGGCCAAAAGCGCAAGCGGAGCGCGCCGGCCCACGATGGGCCAGAGGCTTGAGAATGGAAGCCCGAAGCGTATGGCGTAATGCCCCCGATACGGAACATTAAGTTCCTTTTGCCCCGTTATGTACCCAGATGGGGGGCACTACGGGGGGCACTGTCCTGCGTGTAGCAGTGGACGGTCGTCATCACCGCCAGGCGTTAAAGAGACTTAGGCTGGCCGTCATACCTAGAAAGCTCGAGATCCCGCAGCGCCATCAACTCGTCACTCCGTCGCATAAACTCATCTGGAGTTATTTTTTTGAGCTTGAATTCGTTGTAAAGAGCATCGGAGTTCTTCTGATAAAGCGTTAACGTATTAGTCTTGTGCACGCTTTCAGCCGCATCACCTATGCTCTTATCTCCTTCGAATACCTTTGTTAGATAGTCTCTGAGAGACTCAATGCTCTTGTGGCCTGTCCACTCCCTAACTTTGCGTAAGAATTCCTTGTCGCTGATAAGTGCTGCTTGGAACTCATCCTTGCTTTCATACTTGTGTCGTTCGACGAGCAATCTGAACAAGTTCGTGATAAAGGCATGGCGGAACATATGCGCGCATGCTTGCTCTTCAATTCCAGCCGATTCTCTGATCTTCGAGACTATCGACGTTATAGTCTCAGGTGCGATCGGTTTTGCTGTTATTTCAGATATGAGCAAGTAGTCGTTTTGGTTTTCTGGGTGTGCTTTGATCAACTTCTGTCTTGCGGCTAAGTATTTTTTGACCTCATTCAATGCAATCGCATTCACCGGAACTTCACGGACAAATGCTTCGCCGCGCTTAAGCGTTACCAGCTTTAGCATTGGATACTTCATCAGCAGGGCATCACGCAGTGACGATGTTGTCAGGGATGCGATTTCCGATCGCCGAGCGCCTGTATGCTGAAGAAGTGTGAGCAGTGCAAGGTGTCGCGCTTTGAGGAACTCGGACTTGCCGCTATCATTTACCGCCTGCACCATCTTGTCAATGTTATGCTCAGAAATTGGGCTTCGTGTGTGCTCGCGGAAAGGTAGGGGGAAAGAGTGGTGCGAGATCGTAGTTGTTACTTTGTGTTGATTGTTGAAGGTGCGAATTACTTCTTCGGTGGTTAACTTGATGGTGCCTTTTGGTGATACGAAGTTGAGGTCGCCATAAAATTCGCCAATCCAAGCTAGGAACTTTAAGCACTCTCTACCTATGTTGATGGTGGTTCTGTCTGCTCTTTTTGGTTTATCAGGTTTTCTAGGGTTGGGCTCTTCAATTAGCTCAATGATGAAATCTTCAAAAAACTTGTCGGTTATGTGATAAGGGTCGACCCTGTAATGCCAGCAGCGTCTTATCAGCTGGCTAATGTTGCTCGCGTACTGGCCAATCGTTCCACCCTTGCTGTCCTGCCTTCGACCATCAGCAGAAATTTGCTCATGCTTCTTGGATAGTTTTAGCAAATAGAGATTGGCGATATGGCATGGCTCGTTATTTGGCCACTTTATGTATGGGAATTTGTAGAAGGCATGCTTGCGCGTCTTACCTCCGGAAAATCTCTGGAACAGATCTACATGATCTAGCGTTTCCACCAGAAATTCTTCATTCATTTTTCTTACCCTTGGCCGTGATAGATACGACCGATGCCTTCTGTATAGGCGGGATTTGATACATTTCAGGGTTTAGACTGGTTATTGCAGTGATACGCTTTAATATTTCCGCAGCGCGAATCTTGCGCGTCACTTCATCTTGTGCGCTGACTACGCCATCCAGCTTACTGCGGACATCCGATAAGGTTTGCAGGAGTATCAAGTTTGAGCGCTTCTGTACATCAAGGCTGAGATTAAGCTCCGCCAATTGCGCCAGTATCGCCTCTCTAGTTCTATTGTTTTTCGTGGGTGTTTTTTTTTCCTCCTTGTTGATAACCGACGCAGCATTTTTACGTAGGCGATCTATTGCAAGGAATCCACCCGGTATTCGCTCTTCGCTTCTTTGCTTAAATGTGTTTAAACTTATGGGTGATATATGTAGCGTCTCTCCCTCAACGATCGTTTCCAAAGCGAGCTTCGCCAGAGATGCCTGGCTAATAAGGGAGTCCCTTATAACGGCACTTTTGAGGTACTTGTAAGGCGTCGCGATTATCGCTAGTAATAACTTTCTCGTGTTCTCAATCGAGGCGGCTTGAATGGTTTTTCCCTCATCCCATTTCATCTTGTTTCCTCACAACAACAAGTATGTCAACCCGTAAACCGTTATCACTCTCCAGGAAAACTGGCTCCATGGTCATTTGGTCGCTTTCCATAAGAAAGTCAAAGTATTCTGCGAGCTGTTCTGCATCCATTAATGACACGTTTCGGGTGCCGAATTTAGCCTCAATCAGATCAACCACATCAGTATAGTACGTGGCGCCGCCAGAGGCGATACGCTCGCTGAGGGCTTGCGACAAGGTGTTTTGAAGCTCCTTGCCTGGCAGCTCCTCCGTAATGTAATTCCAGATGTGCGCCGGGTCAGTGTGCCCGAACATCCACTGCAGGATGCCTACGCTTGCCCCGTACCCACAATGGAGGAAGATTAAGGCAAAGAACCGCCTCAGTTGGTGTTGGCGGATGTAGTAGCGACGCCCCAAACTGTCGCGCTCGACCTCAAAGTAATCACAAAACAGATCAATATTTTTGTAGTAGAGGTAAACGTCGCAAGGCGTCAAAGAACTTGTGCCTATGATGCCTGGGGACGAAAACAAGGGAAGGTGCTGATCGATGAAGCCGATGCTGATCAGCTCTGTCTGGAAGTCAATGAGCGTCTGAACCATTTCCGCCGCTAGGGGATCAATGGGGCGGGCGTTTCGAGCCCTGCGACCTTTTAGACCCCGACTAGACTTGGCGATAGGGGCGATCAGCCACTTTTTGTCCGCGCTGAGACAGTTGGCAGGATCGAGGCCGCGTAGTTCACAACCCCGTTTCGCCATCGTTGCTCCTACCAACAACTGGATAGATCCGTAATAGACCGCGATGAGTTCCAGTAGCCCTACATTGCCCCGTAGCTTGCTGAAATACAGTTCCTTGCTTTCTTTTAGTTCAGTACCAGGATCCCTTCCGTTGGAGCGAGTAGAAATTCCTAGGTACTGGACGCCAAGTTTAGCGATGGAGGGTTCGAGTAGCGAGAGGATAGTTGTGTCTGGGATGCCTGTGATGTTGACCTTGTGTTTCACGGAATATTTGGCGATGTTCACATAGCTTTCAAGAAGCTGCGGGCCGTATTCAAAGTGGAACTCAATGCCATCTTTGATCGCCTTGAAAATGATTGGGGTTGGGACATTTTTAAAACGGCCCATCGCCGCCCCTGTTACTTTATAGGTTGCAATCTCTCTAAGATCTTCTGGGGTAGGGAGTGGAAAATCTAGGGCAGAGATCTTTTGTAAGATGGTAAAGGCGGTGCGGTACAAGACCAAGTCTCGCTTGGTCATGCGGTCTGGGTTGCCGTTGGTGACCGGGGCGCCATCGACCTCACGAATAAAGCGATCATTACGCCAAATGAAACCTAATATGCTATGCAGGGGCTTGAGTCGCCTTTTTCCAGCTAAAGTATCGTTGTATAGTTGTGCACTGACCCATACTGAGTTGACGTTCACTCCACCATTTGGATGGGTGTGGTACATCTTGTTGATATAAAGCGCGGCTCTTACACGCGGGATCAGCTCCAGAGGGATATCAAGCACGTTCTCTTCGAGCTGAAGAGGTGTTATGTCGGAGATGGAAGGGTAATCCTCCAGGCATTTATCAATGGCCGCTGGGCTAGTTTCCTCCAGAAGCGAAATGCAGTAGTTCGCGAGACGATTGTTCCAATCGTAGGTACTCACAGCGACGTAGCTACTAGTCCCGACCTGCTCGATGATGTCACACATCACGTCATAGGTAAGCGCGCTCAGGCCATGCTCGACCAGCTCCAAGGCTTCGGCGCCTTGAAGGATATGGTCAATGAGCGTGAGCGTTCGTCGAAAAGATGCCGCCTGTGAGGCCCAGCTATTGGTGAAGCCTGGCCCAGCTGAATTTTGAGTCGCTGCTATCAGCCAGCATTGCAACGAGTTGAGTAATTTGACGTGCTGTGGATCCGTTAATAACGAACCGTCATACAGGTGAACACTCCAATCCAGGTCTTGGTCGGTCTTGAAACCAAAATTGTATTTCCACACAGGATCCCTGAAGCTTGAGACAAGCCACGGAGCCGACATGAAGTGTGATATGTCGCGTTTCTTGAACAGGCTGGCGAAATGAGCGAGGTGTTCAGGATACTGCATGGATCATGCTCTCGTAGGCGCTGGGGTTGCAATTTTTGGAGGCGATTTCCAAATGAGCGTGCAGGAGTTTGTCGCGACTTTTGAGGATGTACTTCTCGACCGTATCGCAAACCGCAGCCCAGTATTTGGCCAGCCCTCGAACAGCGTGTGGCGTCTTGCTGAGATTGATGGCTTTTCTGATGGACATCAGCGCGGTCATGCTTTCAGCAGACACGGAGACACCCACCTCTACAATCTCACCATTGGCCAAGCGATTTTCTTCCCTGGTTTTGAGGTTCTCCGGAACCTCCTTGAGTGTGTACCGGCTCAAAAACTCGTGCATTTGGTCGAAATCGTCAAACTTGGAAGCACGAAGTAGGTATTTACTGTCTTTCATGGCTTCGCAGATGATTCCCTTCTGGAAAATACGCACATACCTGGTCGCGAAGAAGTCATAGATCGCGGTGGGCAGGTAGGAATCCAACAGGTCTCTGTTCATGTGGGCGTGACCAAGCTTTCTGGCAAGTCTTGGCAGGCTATGATTTTGAATGTAATCAGCCACGGCTGACTGAGCGCGAACCCTGGTTATCGAGAGCTTCTTGATAAAGTCCACCAAGTCGTCGCCTCTTTTCACGGTGTGGGGCGATAGCCGCGCAATGAAAACTTCGCGCCTAAAAGCGTTCTTATCGACTGCCGTTCGATTTAGAATGTTGCTGTCAGCAGTTTTCGGATAGTTGAAGCTTCTTCCGCACGTTAAAAAAAGTTTTTGCCAAGTCGGATCGCCTTGCTTTTTAAGGTATTGGCGAAGTGGCTCCGTGATCTCTTCTACCATACGAACGAGCGCAGCAGCCTTGGGGTGCAGCAGGATTTTCTGTTCGGAGTTCTTACTCCCGCGCCTATCCTTAAATCCAATAAGTTCATAGCCCTTGTCAGTCTTCAAGAACGAAACCCTTTTTGGGCCGTCCCAAATCACCAAGTCGTCCATGAAGGTAGTGGTAATTTCCGGGTGGTATAGAGTGAGTAAGCACTGAAACGGCAGTAAGCTGTAGGTTGTGGGTAGGCCAAGTTTTAGTGCTAGCGCCGGAAGCCTTATTCCGTAACGACGACGCGCATCATTCGTTGTGCACATGCCTTCGTCTTCGAAGGTGCGACAAATATTTGCGAAGCCTAGCTTTTCGAAGTTAAGGCGATTTTGGGGGTTGCGGACAACACGCTCCAGAAGCATGCCGTCCCCAGCTTCTCTGACTCGAATTCGTTGCGCTTTGCGAATTGCCAACGCCTCTGATAGCCCCCATTTTTCGATGCACGACAGATCACTGGTAATCTCTCCATAAAGGAGGTCGATTGCCTGGATGTCCGTGACATGCACGGGTACTTCTGTCAGAAGTTTGTCTTTGATCTCAATGCCATGCTTGTTCTTCTTGATGTTGAGCTCGGAGCCAGCCTTACTCTTCCCTGCAGGCAAAACTATTGCGTCTTCGTCAGCCGACCAAACATCGGTTTTGAGGAAGCATCTTATGATCAGGTTTCGCATAGTTCTGAAAGTGCGAGCATTGAGTTCTGGGTCTTCGTTGCGCTCGTACTCAATGTTCTGGTAGTGCCAGAAATAGTGCTCGAAAAAGTCTTCCATCATCTCCGGTGACTGGAAAGCTGCCGGAGGGAAACGAAAGCTTTGCTCAGATATGTATTTGGCGAGCTTATTGATCATCCCGCTCGCCACTTTGGCGCGCTTCAAAGAGTCGCGTCTGATCGCTTCATGGAAAGCTTTGGTGAACTCAGGGCCGTGCGAGTGATACATCGCAACTAGCTTGAGATAAACCGATTTTCCTTTCTTGGCCTTGACCTTCCACCCACTCCAGAAGGAGACGATCTCCGGGTCTAGCTTGTGCTTGCTCTCTTGCCATGTCTGTTCAAAGTGAGGCAGCCGGGCACGAGACCAGATCACTGGCTGCAGGCCTGGAACAAGGTCGACCAGACCAGAAATCATCTCAGTAACAGCAATTGATCGTTGACGAACTATGTACTCTTCAAGCACAGCTATGTCGCCAACGTGAAGGCTTCCAAGAAAGCTTTCGACCAGCCACGTGAGTTTTTCACCATCAAGGTTGGTCAGGCTGAGGTACTCGCCCAAGCAGTGACAGTGACAGTCGAAAAGCTGCAGAGCATTACTATTGTGTCTATCAAGTGTGGTCGGAGACATCAGCAGCTTGTATGCCAGCTCTTCATCAATGGCCTGCAGCGGGTAGTGGGTGACGTAGCCTTTACTTTTGATGATTGTCACGGTTTTATTTACCCTTGAAGGCTGGATTTGTCCTTAAAATGTAGCGGATTTTAAGTATTTGACAATGTGTCAAATCAGCAAACTTGCAGAGCGTAGTCTGGATGCCGATCTGGCGTTGGCCTTGAGCCTGAGCGGCCGTGAGCTGTTTCGTGACGAGCAGCCGCTGAAAATCCTGCTGATGTCCGCCACCCTTGAAGGCGAGCGGTTGGCCAGCATCCTTGACGATGCGCCGATCCTGCGCAGTGAAGGGCGCATGTACCCAGTGGCGATGCGCTGGGGCCGGCCGTTTGTGCCCGGTGAGTTTATCGAGCCAAGGGTGGTGCAGACCGTCCTTGATGCCATCAACGATGAAAGCGGCAGCCTGCTGGTGTTCTTGCCCGGGCAGGCAGAGATCCGCCGGGTCAACCAGCAACTGGCAGATGCGCTGGGTTCGCGCAGCGATATTTTGCTCTGCCCCTTGCATGGTGAACTGGACCTGGCGGCCCAGCGTGCCGCCATCGAGCCTGCGCCCAAGGGGCTGCGTAAAGTGGTGCTGGCCACCAACATTGCCGAAACCAGCCTGACCATCGACGGCGTGCGGGTAGTGATTGATGCCGGGCTGGCGCGGGTGCCGCGGTTCGACCCCGGCAGCGGCATGACCCGGCTGGATACCCAGCGCATCTCCCGCGCCAGTGCTACCCAGCGTGCCGGCCGCGCCGGGCGCCTGGAGCCTGGTGTGTGTTATCGCCTGTGGTCCGAAGACCAGCACGCGCAGTTGGCCGCGTATGGCAGTGCGGAAATCCTCCAGGCCGATCTGGCCGGGCTGGCGCTGCAACTGGCGCGTTGGGGCGTGACCCCCGAGCAACTGATCTGGCTAGATGTGCCGCCTTCAGCAAGTTATGCACAGGCCCGGCAATTGCTGGAGCGGCTGGGTGCCTTGCGCGGTGAAAAACTCACCCCCCACGGTGAAGCCATGGCCGAACTGCCGGCGCACCCGCGTATCGCCCATCTGCTGATTCGCGGGCAAGATCTGGGCTTGGCCGATATGGCCTGTGATGTGGCGGCGCTCCTCGGGGAACGTGACATCTTGCGTGGCGCTGGCGCGGACGTGCATAGCCGTTTGGCCCTGCTATCGGGAGAAAGCCGCGCCGCTCGGGGCGGCCAGGGCGGTGTGCAGCGCGCCAAGCAACTGGCCCGGCAATATCGCAGTAACTTGCGCGGCAAGCCCACGCAACCAGTTGCTGACCCCGATCACCCACGCTGGCTGGGCGCCTTGCTGGCACTGGCCTACCCCGATCGTGTTGCTCAGCAACGCAAACCCGGCGGCGCGGAATACCGCCTGGCCAATGGCCGGGCGGCGTTGTTCAGCGAGGTGGATGGCCTGATGAAGCAGCCCTGGCTGGTGATCGCCGATCTGGGCAGCCGCCAGGGCCAGCGCGAAGAGCGTATCTACCTGGCCGCCGAGTTTGACCCCGCTTTGCTCGATGGCGTGTTGAGCGAGCAAGTCAACGTGGTCGATCAGCTGGATTGGGACGAGCGTGAAGGCGTGTTGCGGGCAGAGCGCCAGCGCAAGGTTGGCGAACTGGTACTCAGCCGTGAACCTTTGACCGGATTGGACGAAGCGGCGCGCACCCAGGCGCTGGTCAATCTGGTGCGGCGCAAGGGCTTGGAACTGTTGCCGTGGACGCCTGAGCTGCGCCAATGGCAGGCGCGGGTGGCGTTGCTGCGTGAGCTGGAGATACAGGCCCAGGGCCAGAGCGAATGGCCGGATGTCAGTGATACGGCATTAGTGGCCGGGCTTGAGGACTGGCTGGCGCCGTACCTGGGGCGTGTCTCGCGGTTGAGCCATTTTGCCAACCTCGATTTGTCGAGCATTGTGCATAACTTGCTTAAATGGCCGCTGCCCCAGCGTCTTGATGAGCTGGCGCCCCACCATATCAAAGTGCCGTCGGGTTCTTCGGTACGCCTGGACTACAGTGAGTACCCGCCGATTCTGGCGGTGCGTCTGCAAGAGCTGTTCGGCCTGGCGGATACGCCGCGCATAGCCGGCGGGCGGCAAGTGGTCAAACTGCACCTGCTGTCGCCGGCAAGGCGCCCGGTGCAGGTAACCCAGGACCTGGCCAACTTCTGGCGCAGCACTTATGCCGAAGTGAAGAAAGACTTGAAGGGGCGCTACCCCAAGCATTACTGGCCCGACGACCCGCTGGTGGCCGAAGCCACGGCGCGGATCAAGCCACGCAAGGTGTAGGCATGTAAAGCCGGTTTCTTGAGCGGCCGCGGCGTCTGCATCGCGAGCAAGCCCGCTCCCACAAGACTTGCGCCGCTCCTGTGGGAGCGGGCTTGCTCGCGATGGCATCAACGCGGTCAGTCGATATCAAGACCCGATATAGCTGGTCTTCACCACCGTGTAGAACTCCTGCGCATAGCGGCCCTGCTCACGGGAGCCGTAGGACGAGCCCTTACGTCCGCCAAAGGGCACGTGGTAGTCCACGCCCGCCGTCGGCAGGTTGACCATCACCATCCCGGCCTGGGAGTGACGCTTGAAGTGGTTGGCATACTTGAGCGAGGTGGTGGCAATCCCCGCCGACAATCCGAATTCGGTGTCATTGGCCATCGCCAACGCCGCCTCGTAGTCTGCAACCTTGATGATATTGGCCACCGGGCCGAAGACTTCTTCGCGGCTGATGCGCATATCGGCCGTGCTGTCGGAAAACAAGGCAGGAGCCAGGAAGTAACCCTCGGTATCACAGGTCACCAGGCTGCCACCGGCGACCAGTCGCGCGCCTTCGTTGCGGGCAATGTCGATATAGCTCAGGTCCTGATCAAGCTGCGCACGGGATACCACCGGGCCGATATCAATCCCGGCCTGCAAGGCATGGCCTACCTTGATCGAGCGCATGCGCTCGGCCATCGCTTCAACGAACTTGTCGTGAATACCCGCGGTGACAATCAGGCGGCTTGAGGCGGTGCAGCGCTGGCCGGTGGAGTAGAACGCGCTCTGTACTGCCAGCTCGACCGCTTGCTTGAGGTCGGCATCGTCGAGAATCACCTGCGGGTTCTTGCCGCCCATTTCCAGCTGGACCTTGGCCTGGCGTGACACGCAGCTGATGGCGATCTGGCGACCAACGCCCACCGAGCCGGTAAAACTTACGCCGTCCACTTTCGGGCTGTTGACGATGGCGTCGCCGACCACGCGGCCGCTGCCCATCACCAGGTTGAACACACCCGCCGGGAAGCCTGCGCGAGCAATGATCTCGGCCAGTGCCCAGGCGCAACCCGGCACCAGATCGGCAGGCTTGAAGACTACGCAGTTGCCATAGGCCAGGGCCGGGGCAATCTTCCAGGCCGGGATGGCAATGGGGAAGTTCCACGGGGTGATCAAACCGACCACGCCCAGGGCTTCCCGAGTGACTTCCACATGCACGCCAGGGCGCACCGATGGCAGGTAATCACCCGACAGGCGCAGGCATTCACCGGCAAAAAACTTGAAGATATTACCGGCGCGGCTTACTTCACCGATGGCTTCGGGCAGGGTCTTGCCTTCTTCGCGGGCCAGCAGGGTGCCCAGTTCTTCCTTGCGCGCGAGGATTTCGCTGCCGACCTTGTCCAGTGCATCGCTGCGCGCCTGGATGCCAGAGGTCGACCAGGCCGGGAATGCCGCTCGCGCCGCATCAATGGCAGTCTGGACCTGGGCGACATCGGCCTGGGCATACTCACCGATCACATCGGACAGGTCCGAAGGGTTGATATTTTTACTGTAGGCAGAGGCCGCGACCCAATCGCCGCCGATGTAATTGTCGAATCGTTTTGAATCAGTCATGCAATTGCTCCGCTGGGCATAAGCGCCGATTTATTATTGTTATACGTCATCGTACAACTATAGGCCAGAATCAATCAGTGCTGCAAAGTTTTGCGCAGGAAGTTGCTGACACGATCCGGGCGCCGCGATAAGGATGTGGGAGCGAGCCTGCTCGCGAAAAAGGTCTGCGCCGCTCTGAGACCTTCGCGAGCAGGCTCGCTCCCACATCTATGCTGCCTCGGTGATTATTACTTGCTGACCTTGATCCCTTTGAAGCACACCAGCAGCAGTACGCCAGCGAGCAATTCAAACGCTGCGACCAGATACAGGCCCGCAGCCAGGCTGCCGGTCAGGGTTTTCAGCCAGCCGATCATATAGGGCGCAACAAAGCCCGCGAGGTTGCCGATGCAGTTGATCAGGGCGATACCCCCGGCTGCTGCGGTGCCTGCCAAAAAAGCCCCGGGAATCGACCAGAACACCGGAAAGGCAGCAAGGATGCCCATGGCTGCAATGGTCAGGGCGATCAGTGCCATCACCGCATTGCCGATAAACAGACCGGTACAGATCAGCCCAAAGCCTGCGATTACCGTGGCCATGGCGCAATGGATGCGGCGCTCTGCGGTTTTGTCTGAGTGAAAGCCGTTCCACAGCATCGCCGCAGTGCCGAGGATGAACGGGATCGCGGCGAGCAGACCGATATTCATGGTGTCCTTGACGCCCAGCGCCTGGATAACCGACGGGGTCCAGAAGGCAATAGTCGCGTTGCCACTGACGATGCAGAAATACACCAGCGCACACAGCCATAGCTTGGGGTAACGGATCAGCGAGCGCAGGTCGCTGTGTTTGCCCGGCATCTTGTCTTCAAGGGCAATGGTGTCGCTGACCATTTTGCGCTGTGCAGGGGTCAGCCATTTGGCATTGGCCGGTTTTTCCGGCAGGTAGCGCAACACCAGGAAACCTGCGATCACCGAGGGAATGCCTTCGAGGATAAACAGCCATTGCCAGTTGGCCAGGCTACCGACCCCGACCATGCGGCTCATGATAAACCCGGCCAGCGGGCCACCGACCACGCCGGCAATGGCGAAGGATGTCATAAACATGCCGTTGATCTTGGCCCGCTGCGCCGCCGGGAACCAGTAGGTGAGGTACAGCACCACACCCGGGAAGAAGCCCGCTTCAAAGGCCCCGAGCAGAAACCGCAGCACATAGAATGACCAGGCACTTTCAACGTAGGCCATGGCAATGGACGTAAGGCCCCACATGATGGTGATGCGCGCCAGGGTACGGCGGGCGCCGATTTTCTCCAGGAGCAGGTTGCTGGGTACTTCAAACAAGAAGTAACCGATAAAGAATATCCCCGCGCCCAGCCCGTAGACAGCTTCGCTGAAACCCAGGTCCTGCAACATTGAAAGCTTGGCGAAGCCCACGTTGACCCGGTCAATCCAGGCCAGCACGAAGAGAAATACCAGAAACGGCAGCAGGCGCCAGGTGATCTTGCGATAGACCATCGCCACTTCGTCAGCCCTTGGCGCCTGGGCCAGTCCCAGGGTCGAACTTGCGTTAGTTTGGTTCATGAGTTGTCTCGTCAATTCGTTGCGCAAAACAGCGCGCAAGCCGATTGGCAGGCGAACGGGGGCGCACGAGGGTGCGCCGTGTATTTTTTGTTGTGTCAGTCAAAGCAGGGCAGGTGGGCCTGCCCTTGATTTAGCCGGGGTGCATCAGGCGTTTTCTCGCAACAGTGCCTCGATCGCGCCAGACACTTGCAGTACGCGGTCGTCTTGCCCGTGCAGGCCCGCAATCGACAACCCGACCGGCAACTCGTCGCCGCGCTGGCAAGGCAGGCTCAGGGCACAGCCATCGAGAAAATTGAGCACGCTGGTGTTGCGCAATACCAGGCCATTGGTGGCGAAAAAAGCTGCGTCATCAGCCAGGTCTGCCAGCTTTGGCGGGACCACTGCCACGCTTGGCAGCAACCAGGCATCGGCGTCACCCAGGCGCTCACGGGCAACGCTGATCAGGCGCTGGCGCTCGTTACGGATATCCAGGTAGTCGGCGGCACTGATAGCCGCGCCGCGGCGGATGCGCTGGGCCACGCGCGGGTCATAGCTGTGGCTGTTATCGCTTTCAAGCCACTGGCGATGGCCATGCCAGGCTTCGGCGGCGGTCAGCCCGCCCGCGGCATTGATTCGCGGCAACTCGTGCAGTTCCGGGAAGTCGAACCAGCGTATGCAGGCGCCTGCACTGGCGAGCAGTTGCAGGGTGCGCTCGAAGGCGGCTGCCACATCGGCATCGAGCTGGTCGAGGACCAGATCCCGGGTAACGGCCAGGCGCAGCCCGGCTAAAGGCACGGCGCGGGTATCCAGTTGCTCGCCGCTGAGAACCTGATCGAGCAGGATGCAGTCGGCGACGCTGCGGGTCATTGCGCCGACTGAGTCCAGGCTTTCGGCCAGGGGGAAGGTGCCCGCCATGGGCACGCGGCTGGCGCTGGGTTTGAAGCCGACGAGGTTGCAGAATGCCGCGGGAATCCGCAGCGAACCGCCGGTGTCGGTGCCCAGCCCGGCGACGGCCATGCCCAGCGCCACACTTACAGCAGCGCCGGAGCTGGAGCCGCCAGCAATACGCTCTGGCGCACAGGGCGTCAGCGGCGTGCCGTAATGGGGGTTCAGGCCCAGGCCGGAAAAGGCGAACTCGCTCATATTGGTGCGGCCCAGCAATATTGCCCCGGCTGCCCGCAGCCGCGCGACCACTGGCGCATCGCAGCTGGCAGGCGGCGCATCGGCCAATATCCGCGAACCTGCTGCAGTCACTTGGCCTTTTACATCGAACAAATCCTTGATCGACACCGGTAATCCGGCCAGCGGCGACGGTACATAGCCGCTGGCGCGTGCCAGATCGCTGGCCCGTGCAGCGTGCAGGGCGCACTCGGCATCAACGCTGATATAGGCAACCCCGGCCGCCGCGCGATGTGCCTCAATACGGCCCAGCGCCTGCTTGACCAGAGCTTCGCTGGTAGTACGGCCCGCGGCCAGGGCCTGGGCGAATTCGGCAATAGTGTTCATGGGTGCTTACTCGGCGACAGGCAGCGGCTCGACACCGTACTGGTGGCGCAGGCTGCGGTTGAGGACGGGGTCAAACAATTCCATTTCAAAGGCTTCGCCATAACCCAGCTCGCCGATCACCGATTGCGTGCCGCAGAACATCGCCGTGTCCGCAGGCAGCGAGCCGTCGCTGTTGAGTTTGGCCAGCAGGGTGTCCGGTGCCAGCAAGTTGGTTACCGGGCCTTGCTGGTAGAGGGCACGCACACCGTCGCGAACGCGCCAGGTGCGCATCACCAGATGGTCCCAGTGCGCCTGAACTTCCGAGTAGCGCCACACCTGTTGGGCGATGGGCTTGTCGCACATCTGCTTGGACACGGTCACGTCATAGCTTTCCACCTTGCGGTCGGTGTGATCCGAGCCCAGGCCGATCAGCAAACCTTGCTCGCTGGGGATCAGCACGAACTCGGTCTCGCCGGATGAGTCCTTGCCTGGCACCTGAATGCTGTCGGCGTTGTTCAGCAGGCTGGCGGATACCCGGTAAAAACATGGGATTTGAGTGGGGCGGCGTACGCCCAGGGCTTCCAGTTCAGCAATATGGTGCTCTACCGCTTCGGAGTTGCGCCCAGCCCAGCCCGCGATGATCAGGTGCTTGATACTGGCCTGGTGTTCGCCTTGGCCGACTACTTGGAAGGTCATTTGAGTCATGGGAAATTCTCGTGGTGAGTGACTAAAGCGTGCGCATGATGGCGCGGCGGAAATCGTCGATGTGGTGATGGATAGCCGCAATGGCAGCGCTGCCATCACGCTGTTCTACCGCCTCAAGGATTTGCAGGTGTTCGTGATAGATGCGTTCGCTGTGGTGGTTTTCCGACAGGGTCAGGAACCAGAAGCGTGCTTGTTTTTCGTGCAGGTTGCGCAGTAGCTCGGCCAGCACGCGGTTATGCGCGGCGGCGGAAATTGCCATGTGAAATTGCAGATCCAGCGACATCAAACCGGTTACATCATGCTTGGCCAGCAAGGCGGGGGTTTGCTCCAGAATGTCGCGCATGGCCTGGATATCCGCGTCGGTCGCGCGCTCCACGGCGAGCTTTACGCACAGCTGTTCGTTGCTGACGCGCACTTCGATCATGTCGAGTACGTCGTTAAGCGACAGGGCCGTCACCATCACGCCCTTGCGCGGCATGATCGTGACCATGCCTTCAACTTCCAGGCGGTGCAGTGCCTGATGGATCGGCGTGCGGCCAATACCCAATGCGGCGGTCAGTTGCGCTTCGTTGATGGCATCGCCGGGGCGGTATTCGCAGCTGATGATGCGCTGCTTGATTTGCGCATAGGCCAGCTCGCGCAGTTGGGCTGCGCTTTTTGTCGGTGCGTTCGCACTTTCGCGAAGGCTGGAAAAATCAGTAGGGTCGGGCATGTTTACTCCTGAAAAGCGTCTGATATATCAGATGCTTTTCAGATGAAAGCAAAGCCTGTGCCATTGTCTGGCGAGCGGGCGCAGAGCCACGACTGGCAAGGGGTGTGCGCAATCAAGGGGTTGCAGGGGAAGGTGGGGCAGGTTGTTACTTGTTACCTTTGTGCCCGGTTATGTGCCCCTGCGCCCAAGGTTGGTGCGGGAAAGGTAGCAATGCCGGGCATGGCCAGTCGGGAGGGGCAGGTCAGTCCGCAGGCAGCAACAACCGGCCCAGCACTGGCAGGTGGTCGGAGATGGTCAGGGTGTCTTCCTGGCGCACATAGCCTTCAATGCGCTGCAGCTTGGGGCTATGGAAGAGGTAGTCGAGGGTGCGGTCGGGCTCGTCAGCGTCGGAGCTGTTGGGGAAGTGGGTCAGCCACAGTTCGCGGTCGATACCGGTGGCTTCAGGGTTGCTGGGAATCATCGGGTACTTTTCCCAGAGCAGGTGCAACTCGCTGTCTTCTGAGTAGCCCTGACGCAATGGGCCGGGCAGGCGCATGTACTGACCGATGGGCAGCAGGTTGAAATCCCCGCCGATCAACCACGGTGTGCCCTGGCTTTCGAGCTTGTCGGCCAGCGCGGCGACGCTCTGCATTTGCAGGCGCAGGTTGCTGTTGTTCGCGGAGGGAGCATCCAGCTGTGTATTGATCGCCGCCAGTTGCCCGCCGTCATTGAGTGGCAGGTAGTTGACCAGCAGCGCAGGCTTGGGCTGGAACTGGCGGCTGATAAAGTTGGCCTCGGCCACGGGCAATTGCAGGCGTTCGGCGTGTTCGATCTGGAACCGGCTAAGGGTGACCAGTGAGCGCCCGACGCTGCCGAAAATATGCCAGTCGGGCACAAAGTCAGCCTTCCAGGTAAAGGCCTGGGTGCTGCAGGGGTAAAGGTCGATCAGGCGCTCTTGCAGCAGGGCCAGTTGGTTCTGGTAATCGCTGGCCTTGGCGTTGTCATCGACTTCCTGCAGCAGCACCAGATCCGGGCGCTCGTCACGAATCACCCGCGACACTTCATCAAGGCTGAAAGCCATGTCCTCTCGGGTGGGGCGGGTATCGGGGCCGCTGCCGTCAGTCAGGTTGTACCAGAATACGTAACGCTTGCCGGCCAGGTACTGAATGTTCCACGTCATGACCTTGAGTGCCTGGCCGGGGACCAGGACGGGGGCTGAGCCAGGGCAGCTCAGAGGCAGCACCTCCCGAGCATCGGGCCGCCATGTAACGCTATAAATCAGGCATGCCAGCAGCGCTGGGATCAGCAGCAAAGCTGTAACGGTGCGGCGTAATAAACGTGACATGGGCTCGACTTATAACGTTACAAGGAGTGAGCGAACATACCCGACGGTAGTGCGCCACTCCAAGGTTCTTTATGTAGGAAATGCTGTTTTTATTAGTCTGATTTTTCGCTGATTAACATAAATAAACGGAACAAAACGACGGAAACAAACAACTGCAAGAAGCTGTTGGCGCTGTCGAGTGCCAGTGACAGCAGTGTGTTGTCGTCCTTGGCAAACAGTGAGTAACTGAACTCCTTGAGCAACATCAGCGGCCCCAGTACGGCCAGTATGCAAACGAAAATCCGCCAGAAATGCCCGCGGCTCAGGGTGAAGCTCGACTTCATGGCCGCCAGTGGTGCTTCACCCCGCAATACCAGCCGGTACTCGGAGAAGGCCAGCACCACGGTCAGGAAAATCCCCGGCACAAAAAACATCGACAGCCCCAGCACTATCAGCAGGGTGCTGATTGCCGAGAGCAGGGCGAATTTGGGCCACAGATTGACCGCCGATGCCAGCAGATCGCGGTTGCGCGGGCTTTCGCCACGGCTGCGGGCATCGAGAAACAGGATCAGGGCTGCGGTGTACAGCGGGTACAGCAGCAGGCCGACCACCAGGCCGTAACCGGGTGAGGGATCAGGGCCCACGGCGTTGTCGACGATGTGTTGCAGCACCGCTTCAAGAATGACCAGCGGCAGGCACAGCGTCACGATCTGGCTCAGATTGCGCTGGAAGAAATACAGGGAGTCGCGAAGAACAGTCAGCGGATTCATTGGCAGTTGTCAGTAGTCAAAAGCGGTGCGCCACTTTAACCGTGAATCACCTGGATGAACAAAAGTTAATGAAGGCTAGTTGCCATTGAAACTTTTTGTAGCGTGCCCCATAACTTTTATTGAGCTTCTGCGTTATGCCAGGGGCAGGTTTTTATCTGCAATCGAATGAGGTTGTCATGAACAGCGAAGAGCAAACCCTGATTGACGGGTTGTTTACACGGTTGCAGCAAGCCGAGGCAGGATCCGCCCCGCGCGATGCCCAGGCACAGGCGCGCATTAATGAGCATTTGGCGCGTCAGCCTGCGGCAACGTATTACATGACTCAAGCATTGCTGGTGCAGGAGGTAGCGCTCAAGCAACTTGACCAGCAGAACAAGCAACTGCAGGCAGATCTGACACAGGCCAAGGCAGCTCCCGCATCTGCGCCATCGGGCGGCAGCTTTCTGTCGGGGCTTTTTGGCGGTGGTGATCGTGCACCGGCTCCCGCGTCGAGCACGGGTGGCTGGCGTGATGGCCCGGCAGTTGCCCCTGTTGCGCCCCCTCAGTCCGCAGCGCCAGCCCCGGCGTTGGGCAGCGGCTTTATGGGTGGTGCTCTGAAAACTGCAGCGGGTGTGGCCGGTGGCGTGATGCTGGCGCAAGGTATCAGCAGCCTGTTCCATCACAATCAGCAACCGCAGATTGTCGAAGAAATCATCGAGCAGCCAGGCACCGCCAGCGGCGGATGGGGCAATCAGCCGTTTGCCAACAGCGGTGGCGGGATTGAAGACGTGGGGCTGGATGACGACAGCTTCTTTTCCGACGACGACTCCTACGTTTGATCCCTGCGCCCGGCGTGTTACTGCACGCCGGGCGGTTTATCCGCGCAAACCCTCGACAGGCTGGCATACTGCGGTCTTGTTTTTCAGTCGCGTGCCCGCAGCCCGGGCGCCATTGAGGTTTGCCGGTGAAAAAAATTGCGGTCTTCGCGGATGTGCAGAACCTCTATTACACGGTTCGCCAGGCCTATGGCTGTCATTTCAATTACGCTGCCCTGTGGGCTGATATCAGCAAACGCGGTGAAATTGTCGAGGCCTATGCCTATGCGATTGATCGGGGTGACAGCAAGCAGCAGCAGTTTCAGCAGATCCTGCGCAACCTCGGTTTTATCGTAAAACTCAAACCCTATATCCAGCGCAGCGATGGCTCGGCCAAGGGCGACTGGGATGTGGGCATCACCATCGACATCATGGATGTTGCCGCCAACGTGGACGAAGTGGTGCTGGCCTCCGGTGATGGCGACTTCGACCTGCTGCTTGAGCGTATTGCCAGCAAGCACGGGGTTGAAACCGTGGCCTACGGCGTACCCGGCCTGACGGCCAATTCATTGATTCGTGCTGCCAGCCGTTACGTGCCGATTGAAGGCAATTTGCTGCTTAAGTAACCCTTATTTTTTACAGGATTGACCAGGTTTGGAACGCATCGCGGTAATTGACTTTGAAACCACCGGCATCTCCCCGAGCAGCACTTGCCGGGCTACTGAAATTGCCGTGGTGATTCTTGAGCGCGGGCGCATCGTCGAGCGTTACCAAAGCCTGATGAACGCTGGTGTGCGGGTGCCGGGGTTTATTGAACAGTTGACCGGTATCAGCAACGCCATGCTGCGCACTGCGCCATCGGCCGAGCAGGTGATGAACGAAGTGAATGAGTTCGTCGGTATCACCCCGTTGCTGGCGCACAACGCGGCGTTTGACCAGAAGTTCTGGGATTTTGAAATGGGTCTGATCAAGCGCACCCGTTTGCAGAACTTTGCCTGTTCGTTGCTGCTAGCGCGCCGCCTGATGCCGGCTGCGCCCAATCACAAGCTGGGCACCCTGACCACCTTTGCCGACTTGCCCCACACCGGCCAGGCTCACCGGGCCATGGCCGATGCGGAAATGGCGGCCAACCTGACGACGTATCTGGCGCAGCAACTGCGGCACAAGCATGGGTTGAAAGAGCTGAACCATGATCTGCTGCGCACCTTGCAGAAGGTTCCCGCGGCCAAGGTTAATGAGCATTTGAAACGCTATCGGGGGTTTTAACATCAGCGGTCTTGATGCAGGCTGGTTTTTTGTGGGAACGGGCTTGCTCGCGATGGAATCGCCGCGGTGTACCTGATGCACCGCAGTGCCTGAATCGCGGGCAAGCCCGCTCCCACAAGACAATACGGTCAGTAGTGAAAAGTGTACGGCCCCTTTTGGTGCATTCTGTACTTATGCCTTCCCCCGGCCCTTGTCTAAACTCCCCAGTCCCCTGCCTCTGCCCTTGAGCTGCCTTCATGCCTGCCGCACGTCGTTTTCCGTTACAACTGATCGGTGCTTTCTTTGCCTTGTACGTGATTTGGGGCTCGACTTATCTGGCCATCCGCATCGGCATTGAGTCCTGGCCACCGTTGATGATGGCCGGAGTGCGGTTCTTGATTGCAGGCAGCTTGATGTACGGCTTTATGCGCTGGCGTGGTGCGCCGGCCCCTAGCGCGGTGCAATGGCGCTCGGCAGCCATGATCGGCTTTCTGTTGCTCGCTTGCGGTAACGGCGGTGTGACCCTGGCCGAGCACTCCGGTGTGGCCTCCGGCGTCGCCGCGCTGGCCGTGGCCACGGTACCGTTGTTCACCTTGCTCTTCGGTTACTTCTGGGGTGCCCGCAACACCCGTCTGGAATGGGCGGGCATTGCCCTCGGGCTGGTCGGTATCGGCATGCTCAACCTGGGCTCCAACCTGCAAGCCAGCCCCATGGGCGCGGCAATGGTGATTTTTGCCGCCGCCACCTGGGCTTTTGGTTCGGTCTGGAGCCGCCACTTGCCACTGCCCGCCGGGCCTATGGCCAGTGCGGCTGAAATGCTCACCGCCGGTGCCATGTTGCTGGGCGCCAGCCTGCTCAGCGGTGAGCGCATGACCGAAATGCCGACCGCCGCAGGCTGGGGCGCGTTGCTGTATCTGGTGTTCTTCGGCTCGATCATCGCCTTCAGCGCCTATATGTACCTGCTCAAAAACGTGCGCCCGGCCGCCGCCACCAGCTACGCCTACGTCAACCCGGCCGTGGCGGTCATGCTGGGCATTGCCTTTGCCGGCGAGAGCATCGGTGTTGAAGAGTGCCTGGCGATGGCGGTCATCATCAGTGCCGTGGTGTTGATCGGTTTGCCGCAGTGGCGCAAGCAGAAACCCGCGTGAATTAGGGTAAACTGCGCGCCATTGCAACTTATGCACCCACGCGCTGACCTTTTTCGACGGTATCCCCATGACATTCGCCACCCTTGGCCTGATCGAACCCTTGCTGCGCGCCCTTGAGACGCTCGGCTACAAGACCCCAACCCCGGTTCAGGCCCAAGCGATCCCCGCAGTGCTGGCTGGCCGCGACCTGATGGCCGCCGCCCAGACCGGCACCGGCAAAACCGGCGGCTTCGCCTTGCCGTTGTTGCAGTCGCTGACCATGGAAGGCCCGAAAGTCGCCAGCAACTCGGTACGCGCCCTGGTACTGGTACCCACCCGCGAACTGGCCGAACAGGTTCACGAAAGCATCCGCCAGTACGCCGAGCACCTGCCGTTGAGCACCTATGCGGTGTACGGCGGGGTCAGCATCAACCCGCAAATGATGAAAATGCGCAAAGGCGTTGATGTACTGGTCGCCACCCCGGGGCGTCTGCTCGACCTGTATCGCCAGAAGGCGATCAAGTTCAACCAGCTGCAAACCCTGATTCTCGATGAAGCCGATCGCATGCTCGATCTGGGCTTCTCCGAAGAGCTGCGCGACATCTACCGTGCGTTGCCGAAAAAACGCCAGACCCTATTGTTCTCGGCCACCTTCTCTGACGCGATCCGCCTGCTGGCCGAGCAGATGCTCGACAACCCGCTGAGCATCGAAGTCAGCCCGCGTAACGTAGCGGCCAGCAGCGTCAAGCAGTGGGTGATCCCGGTCGATAAAAAGCGCAAGGCAGAGCTGTTTTTGCACCTGCTGCGTACCCAGCACTGGAAACAGGTACTGGTGTTCGCCAAAACCCGCAACGGTGTGGATGAGCTGGTCGGCAAGCTGCAAGGCCTGGGCATCAACGCTGACGGCATTCATGGCGACAAGCCACAGGCGACCCGTCAACGGGCGCTGGATCGTTTCAAGGCCAGCGAAGTGCAGATTCTGGTCGCCACTGACGTTGCGGCCCGTGGTCTGGATATCGAAGACCTGCCGCTGGTGGTCAACTTCGACTTGCCAATCGTGGCTGAAGACTACATTCACCGCATCGGTCGTACCGGCCGTGCCGGTCAGAAGGGCGAAGCCATTTCGCTGGTCTGCGCTGATGAAGTGAATATGCTGTCGGCCATCGAGATGCTGACCCGTCAGACGTTGCCGCGTCACGAAGAGCAAGACTTCGAGCCTGAGCACCGTGTGCCTGAGACTGATGCTTCGGGTCAGGTGATCAAAAAGCCGAAGAAGCCGAAAAAGCCGAAAACCTCGGGCGGTGGTGGCAAGCGCAACCTGGGCAAGTGGGTCGATAGCGGCGAAGCGGCACCGGCCGAGCCATCGGTCAAGCCTGTGCGTAAAGTACCGGTCTTCAACACCGGCCCGCGCAAGCGTAAGCCTTAAGCACCCTGTAACTGTGGGAGCGGGCTTGCTCGCGATGCAAGCCCGCTCCCACAGTTCGGTCAGCTTTGCGCGTCAAGCCAGCTCAAAACCCCCAACCCGGCAGCACGGCCACTGGCGAAACAGCCTGTGAGCAAGTAGCCGCCGGTGGGGGCTTCCCAATCAAGCATTTCGCCAGCGCAGAACACGCCGGGCACTGCCTTGAGCATCAGGTTTTCATCCACAGCCTCAAACCGTACACCACCGGCGCTGCTGATGGCTTCGTCCAATGGCCGGGCCTTGATCAGCTTCAACGGTAGCGCCTTGATGGCCTTGGCCAATCGCGTCGGGTCGTTGAAAAATTCGGCGGACGCCAACTCGCGCAACAACGCCGCTTTTACGCCATCAAGCCCCAACTGGCTGTGCAAATGCTTGCTCATCGAGCGCGAGCCGCGCGGTTTGGCCAATGCTGCCTGGATTTTATCCACAGGCTTGTTCGGCAGCAGGTCAATCAGAATCGTCGCTTCACCCTGTTGATTGATCGCCTCACGAATCGGCGCCGACCAGGCATAAATCAGACTGCCTTCAATCCCGCTGGCGGTAATCACGCATTCGCCCAAACGCGGCGTGCCGTGTTCCAGGGCAATGGCGATGTTTTTCAGCGGAGCACCGGCAAACTTGCTGCGTAGCACCTCGCTCCAGCCCGCCACATCGAACCCGCAGTTGCTCGGCTGCAAGGCTGCCAGTTCTACGCCGCGCTCGGCCAGCAACGGCATCCATGCACCATCCGAGCCCAGTCGTGCCCAACTGCCACCGCCCAGGGCCAACACCACGGCATCTGCCTTGATCAGTTTTTCACCTTCCGGGCTATCGACACGCGACTGGCCATCGGCTTGCCAGCCCAGCCAGCGATGGCGGGTGTGGATAACTACCCCGGACTCGCGCAATCGCTTGAGCCATGCGCGCAGCAGCGGTGCGGCTTTCATATCGGTGGGAAACACCCGGCCCGAACTGCCGATGAACGTTTCAATGCCCAGATCGTGAATCCACTGGCACAAGGCGTCGGCGTTGAAAGCACGCAGCAGTGGTGCGATTTGCGGTGCGCGCTCGGCATAGCGCGACAAGAATGCCGGGTAGGCTTCGGAATGAGTGATATTCATGCCGCCGACCCCGGCCAGCAAAAACTTGCGGCCAACCGAGGGCATGCCGTCATACAGATCAACCTGCACGCCTGCCTGGCTCAACACTTCGGCGGCCATCAAACCGGCCGGGCCACCGCCAATAATGGCGACATGATGGGTAGGGGAGGAGGGCTGAGTCATGACAGGGCTGCAAATCGGCGAAATAAGCCGGGCATTCTACCTGACTCACGCACACATTCCCTGTGGGAGCGGGCTTGCTCGCGAGGCAGACGACGCGATCTGTCAGGAAAGCCGGGGTGATGCCATCGCGAGCAAGCCCACTCCTACCGAGACAGGGGTTGTACGAAAAACATACAGCTTTCTGCAGGCCATGCCCGCCGTGACCTGCAGGGGCTTTCACTCAGGTTATCCACAGGCAGTTCCACAGGCATTGTGGGTAAAAAATCACAGCTTAGTGACAACCCGATGACAGCCAGACCTTTTGTGCACTGTGATGCAAAATCCCGTGGCGGCGCGCCAGGGCCTTGCGGTCTTTGCTGTAACCCCCGCCAATCACCCCGACTACCGGTATGTCACGGCCCAGACAGTGGCGCATCACGCTCTCGTCACGGGCGGCAACGCCTGCGTCGGTGAGCTTCAAATAGCCCAGCGCGTCGTCTTTATGCACATCCACACCGGCGTCGTAGAGCACCAGGTCCGGTTGATACAGCGGCAACAGGTAATTGAGCGCCTCGTCCACCACTTGCAAATACTCGATGTCGCCCATACCCATTGGCAAACCGATATCCCAGTCACTTTGCGCCTTGCGCGCCGGAAAGTTCTTTTCGCAGTGCAGGGAAACGGTAATGGCGTCTGGCGTATGTTCGAGGATTCGTGCTGTGCCATCGCCCTGATGCACATCACAGTCAAAAATCAGCACCCGGTTAACCCGGCCGCTTTCCAGCATATAGCGGCTGATAATCGCCAGGTCATTGAAGATGCAAAAGCCCGCCGGGTGATCGTAGTGCGCATGATGGGTGCCGCCCGCCAGATGACAGGCCAGGCCGTGCTCCAGCGCTTGCTCGGCGGCCAGCAGCGAGCCGCCCACCGCCCGGATGGTGCGTCGCGCCAGCGCCTCGCTCCAGGGCAGGCCCAGGCGGCGCTGATCTTCGCGGGCCAGCTCGCCCGCCATATAGCGCTCGATATAGCTACGGTCATGGGCCAGGGCCAGGATATCCACAGGGCACAGCTCGGGGCGTAGCAGGTGTGCATCAAGGGTTAGCCCGGACTCGACCAGGTGGTCGCGCAGCAGGCGGAACTTGTCCATCGGAAAACGATGCTCCGCCGGGAACTGCGGGCTGTAGTCATCGTGGTAAATCAGTGGCACTGGCATAGGGATTTTCGCGTCGTAACGAGCGCTGGATATTAACAGCGCTGTACACTGCTCGGGTAAAGCCCGGTAACAAATCGGAGAGGACTGATGGAGCAGATCAAAGAGCTCGAAAGTGCCCGTTTGCACTTGCGCCCCTGGCGTGACACAGACTTGCCCGAGTTCGCTGCCATGTGTGCCGACCCACAGGTGATGCGCTACTTTCCGGCGCCCTTGAGCCGCCTCGAAAGCGCGGCGTTGATTGGTCGAATTCGCGGGCACTTTGCAGAATATGGCTACGGGCTGTGGGCACTGGAGCGCAAGGACACAGGTGCCTTTATTGGTTTTACCGGGTTGATGAATGTTTCGTTTGAGACGCCCTTCACCCCGGCTGTTGAAATAGCCTGGCGGCTGGCCCCTGAACACTGGGGCCTGGGTTATGCCAGCGAGGCGGCCTGGGCGGTATTGCGCTGTGCCTTTGATCGCCTGGCCCTGGATCAGGTGATGTCATTTACCACCCAGGCCAATCTGCCATCGCAAAAGGTGATGCAGGCCATTGGTATGCAGCATGACCTCAGTGGTGATTTTGATCACCCCCTGCTGCCAGAAGGCGACCCGCTAAGGCCTCATGTGCTGTACCGCATCACGCGGGCACAGTGGCTGGAAACCCTGCACGGCTAGACAGGTGCAGTAGAGCGGCGCAAGCCGGAATTTTTTGACCTGCGTAACGAAGATTACGAAGGTATTGCTTTGTGTGAGGAGAATCTGAATGAGCCAAGTGTTGGATGATCTGGTCAACTTGCTGACCCTGGAACCGATCGAAGAGAACCTCTTTCGCGGCAGCAGTCAGGACTTGGGCTTTCGCCAGTTGTTCGGCGGTCAGGTGCTCGGTCAATCGCTGTCGGCCATGAGCCAGACCGTTGAAGACGCCCGCCATGTGCACTCGATGCATGGCTATTTCTTGCGCCCCGGCGATGCCAGTTTGCCCGTGGTGTACCAGGTTGACCGGGTACGTGATGGTGGCAGTTTCAGCACGCGGCGGGTGACCGCAATCCAGAAAGGCCAGCCGATCTTTACCAGCAGCGCTTCGTTTCAATATGACGAGGGCGGCTTTGAGCATCAGACGACCATGCCCGACGTTGTCGGCCCGGAGAATCTGCCTTCGGAGCTCGATATGATTCGCCAGCGCGGGCACCTGCTTCCAGAGTCCATGCGGGAAAAACTGCTGTGCGCCAAACCCATCGAATTTCGTCCGGTGGTGGGTGAAGACCCGTTCAACCCCAAGGTCACTGACCCGATCAAATACGTGTGGTTTCGCGCCGACGGCACCTTGCCTGATTCGCCTGCGCTGCATAAATACCTGCTGGCCTATGCCTCGGACTTCGGTTTGCTGACCACCTCCTTGCTGCCTCACGGCAAAGGCGTATGGCAAAAAGATATGCAGGTCGCCAGCCTCGACCATGCGCTGTGGTTCCACGCCGACCTGCGTGCCGATGACTGGTTGCTCTACGCCATGGACAGCCCGTGGGCGGGCAATTCCCGTGGATTCTCCCGTGGCAGTGTGTACAACCGCGCAGGTCAACTGGTGGCTTCGGTCACGCAGGAAGGGTTGATCCGCCATCGCAAGGATTGGGCATGACACTCAAGGACGTCAAACACTGGGTCTTCGATATGGACGGCACCCTGACCCTCGCCGTGCATGATTTTGCCGCGATTCGTCGGGCGCTGGAAATCCCGGCGGATGAAGACATCCTGACCCACCTTAACGGCTTGCCCGCAGAAGAGGCTGCGGCCAAGCACGCCTGGTTGCTGGAGCACGAACGCGAACTGGCGCTGGCTTCGACCCCGGCACCCGGCGCGGTTGAGCTGGTGCGCGATCTGGCTGCCCGGGGTTGCCGCCTGGGTATCCTGACCCGCAATGCCCAGGAGCTGGCGCATATCACCCTCAAGGCCATTGGCCTTGGCGAGTGCTTTGCGCCGCAGGATGTTCTGGGCCGTGACAACGCCGTACACAAGCCGGACCCGGATGGCCTGCTGCAGCTGGCGCGGGCCTGGGATGTGGCGCCGGCAAAGATGGTGATGGTGGGGGATTACCACTTTGACCTGGCTTGCGGCCGTGCGGCGGGCAGCAAGACGGTACTGGTCAACGTGCCGGAAAACCCGTGGCCGGAACTGACCGACTGGCACGCCAAAGACTGTTTCGAACTGCGTCAGTTGCTCGCCTAACCTTTAAACCTTGTGGGAGCGGGCTTGCCCGCGATGCAGGCAACTCGGTTTACCAGGAAAATCGAGGTGATGCTATCGCGAGCAAGTCCGCTCCCACAGCGGTAATGGGTGTGTTTACCCGCCAAACAACGCTTTCTGCCCCTCTGGCGAGGTGAACATCTGGTCGCCGTTGTGCCCGACCCCGGGCACTTCAACCAACCGCTGATTGAGCCCCTGTGGATGGCGCTGGGTCAAATACTCAAAGTAGTTCTTGCCCCGTTCCAGCCTGAAGGCACCCTGGGCTTCGGCCTCGCAGCTTTTATCCAGCGCCGGGTGGTTGGGGTCGGTGTCCTTGGCCCCTAGCAGATAGGTAATGTCGCGCTCGACATAGGCCTGTTCCAGCTGTCGGTGTTTTTGCCCCTCGGCGTAGGCAGGCAGCTCCTTGAGCCCGTACTTCCAGGTGTTGAAGCCAGGGCAGTTCGCCGCATCAAAGGTCGGAATCGGCCGCTGGGCATTGAAGTAAGCATAAGAAGACGGGTTGGCAACCACATAGCGCACCTTGATCCCGTCTGCCTGCAAGGCTTTGTCGGCCTGAGTGGTCAGGGCGTAGCGCTGCACCACTTGGGCGCCCCCGGAATGCCCGGCGATCACGACTTCGCGCAAGGCAGGGAAGCGCTTGCGGTCGCTGAGTCGTTCAAGGATCTGATCCAGTGCCGCATAAGAGCTGAGCGGTGCAGGACTCACCGCCGGGTCGCCCGCCATCCAGTCATTGGCGTGCCAGCGCAGGACCGAGTCGGACAAGGCATTGCGAGTGCCATCAGACTCATTGAGGAACTGCGGCGCAATCACCAGGGTTGTGGATAACTGCCCGGCCTGGCTCGCAGCCTGCTCGGCGCTGTGCAAGTACGTCTGAGCATTGCGCAGGCGACCGTGAATCACGATCAATGCGCGCTGCACCTGCGGCAGTGGCCGTTTCCAGTCCTGACTCAGGCCGAGACTCAATTCCCCGGGGCCTATTTTGAGATGATCGGGACTAAGTTCCTTAACCCCGTGCTCAGCCGCTTGAGTGGCGGAGCAGGCCAGCAACAGGCCCATGATTGACGCGATCGAACGTATGACCATTTAAAGCCTCGCTGCCGAGAAGGTATCGCACTGATTGATATTGCCTTGCTCAAAACCGGTCTTGAACCATTTCACCCGTTGCGCAGAAGTACCGTGGGTAAAGGAATCCGGTACCACACGGCCTTGGCCTTGTTGCTGCAAGCGGTCATCGCCAATGGCATTGGCGGCATTCAAGGCTTCATCAATATCCCCAGGCTCCAGCCAGTTCAGGCGTTTTTGTGCATGATTGGCCCACACCCCGGCGAGGCAATCGGCTTGCAGTTCCTGACGCACCAGCAAGCCGCCATCGCCTTCCATGCGCTTGCCCTGTTGGCGGGCCATCTGCATTTTCGACGACACACCCAGCAAGGTCTGTACGTGATGACCAACCTCGTGGGCGATCACATAAGCCTGGGCAAAATCGCCAGCGGCCTTGAACCGTTGGGCCATTTCCTGGAAGAAACTCATATCCAGATAGACCTTCTGGTCTGCCGGGCAATAAAACGGCCCGCTGGCTGCGGTAGCAAAGCCGCAGGCCGAATTGATCTGGCCGCGAAACAGCACCAGGGTCGGATCTTTATAGCTGCGCCCGGCTTGTTGAAATACCTGACGCCAGGTGTCCTCGGTGTCACCCAGAACCGCCCGTACAAAATCGGCTTGTTCGTCATTGGCCGCTGGCGCACGCCCGGCTTGTTGGGTGACCTGGGGCGAAGATTGTTCGGTGAGCTGACCGCTTAATTGTCCGAGGATCTGCATCGGGTCCTGCCCGGTCAGCAAGCCGATGCCGACAATCACCACCACGGCCATCAAACTCAGCCCTTTACCGCCACCGATACGCATCCCGCCGCCACCGGTGCTTTGATCGCGCACGTCTTCGACGTTATCGCTACGTCGGCCTTTTTTCCAAAGCATGGGGGCAGTCCTCTGATAAATCGTGTATTCAAGTGTTGTTGCTGAGTCGGGACAATGCCAGTCCGGCTGTCAGACGCTTATTTATTGGCCAAAGAGTATGGCATTTGGGCTCAGGGTTGGCAGGTGAGGATAAACTCATCTTTTATCGCAAAGCCCGCGATCTCAGCCAATCCCCGCGCCGGAGTTGTTACCCCTGTGAACATTGATACCCGCATCAAGTACCGTCACCTCGTGTGTTTTCTGGAGATGGCGCGCCAGGGCAGCCTGGCGCGGGCAGCGGATGTACTGGCGGTGAGCCAGCCGGCCATGTCGAAAACCCTCAAGGAGCTTGAGGAACTGCTGACGGTCAGCTTGTTTGTGCGCAGTAAAAGCGGGGTTACGCTGACTGAGGCCGGGGTGGCCTTTATGCGTTATGCGACACCTTCGGTGCAGGCATTGCGTGAAGGGGTGAATGCCTTGCGCGGGGGCGAATATGTGGGCGGTACGGTGCGGCTTGGGGTGCTGTCCACCGTGGAAAGCCTGCTGATACCCGAACTGGTTCAGCGCCTGCATGCGCGGCATTCGTCGCTGGTGGTGAGCGTTGTGACCGGGCCCAGCGCCTATCTGTTATCGCAATTGCGCGTAGGTGATGTCGATCTGGTGGTGGGGCGCATGACCGACAGCCCACAAATTCAAGGGATGAACTTTGAACATCTCTACAGCGAATCCATGACTCTGGTGGTACGCGCAGATCACCCCCTGACCCGGGGGCCGCTGGACCGCAGTCAGTTGGAGAACTACCCGCTGGTTTTGCCCTTGGCCAACACCACTATTCGCACTTTTGCCGACAGCCTGTTTGTGCAGTGCGGTATCAGCCAGTCCCGCCAGCGTCTGGAAACCCTGTCGATCACTCTCAGTCGGCGTTATGTATTGCGCAACGATGCGGTATGGATTGCACCGCTGGACGCCGTGCGCCTGGATCTGGCCAGTGGCGAACTGCAAGAAATCGACCTGGGCCAGCGCGAGCCGGGCGGCTCGATCGGTATTTGCAGCAACGCCCATGTACCCATGTCAGTGGCGGCCCAGGGCTGTGTCGAGGTTTTGCGCGAATTGGGCCAGGCCTATGGCGAAGAACTTTATCCATAACCATTTGGTTATGTATGTATGTGGCCTTTTCAGTAGTCCTTACTGGCCTGTTGTTTGAAACTGGCTTCTAGCCTCTATAAAAACAACAGGAGATCGACATGTCTGATGCAGACAGCCGGCGCTTTATCATCCGTGACCGCAACTGGCACCCCAAAGCCCTGACCCCCGACTACAAGACCTCGATTGCCCGTTCCCCGCGCCAGGCGCTGGTGAGCATTCCGCAATCGGTCAGCGAAACCAGCGGGCCTGACTTTTCCCATCTGAAATTCGGCAAGTTCGATAACGACTTGCTGCTCAATTTCAACAATGGCGGTTTGCCGATTGGTGAACGAATCATCCTGGCGGGGCGCGTGTGCGACCAGTATGGCAAGCCGATTCCCCACACCCTGGTGGAAATCTGGCAGGCCAACGCGGGTGGCCGTTATCGCCACAAGAACGACCGCTATCTGGCCCCCCTGGACCCCAACTTCGGTGGCGTGGGTCGTGCGCTGACCAACAGCGAAGGCTATTACAGCTTCCGCACTGTCAAACCTGGCCCCTATCCTTGGCGCAACGGGCCAAATGACTGGCGTCCGGCGCATATCCACGTCTCCATCAGTGGCCCCTCGATTGCCACGCGGCTGATTACCCAGCTGTATTTCGAAGGCGACCCGATGATCCCGATGTGTCCGATCGTCAAGTCGATCACCAATCCTGACGCGGTGCAAAGTTTGATCGCCCGTCTGGACATGGGCGCCGCCAATCCGATGGATTGCCTGGCGTATCGTTTTGACATTGTGCTGCGCGGTCAGCGCCAGACTCACTTCGAAAACTGCTGAGGAGCCCCGTCATGCCTATCGAACTGCTACCGGAAACCCCATCGCAAACGGCTGGCCCCTATGTGCATATCGGCCTGGCACTGGCCGCTGCCGGCAACCCGTCGCGCCCTGAAGAAATCTGGAGCGAGATGGCCAAGCCGCACGCTGCGGGCGAGCACATCGTGCTGTTTGGCAACGTCTATGACGGTAACGGCCACCTGGTGCGCGACTCCTTTCTGGAACTGTGGCAAGCCAACCACGAAGGGGTTTACGACGAAGATTTTGACTCGGAAAAAGCCTTCAACAGCTTTGGCCGTACTGCCACCACCTTCGATGCCGGTGAGTGGACACTCAACACCATCAAGCCGGGTGTGGTGAACAACGCTGCGGGTATACCCATGGCGCCGCATATCAATGTGTCGCTGTTTGCCCGTGGCATCAATATCCATTTGCAGACGCGGCTGTACTTCAGCGACGAGCCAGACGCGAATGGCCAATGCCCGGTGCTCAACCTGATCGAGCAGCCGCAGCGTCGCGAAACCCTGATTGCTCATCGATGCGAGTTAAATGGCAAAACAGCCTATCGCTTTGATATCCGCATCCAGGGCGAAGGCGAGACAGTGTTCTTCGACTTCTGAACATACCCGGCACTGCAATTGTGTGTGGGAGCGGGCTTGCTCGCGATGGGATCATCTCGGTTTACCTGATAAACCAAGTTGCCTGCATCGCGAGCAAGCCCGCTCCCACTGGTTATGCGCGCCCGCGCCG
Source organism: Pseudomonas sp. B414 (assembly GCF_055408445.1). Taxonomy (NCBI): domain Bacteria; kingdom Pseudomonadati; phylum Pseudomonadota; class Gammaproteobacteria; order Pseudomonadales; family Pseudomonadaceae; genus Pseudomonas; species Pseudomonas sp. B414. The sequence goes on along the minus strand of NZ_JBUZTQ010000009.1, from coordinate 131,196 downwards.
TTGCTGCCAAGCTGCCGCCAGCCCGCTGGCACAGATAATCGCAATACCGACGCGGCTGGCCAGATCCGGCGTGTGGTCAAAAAGCAACCAGCCCAACACCCCGGAAAACACAATCTGGCAATAACTGAATGGCGCCAGCAAGGCCGGTGCGGCCACGCGAAACGACTGGGTCAGCAGCAAATGCGCGGTCATGCCCAGGCTGCCCAATGCGAGCATTTGCAGACCGTGGACCAATGTCGGGGTTTGCCAGAAAAACGGCACCAGCGCGCTCATCACCAACACATTAAATAGCCCGGCAAAAAAGTTGCTGGTGGTGGGGCTGTCATACGCGCTGAGTTTGCGCGTCAGAATCTGATAACAGCTAAAGCACAGCGCTGCCGCCATCGGTAACAACACCGCCGGGGTAAACAACTCGCCCCCAGGGTGAATGATGATCACCACCCCGATAAACCCGCAGATCACGGCCAGCCATTGCCCGCGGGTTACCGTTTCGCCCAGTAATGGCCCGGACAATGCCGCGACCAACAGCGGCGCGAGAAAGTTGACCGCGGTATTCTCTGCCAGCGGGATAAACAACAATCCATAGGTGAAAAACAGGCCCGAACCCAGCAGGCAGATGGCCCGCAACACCTGCAGCAAAGGCCGTTTGCTGCGCAGTACCCGCAACCCGGACTGTGGCAGAAAGATCCCCGCCATCAGCACGGTATGCACCAGGTAACGTGCCCACACCACCATCACCACTGGGTAAAAACCACTCAGGTACTTGGACAGCGCATCGTGACTGGAGAACAGCGCAGTGGCCGTCACAATCAGCAGGATGCCCTTCAAGGGTTTGTTCACCCCTGAAAGGGGTGTGGGCAATGTCATCGAGACCTCGTTGAGTCTATGCGTCAAACCTGCGGGATTTTTCGCGGCGCCATGAAGTACATCCACACTAACGCAATGAAGTACATCGCTGGAATCATGGTGAACAACAAGGTGTAATTATTGTTGGTGACAGTCAGTACATAGCCCACGAACTGGGTCATAAACATCCCGCCGATGGCCGCGCACATGCCGCCAAAGCCGAACACAGTGCCCATCATGTGCTTGGGCGTGTAGTCCATCACCATGCTCCACACATTGGCAGTCCACGCCTGATGCGCGCCGAGTGCCAGGGCAATGGCGCCTACCGCAACCCACAGTTCACTGGAGCCGGCAGCCATGACCACGCCGATAATGCTGATCGCGCACAACAGCATCGATACCAGTCGGGCCTTGACCGCCGCCATGCCGCGCCTGATCAGTACTGAAGACAGAATCCCGCCGCCGACGCTGCCGAAATCGGCAGTGATATAGATGATGATCAGCGGGATACCCATCTGGGTCACGCTGATGCCCAGGTTGTATTGCTGGTTCAAAAACGGCGGCAGCCAGTACAGGTAGAACCAGAACACTGGAGCCGTCATTGCGTAGGACAAGGCGAAGGCCCAGGTGCCGCGCATCTTCAGGATGGTGCCGAAGGATACGGTGGTTTGCTCAGGTTCTTTCTCTTGCTGGATGTAAGCCAGTTCCTCTTTGCTTACGGTCGGGTGATCTTCCGGGTTGTAGTACTTCAAACCCCAGAAAATCAGCCAGATACCGCCCAAGGCGGCCATGCACAAAAAGGCGGCCTGCCAGCCCCACACATGCAGCACCAGTGGCAACAACATCGGGGTGAACATGGCGCCGACGTTGGTCCCGGCGTTGAAGATCCCGCTGGCCACAGCCCGTTCGCTGGCCGGGAACCACAGGCGCGTGGTTTTTACGCAGGCCGGGTAGTTGGCGGCTTCGGTCAGCCCGAGAATAAAGCGGCAGATCATAAAGCCCACGGCCGACGTGGCCAGGCCATGAGCACCGGTGGCCAGGCTCCACAGCAACACGGCGCAGAAGAACACACGCTTGACTCCAACCCGATCAATCAGGCGGCCTTGCAGTACAAAGCCAATGGCATAGCCCACCTGAAACCAGAAGTTGATATTGGCGTAGTCCATCGCCGTCCAGCTCATTTCCTTGGCCAGAATCGGTTGCATGACGCCCAGGGCAGCGCGGTCGATAAAGTTCAGGGTGGTGGCGAAAAACACCAGTGCCAGCATGCCCCAACGGGTTTTGCCAGTCGCCAGGGTGCCGCGAATCTTGTCACCGATCCCTGCGCTTGGAGCATGGGCAGAGGTGGTGCGTGCAGTCGGAGAAGGGACCATGGATGTTTACCCGTTTCTTGGAATTTTTATGTGGTGTTGCACAGCAGGTGACGCAAGAAGTACGGACTCGATGGTGGCGAGTGGACAAAAAATCGTCAATTCAAGAGAGGTCATTATGTTCGATAATCGCACGCAAAACTAACTGGTTGGTACAGATTGGTTGCTCAATAATAGGGCGCCCTTAATAATCAGGCCATTAAGAAATGCCGTCGCCTGCAGGCTGCGCCAATCCTGGGAGTTATAAATGAAGCGTTCGATCGCCACGGTTTCCTTGAGCGGCACCTTGCCAGAAAAGCTGGACGCCATTGCAGCAGCAGGTTTTGACGGGGTCGAAATATTCGAAAATGACCTGCTGTATTACGATGGCAGCCCGCGGGAAGTACGGCAGATGTGTGCAGACCTGGGGCTGGCCATTAGCCTGTTCCAGCCGTTCCGTGACTTTGAAGGCTGCCGCCGCGACCGCCTGGCGCGCAACCTGGACCGTGCCGAGCGCAAATTCGACCTGATGCAGGAACTGGGTACCGACCTCGTGCTGGTGTGCAGCAACGCCGCTGCGGACTCGACCGGTGACCGGCAGATCCTGCTTGATGACCTTGGCTTGCTCGCCGAGCGTGCCGGGGCACGGGACCTGCGTATCGGTTACGAAGCGCTGGCCTGGGGCCGCCACGTCAATACCTGGCAACAGGTCTGGGACTTGGTGCGTGAGGTCGACCACCCGAATCTGGGCGTCTTGCTCGACAGCTTCCACACCCTGTCGCTCAAGGGCGACCCGAGCGCGATTGCGCAGATCCCCGGTGACAAGATCTTCTTTGTGCAGATGGCCGATGCGCCGATCCTGGCCATGGACGTGCTGGAGTGGAGCCGTCATTTTCGCTGCTTCCCGGGCCAGGGCGAATTTGATCTGCCGGGCTTTCTGGCGCCGATTATCCAGAGCGGCTACACCGGCCCCTTGTCGCTGGAAATCTTCAATGACGGTTTTCGCGCCGCGCCCCCGCGGGCCAATGCGGCCGATGGTTTGCGCTCGTTGCTGTACCTCGAAGAGAAAACCCGCGAGCGCCTGGCCCAGCAGGCCGTCCCGGCTGCAACGCTGCAACCCCTGTTCGCGCCGCCGCCAGCCAGCCAGTACGACGGCATCGAATTTCTTGAATTTGCCGTGGATGAAAATCAGGGCGCGCAACTGACTCACTGGCTGGAACGTCTGGGCTTCAGCAAGGCCGGTCAGCACCGTTCGAAGAATGTAAGCCTGCTGCGCCAGGGTGATATCAACCTGATCCTCAACGCAGAACCCTATTCGTTCGCCCATAACTTTTTTGAGGCTCATGGCCCATCGTTATGCGCCACCGCCATTCGTGTGCAAAACAGCGCCAGCGCACTGGCCCGCGCCGTGGCCTACAAGGGCCAGCCCTATCGCGGCCTGGTCGGCCCCAACGAGCTGGAGCTGGCGGCAGTACGGGCACCGGATGGCAGCCTGATTTATCTGGTGGACCAGGACGAGGCGGGCAAACCGTTATACGAATCGGACTTTAACCTCACACCAACGGCATCAGCCCAGGGCGGCCTGAAACGCATCGACCATATGGCCATGGCATTGCCGGCCGATAGCCTCGACAGCTGGGTGTTGTTCTATAAAAGCCTGCTGGATTTCGAGGCCGATGACGAAGTGGTGCTACCGGACCCGTATGGCTTGGTAAAAAGCCGTGCGCTGCGCAGTCGTTGCAGCTCGATTCGCTTGCCGCTGAATATTTCCGAGAACAGAAACACCGCCATCTCACATGCCTTGTCGAGTTATCGCGGCTCTGGTGTACATCACATCGCTTTCGAATGTGACGACCTGTTCGCCGAAGTCAGTCGCGCCAAAGCCGCAGGCGTACCGCTGCTGGATATCCCGCTCAACTACTACGACGACCTGGCAGCGCGCTTTGATTTTGATGACGAGTTCCTGAGCAAACTGGCCTATTTCAACGTCCTGTACGACCGCGATGCCCAGGGCGGCGAGCTATTCCATGTGTACACCGAAGCGTTTGAAGGGCGATTCTTCTTTGAACTGCTGCAACGCAAGAATGGCTACGCCGGCTATGGCGCGGCCAACGTTGCAGTGCGTCTAGCGGCCATGGCCAAGTCGCGCAGTGGTGCGGCGCGTCAGGCAAAGCTGTAAGGCGACTTCCTTCACAGAGCAGGGCAGCCCATAATCACGGGCATCCCAAGATGGCCGTGAGCCTTTATGACCAAGATCCAAGAAGTCGACACCGGCGCCACGGCACCGGTAGTCGAACCGCGTAAAAGCCGTAAGAACAACCCAGAGAAAACCCGCGAAAACATCCTGCAAGAAGCCATTATCGAGTTCGTCGAACAAGGGCTGGCGGGGGCGCGGGTGGACGCTATCGCAGAGCGCACCAAAACTTCAAAGCGCATGATCTACTACTACTTCACCAGTAAGGAGCAGCTCTACGTCGAGGTGCTGGAGAAACTGTACGGGGAAATCCGCAGCATCGAGAGCCGCTTGAACCTGGATCAGCTGGAGCCGGTGCTGGCGATTCAACGGCTGGTGGAATTTACCTTCGATCACCACGATATGAACGCGGATTTTGTGCGTATCGTCAGCATTGAAAATATCCACAAGGGTGAATACATCAAGCGTTCCGAAGGCATCAAGGCCATGAACGACACCATTGTGCAGGCGCTGGAAAACATCCTGCAGCGTGGCGTTGAACAAAAGGTCTTCCGTACCGGGCTCAACCCGCTGGATGTTCACTTGCTGGTCAGCTCATTCTGTTTTTATCGCGTCTCGAACCGCTACACCCTTGGCGAAATCTTCCAGGTCGACTTTTCCGATCTGCAGGTCAAGCAGCGTCAGCGCGAAATGATAGGTGATGCCGTGTTGCGTTATTTACAGGCGTGAGCCAGCGACACGCTTTGTACTAATGAAACACAATACCAATTGAAAATCATTCTCGACAAAAAGTAAGATAGCGACCCCTTTCCTTCATGCTCAGGGAGTCGGTTTGTCGGATATGGATCTCAAGGGTTTGTTCCTCAAGCATGCCGGTGCCCTGCGCGGGTACCTGGCGCGCAAGGTGCGGGACCCTCAGCTGGCTGCGGACCTGGTGCAGGAAAGTTTTCTGCGCATGGCAGAGCGTGGGCGCAAAGAGCAAATCGACAACACCCCCGGCTATCTGTACCGCATCGCCGGCAACCTGCTGGTCGATCATATTCGCCAGGAAACCCGGCGCAAGACCGATACGGTCAGCCACGAAGCCCTGGCTGAAATCGAAGATGAACTGGCAGGGCTGGAGGCCCAGGCGATGGCTGAACAACAGCGCATGGCTCTAAAGCAGGCACTATCCGAATTGCCCGAACGTACCCAGGAAATCTTCCGCCTCAACCGCATTGAGGGCCTGACCCATGCTCAGGTCGCGCGGCATCTTGAAATTTCTGACAGCTCAGTGCAGAAACATCTGTCCAAGGCCTTGGCCTACGTCATGCAGCGCCTACAAGAGCCTCAGAAATAACTTTCATATTTGTAGATGAATGGCTTACTGAGTTTTAGCCAGCAGGACGTCACTGCTTATATATAACGAGAAATAGAGATTCACACGTGAATAGCCAAGGCCCCGAACAGCAGATGATTACTGAAGCGGCCGCCGAGTGGGCGGTGCGTCTGCACGCGGGTGCATTGAGCGAAGAGGCGCAGGCGCAACTGGAGCAGTGGCTGGCTGCCGACGAGCGCCATGCGCCTGCGCTGCGCTTTGCCGAACAGATCTGGGCGGCACTGGGGGAGCTGGCGCTGGAGAGCAGGCCAGTGCCCCATCGCCAGCGCCCGGCAGAAGCCCGCACAGCGCCATTGACCCACCGTAGGCGTCCGCTGCGCTGGGTCGGGCGGGCGGCGGTGCTGTCGCTGGTACTGGCTGTGGGCTGGGTCAGTGGCCCGACGTTGCTGTTACAGATGCAGTCTGACTACCGCACCGGCGCAGGAGAAATCCGCACGGTTCAACTTGACGATGGCAGTTCGGTCGAGCTGGATGCCTCCAGCGCCATCAGCATCGACTATGACAGCAACGAACGGCGCATCAGCTTGTTGGCTGGCTCGGCCGTGTTCGACGTGGCGCCGATGAGCGAAGCCGAAACCCGGCCCTTTGTCGTACAAAGCGCGGGCGGGCGTACCAAGGCACTGGGCACGCAATTTGTGGTGGGCCGCGAGGGTAGTGATCAGGCCTGGGTTGGCGTATTGCAGCATAGCGTCGCGGTCAGCCTGCAAAGCCCGCCCGTTCAGGGTGCAGCGCAGCAAACCCTGGAAGAAGGCCAGAGCGCTCGCTATAGCGTCAAAAATGGCGTGCAGCCACTGCCCGAGTTTGACCTGAGCGCGGCTACCAGCTGGCGCCGTGGCGTACTGATCTTTGATCGCCAGCCGTTGGGGCAGGTGATTGAGCAGCTCAACCGTTATCGCCCCGGCCAGATCCTGTTGGCCAACCCGGCCCTGGCCGGCCGTCAGGTCAGCGGCGTATTCCGCCTGGAAATGCTCGACAGCGCACTGCAGACCCTGACGCGTGAGTTGCATGTAAAGCGCGTCGAGCTGGCGGGCGTCAGCCTGATTTACTGACATCGGGATCAACACCAAACCTGTGGGCTTGCCTGCGATGCAAGCGCCTCGGTGTGCCTGACAAACCGCGGTCATCCCATCGCGGGCAAGCCCGCTCCCACAGGGCCCTGCATAGCCTTCAAAGCCCCTATTGAAAATTAATCGCAAAAACCTTTACTGACTTTCCCCGGCTAATGCGTCTTGCTATTGAGATTCATTCGCAAAGCAGCTCGTACAGCCTGGGGAAAATAAAAATGGTGGGTAGTCAGCGCAAAGGGGTGCAGTCCGCTAGCCGGTTAGCCTTTGCAGTTCATATCGGAATCCTTGCCGTTTTGGCGGCGCAAACGCCGGCACACGCTGCGCCAAAAGCCAGCAGTGTGGTGCAACAGGAATTTATCGCCTTCCATATCGCGGCCCAGCCGCTGGACAAGGCAGTACTGATCTTCGCCGAGCAGGCGGGCCTGCAAGTGCTGTTCGACAGCCAGATGCTGCGCGGCCTGCAGTCCCAGGCGCTGAATGGCGACTTCGGTGTCCAGGAAGGCCTGGCCCGCTTGCTGGGCAACAACCCGGTGGAATACCGCTTTACCGGCGAACGCCAGATCACCCTGACCCGTGTCAGCGGCGAACACGCAGGCGCGCTGGCGCTGGGCACCACCTCGGTGACTGCCAGTGAAGGCAACAGTGCGGATTGGGTGTATGAGACCCCATCGTCCGTCGCTGTCATTACCCGCGAGCAAATCAACAAGCGTGCCCCACGTCATGCGGCGGACATGCTGGAAGAAACTACAGGTGTGTACACCGCCGTCAATCAGCGGGACCAGGGCCTGTCGGTCAATATCCGCGGGATTCAGGACTATGGCCGGGTCAATATGAACGTTGACGGCATGCGCCAGAATTTTAACGTCAACGGCCATCAGCAACGCAATGGCGTGATGTTGATCGACCCGGAAATGGTCTCCAGCGTTGAAATCGACAAAGGTGCCCAATCCGGCATGGGCGGTGCTGCAGTACTGGGGGGTATTGCCAGCTTTAACACCCTGCAAGCCAGCGAGTTTTTGAAGGATGGCAAAGAGTACGGCGGGCGCATCCGGGCCGGCAGTGGCATCGGTGAGTTGGGTAACGGCACCTATTTCAACGGCGGTGGCGTTTTCGCATTTGGCAATGACCTTGGCGATGCCTTGTTTGCCTACAGTGAACGCCATTTTGGTGACTACCGTACCGGTCGGCAAAACGCCGATAACCTGGGCGTAAATATTCGCAACAAGAACAAATATCGCGAAGCCTGGACAGACTGGCTGACCAGTGAAGTAGGCGATACCGGCAGCGTGACCCGTTCGCAGATGGTCAAGTTCGGGCTGAACCTGCCCAACGACCAGCGAGCGCAGTTCACTTACCTGGAAACCGACAGCGATAGCGCTGACGCATGGACCAACCTCAATACGACGCAGGATGGTTACGACTATGTGCGTACCGGTAAAAGCAATATCAATACCGGCAACCTGGCGCTGGATTACAGCTACAACCCGGATAACGAGCTGATCGACTTCAAAAGTAAACTTTATTACGTCAATACGCAGCTTGATCGGCGTAATGCCCCCCACAAAGCGTCGGCTGATAGTGGTAATGCATTTGATGGTTACGAAGATGAGTTTCGCACCAGCACATGGGGTTTTCAGGTAGAAAACACGTCCCGGTTTGACTTCAACAACTACGGGCAACTGAGCTGGAACTATGGCCTGGAAAGCTATCAGGACATCTTGAAATCCAAGAACAATCTGGTGCCGGCCGAGAACGAGAAGGATCTGCCCTGGGTCGAGGGAGCAGACCCGGAAGGCAAACGCACCATGGCCAGCCTGTTCAATAACCTGCACTACCAGTACAGCTATTGGCTGACGCTGGATGCCGGGTTGCGTTATGACCGCTATCGCCTGGAAGGCAAAACGGGCATGAGCTTATGGCAAGCGCTGGTCACTCCAGGGGAGAATGGTGGCGAGGTGATGACATCGGGGACTTCTGTAAGAAATGTTCATTTCTATGATTCAGATCGTGAAGAAGGCAAGTTTTCACCGACGTTTGGTATAGGGATAAAGCCCGGAGTTGACTGGTTGCAGTTCTATGGGCGATGGGGCCAAGGCTGGCGCCCGCCGGCGGTGACTGAGGTGTTTATGACCGGGCGGCCCCATGGGGGGAATGCGCCGGAGCGGGTTTACCCCAATCCATACCTGAAAGCTGAGGAAAACCGGGAATGGGAGTTCGGCTTAAATATCTTTAAAGAATCCCTGTTCTTTAATAATGACCGGCTTGGAGTAAAAGTTGCTTACTTTGACAATAACATCAAGAATTTCTCATTTTTACATTATGGTGTCTCTCTTCCAGGGTCGGCGGATGTCGTCGGGTCGGGTCGCTCTGCGTATGTGAATAACCAGGCGGAGACCCGGTTTCGCGGCGTTGAATATCAGTTGAATTACGATATGGGGCGGTTGTATACCAACCTGAGTTACACACATATGATTGGCAGTAATGAATTTTGCTCAAGTGGGTACTATATGGGCGGAGCCAAGAAAAGGGGCGAGGTTATTAAGATAATCAGGACGCCCTACACCCGGCCTAATGGCAAGATTGGCTACATCAATACTAGAGTCTATGAATGGCTCGATGACCCGGACAGAAACAACAAAATCGATTGCGGATCTACTATGGGTAATGCGGCATATATGCCCGCAGATCGAGGGTCTCTAACGGTTGGTGCTCGTTTCCTTGAGCGGCGCCTGGACACGGGGATACGCTTGCGCTACAGCCCTGGTAATGGCGCGAGCCTGAATGAATGGAGTTACAGCGGTATAGAGCAAGCACTCTGGCCTAAATACAGCGTGTACGACCTCTATGCCAGTTATTGGCCAACGGACACTTTGAATATTTCCTTGTCATTAGAGAACGCTACCGACGAAGCCTATTTTGTAGCCATGGGGGATGCCAATAACTTGAGCATGGCGCGAGGTCGGACATTGAGCGGTATGCTCGAATATAAATTCTAAATAACGGGCTGTCTGCTTCGTTATGTAAAAGATTGCTCGTGGTGAGCAAAGGCGTGCGTTGCCGTGCGTCACTTCACTGAAATTATCTAAGGAAGAGATTTAAATCATGACTATTTCAATTAACTATAGTTCGTTTGTTGGTTCTGATTCGATTAGTGACGTGCTTAGTGAATGGGCTTTGGGTTTTAAAACGGCCGGTCACGGTCTAAGTAATACCGGTGGTTTCAATACTGGCCCTCGTGAGCAAAATGGCGAGCAATATGCTACGCACGGTGCTAATGATTCGGACTACGCCTTTATCGCAGGAAGCGATACCAGCAATGGCTTGCATTATGTGTATAACCCTCAAGTCCCTGCTGGCGACAACATGAACCACTACCTGTGGGGCGAATTGGATAGCGTAAGTCTGGGCGAAGTTCTGACTGGTGGTGCGGGCAGCGCGTTTGGCCTGAACGACTACACCGTCTCCTTCAACGGCCTCGACCTGTCTGCCGCCAGCGATGCCGGCCGTGCGGGCAACGCTGTTCAGGATGTGATCTACGGCCTGATGAAAGGCGATGTATCGGGTCTGGAAGGCGTGCTCAACAACCTGCTGAGCGGGTTCGGCCTGAGCACCGATTCGACCTTCGACCAACTGGCGGCTGCTGGCCTGGCTCACTCCGATGCACCGCTGGCGGCTGATATCAGCCTGATTGGCGTGCTGGATGTGGCTCAGGACTGGGCACTGGCGGCGTAACTCCCGCTCACCCCAGTGAACTCCAATCCTGTGGGAGCGGCGGTGCGACGTTTCGACTTGCCCGCGATTGCATCGGCACGGTCTGGCAGCAAGACCGCGCCGCTTGCATCGCAGGCAAGCCTGCTCCCACAGGGTTTTCGGCCCATTTCTTCGGAATCTTTCCATGACCCGGCCCAAAGCCAACGAGATGCTGGCTGCCTTGACGGCCTACAAACGTGCTTTTTTCAATATTGGCCTGTTCTCGGCCGTGATCAATTTACTGATGCTGGCCCCGGCCCTGTATATGTTGCAGGTGTACGACCGGGTGCTGGCATCGGGCAATCAAATGACCCTGTTGATGCTGACGCTGATGATCCTCGGCCTGTTTGGCCTGATGGGCGCGTTGGAGTGGGTGCGTAGCCAGGTGGTGATCCGCCTCGGCACGCAGATGGATATGCGCTTGAATCAGCGCGTCTACGACGCAGCCTTTGAAGCGCAATTGCGCACCGGCAGCCCGGCGGCAGGGCAGGCTTTGAATGACCTGACCAGCCTGCGCCAGTTCGCCACCGGTAATGCGCTGTTCGCGTTTTTCGATGCGCCGTGGTTTCCGGTGTACCTGTTTGTAATCTTTATGTTCAGCCCCTGGCTGGGGCTGCTGGCCCTGGGCGGGGCGGTGCTGTTGATGATTCTGGCGTGGGTCAACCAGCGGGTTTCGCAAGCGCCGCTTAAAGCCGCCAGCGAGTTGTCGGTAGAGGCCACCCAACAAGCCAGCGCCCATTTGCGCAACGCCGAGGCCATCGAAGCCATGGGCATGCTCGACACCCTGCGTGGTCGCTGGCTGGCGCAGCACACGGCATTTTTGGCGCAACAAAATCTGGCCAGTGAAAAAACCGCCACCGTCAGCGCCTGGTCAAAAGGTGTGCGGCTGGCTTTGCAATCGCTGGTGCTCGGGCTCGGCGCCTTGCTGGCGGTACAAGGGCAAATCACTGCCGGGATGATGATTGCCGGCTCCATTCTGATGGGGCGTGTGCTGGGCCCCATCGACCAGTTGATCGGTGTCTGGAAACAATGGACTTCAGCTCGATTGGCCTATCAACGCCTGGAAGCCCTGTTGCACAGCTATCCGCCACGCCCGCAGCGTATGACTTTGCCTGTACCGAAGGGCGAGTTGTCGGTTGAGCAACTGAGCGCCAGTGCGCCCGGCACCCGTCGCGCTACCTTGGCCAACCTGAGTTTTGTCTTGCCTGCCGGGCAAGTGCTGGGGGTCATCGGGCCGTCAGGTTGCGGCAAATCAACCCTGGCCCGTTTGCTGATCGGCGTGTGGCAGCCCCTGGCGGGGAAGGTGCGACTGGACGGTGCCGAGCTGTCGCAGTGGGACAAACACCAGCTTGGTCCGCATCTGGGCTATTTGCCCCAGGACATACAGCTGTTTGCCGGGACCATCGCCCAAAACATCGCACGCTTTGCCGAGGTGGATGCCGACAAGGTGCTGGCCGCCGCACAACTGGCGGGCGTGCATCAACTGATCCTGCAATTGCCCGAGGGCTACGACACTCGCCTCGGTGAAGGTGGCGCGGGGCTGTCTGGCGGGCAGAAGCAGCGCATCGGCCTGGCCCGTGCGTTGTACGGCTTGCCTGCGGTGATTGTGCTCGATGAACCCAACTCCAACCTCGATGAGGCCGGGGAGCAGGCCCTGTTGCAGGCCATTGTCCAACTCAAACAGCACAAACGGACCCTGATCTTGATTACCCACAAACCCAATGTGCTGACCCTTACCGACCAGCTCTTGATCCTGCGTGAAGGCCAGCTACAAGCCTTTGGCCCGACCGCCAAGGTGCTCGGAGCCCCCACAGCGGCCAAGCCTGCGGCGGCAAAACCGGCGATGAATGTGAGCTATCGGCTCGGTACGGCAGAGGCGAGCAAGGCATGAAGCAGTCATACGCCAAGATCCTTGGCGACAGCAATGTGCTGCAACTGGATGACACTCGCTATGCGCGCCTGGGCTGGCTGCTGATGCTTGGCGGGTTTCTCGGGTTTCTCGGCTGGGCTGCATTGGCGCCGCTGGACAAGGGCGTCGCGGTGTCGGGCAAGGTCATGGTTTCCGGCCATCGCAAAGTGGTGCAACACCCCAGCGGCGGGATCGTTGAGCGTATCGATGTGCGTGACGGTGACACGGTGGCCGCAGGCCAGGTGCTGATCCGCCTGAAGGAAACCCCGCTGCTGGGGCAAGCCCAGTCATTGCGCAGTCAGTTCTATGGATCGCTGGCCAGCGAGGCGCGGCTTAATGCCGAGGGTGATGGCGCCAGCCGCGTTAACTTCCCGGCCGAGCTGACGGCATTGGCGGCCGAGCCGGAAGTGGCTTCCAACCTGGTCTTACAGCAGCAACTCTTCGATAGTCGGCGCAAAGCCTTGCTGCTGGACCAGCAAGGCGTGGATGAAAGCATCGCCGGCGCCGAGGCACAGCTGCGCGGGGTGCGAGATTCCCAGGCCAGCAAGGTGCTGCAACGCACGGCCCTGACCGAACAGTTGCAAGGCCTGCGTGAGCTGGCCCGCGAAGGCTATATCCCGCGCAATCGCCTGCTGGACAGCGAACGGGTGTATGCCCAGGTGTTGGGTTCGATCAGCGAAGACTACGGCCGCATCGGCCAGTTGCAGCGACAAGTACTGGAGATGCGTCTGAAGATTCGGCAACTGGCCGAGGAGTATCAAAAGGAAGTCCGTACGCAACTGGCCGACACCCGTGTGCGTACCGAAGACTTGCGCAATCGTCTGGCTTCGGCCGAATTCGAACTGGCCAACAGCCAGTTGCGCGCCCCGGTGGCGGGCATCGTGGTGGGCCTGGACGTGTTTACTGAAGGTGGGGTGATCAAGCCCGGTCAGGCACTGATGGAAATCGTGCCTCAGGGCGAACCGCTATTGGTTGAAGCGCGGGTGCCGGTTGAGCTGGCGGACAAGGTTCACCCCGGTCTGCCGGTGGAGCTGATGTTCTCGGCCTTTAGCCAAAGCACCACACCTCGGGTAGCAGGTGAAGTAACGCTGGTATCGGCGGACCGTCAGGTCGATGAACGCACCGACGAGCCTTATTACACGCTGCGTGCGCAAGTCAGCGAAGCCGGCATGGCACAACTGGCCGGTTTGCAGATCCGCCCCGGCATGCCGGTGGAAGCCTTTGTCCGCACGGGCGAACGCTCGATGCTCAATTACCTGTTCAAACCCTTGCTTGACCGCACCCATATGGCGTTGGTGGAAGAATGAGCGTGCGCCAGATGTTATGCGGGTTGTTGATGATGTGTGCGGGGCCGGTGCAGGCTTTGGGTTTGCTGCAAGCCTACGATTTGGCGATCCGCAACGACCCGACGTTTCAGGCGGCGATTGAGGAACGCGCGGCGGGGGAAGAGAACCGTGCCCTAGGGCGTTCGGCGTTATTGCCGACCTTGTCGTGGAACTACAACAACTCGCGCAACGAGTCTGAAGTCACCCAGGCCAGTACCCGTACCGATCGTGATTACCGTAGTTATGCGGCGACTTTGACGTTGCAGCAGCCACTGCTGGACTACGAAGCCTATGCTCGATTCCGACAAGGCGCAGCGCAGGCGTTGTTCTCCGATGAGCGCTTTCGTAGCAAAAGCCAGTATCTGGCTGTGCGTCTGCTCAGTGCCTACAGTCAGGCATTGCTGGCGCAGGAGCGGATCGAGCTGAGTCGTGCGCAAAAGCGTGCCTTCGCCGAGCGCTTGCAACTCAACCAGAGGCTATTGAAAGGCGGCGAGGGCACCCGCACCGATGTGCTGGAAACCCAGGCGCGCCTGAGCATGGCGGTGGCTGAAGAGATCGAGGCGCAAGATAATCAGGACGCCGCCCTGCGTGAGCTGGAAGCAATGTTGGGTCAACCGTTGGAGATTGAGCAGCTTGATCCGTTGACGCCGCGTTTTGCCATCCTGCCTCTGGAACCACAGCGCTTTGAAAGCTGGCGTGAACTGGCGTTGGCCAATAACCCCGAACTGGCGTCGCAACAGCATGCCTTGACCTCGGCCGAGTACGAAGTGGAGCGTAAGCGGGCCGGGCATTTGCCCAAGCTCAGTTTATATGCGAGCAGCCGCCAGACCAGTTCCGACTCTGAGAGCACCTATAACCAGAAATACGACACCAACAGCGTCGGCATACAGCTCACCGTGCCGTTGTTTGCTGGCGGATCAGTCTCGGCCTCGACCCGGCAGGCGGCGCGGCAGCTGTCCCAGGCGCAATATGAGCTGGACGCGCAAACGGCGACCACGCTGGTGGACCTGCGCAAACAGTACAACCTTAATAGCAGTGCGGCGGCCAAGGTGCGGGCTTATGAAATGGCGGTGGAGTCCGCCAGTGCCCTGGTGCAGGCCACGCAGAAAAGCGTGAGTGGTGGCGAGCGGGTCAATCTGGATGTGCTGGATGCCGAGCAGCAACTGTTTAGCGCCAAGCGGGATTTGGCTGAGGCGCGCTATGCCTATTTGCTGGCGCGGGTGCAGCTCAAGTATTACGCGGGGTTGTTGAGCGAAGGGGACTTGCGGCAGGTGGCGGGGTATTTTCAGTTTCAGAAACCGTAGCGCGGCCATCGCGGGCAAGCCCGCTCCCACAAGAACTGCACAGTTCCTGTGAGAGCGGGCTTGCCCGCGATTCAGTCGACGCTATATATGAAAACTTAGCGACGAACCAGCAAAACACCCGATTCCATATGGTGAGTCCACGGGAACTGGTCGAATAGCGCGCAACGCTCAATCCGGTGCGTATCGTGCAATTGGGCGATGTTGTCGGCCAATGTCGCCGGGTTACATGAGATATACAGGATATTGTCGAAGCGACGGGTCAGCTCACAGGTGTCCGGGTCCATGCCCGCACGCGGCGGGTCAACGAAGACGCTGCCGAACTCGTAGCTTTTCAGGTCAATACCCTGCAAGCGACGGAACGGACGCACTTCGTTCAGGGCTTCGGTCAGCTCTTCGGCTGACAGACGCACCAGAGTCACGTTATCCACAGCGTTATCTTGCAGGTTGTTCAGCGCAGCATAAACCGAAGTCTTGCTGATTTCAGTCGCCAGCACTTTACGCACACGGGTAGCCAGCGGCAGGGTGAAGTTGCCGTTGCCGCAGTACAGCTCCAGCAAATCGTCCGAACGTTCGCCCAACGCTTCATAGGCCCAATTGAGCATCTTCTGGTTGACCGTGCCGTTTGGCTGGGTGAACGCGCCTTCAGGCTGTTGATAAGTGAAGGTGCGACCCGCCACCTCCAGCTTCTCGACCACATGATCGCGGCCAATCACCGTGCGCTTGCCCTTGGAACGGCCAATCACGCTGATATCCAGGTCCTTGGCCAATTGCTCGGCTGCGGTTTGCCAGTGCTCGTCCAGCGGGCGGTGATAGCACAAAGTAACCATCGCATCGCCGGCCAGGGTGGTCTGGAACTCCACCTGGAACAGTTTGTGGCTCAGGGCCGAGCTGGCTTGCCAGGCAGCCTTGAGCTGGGGCATCAGTTGATTGATGCGCAGGCTGGCAATCGGGAAGTCTTCGATCAGGATCGGCGTGCGCTTGTCATCCTGGGCGAACATGGCGTAGTGACGCTCGCCCCCTTCGCGCCACAGACGGAACTCGGCCCGCAGACGGAAGTGCTTCAAAGGCGAATCGAACACCTGCGGCTCAGGCGCATCGAATGGCGCCAGCAACTCGCGCAGACGGTTGGCCTTGGCTTCAAGCTCAATGGCGTAGGTAGCAGAATCGAACGGCAGAGCACTCATGCGTTAAACCAACCCAGCTTGACCACAAACAGAACCGACAGAATGATCAGCGGTGCATTCAGCTCACGAGCGCGGCCCGACAGCAGCTTGATCACGGTCCAGGAAATAAAGCCGAAGGCGATGCCGTTGGCGATGGAGTAGGTGAACGGCATCGCCAGCGCGGTGATCACCACCGGTGCAGCAACCGTTACGTCGTCCCATTCGATTTCGGCCAGGCCGCTCATCATCAGTACCGCTACGAACATCAGCGCAGGCGCGGTGGCGAAAGCCGGAACGCTGGCAGCCAGTGGCGAGAAGAACAGTGCCAGCAGGAACATGATGGCGACCACGATGGCCGTCAGGCCGGTACGGCCACCGGCGCTCACGCCTGCCGCCGACTCGATGTAGCTGGTGGTGGTCGAAGTGCCCAGCAGCGAACCGGCCATGGCCGCGGTGCTGTCAGCGATCAGGGCCCGGCCCATTTTCGGCATGTGGCCGTCTTTGCCCATCAGGCCGGCGCGCTTGGCTACGCCGATCAGGGTGCCGGAGTTGTCGAACAGGTCCACGAACAGAAAGGCGAAGATCACGCTGATCAGGCCGATATCCAGCGCGCCCTTGATATCCAGTTGCAGGAAGGTCGGAGCCAGGGATGGTGGCATCGACACCACGCCACCGAAGGCGGTCACGCCCAGGGCAATCGAAGCAATGGTCACGGCCAGAATGCCGATCAGCACTGCGCCGCGCACTTTCATCGCCTCAAGGGCAACGATCAGGGCAAAGCCCAGGGAAGCCAGGATCACTTTTGGCTGAGTCAGATCACCCATGCCCACCAGTGTTGCCTGGTTGGCAACCACGATACCGGCGTTACCCAGGGCGATCAGCGCCAGGAACAGGCCGATACCGGCAGCAATGGCCGAGCGCAGCGGCAGCGGGATGCTGTTGATGATCCACTCACGGATGCGGAAGATCGACAGCAGGAAGAACAGCACCGCCGAGATAAATACCGCCCCCAGTGCTACCTGCCAGGTGTGGCCCAGATGCAGGACTACGGTGTAGGTGAAGAAGGCGTTCAGGCCCATGCCCGGTGCCAGTGCAATCGGGTAGTTGGCGATAATGCCCATGGTCGCCGAACCGATGGCTGCCGCCAGACAGGTGGCAACAAACAACGCACCCTTGTCCATGCCCGTTTCGCCGAGGATGCTCGGGTTGACGAACAGGATGTAGGCCATCGCCAGGAAGGTGGTGATACCCGCAAGAATCTCGGTACGCACATTGGTGTTGTGTGCTTTGAGTTGAAACAGCCTTTCCAGCATGCCAGTCCCCGTGGCGCCAAATGCGCCGTGAATAAATCGTTTTCAACAGCAAAGCACAGACGCGAACCGCCTGAGGATTTTCTGTCTGTCGGAAAAAGCCGCGCATCATACCAGCAGCTCGTAGATATGGCTGCTTTGGTTACCCTGCGAGGCCATGTTTTATAACCTTGATGTGGCAGGCATACTGCGTGCCAGTTTTCGGAGGGATTTATGAAGCGCCTTATCCAACCTGTTTTTGTCTGTTTTGCCCTCTTTATAAGTACCGCTGCCGGCGCTGCGCCCGCGATGCCCTTGAGTACGCTGGAAATTCTCAAGGTAGCGTCTGTTTCCTGCGCGGTGGAGGATGTGTCCGATGGTCGGGAGCAGACCCGGTGCGACCATAACGGCCCCAATATCAAGGTCTATGTACTGGAGCGCGGTTACGGTGGCCAGCCGAATGTCACATTGGATGGCCTGGAAGTGGACGGTGTGCGCGCCCCGGTGTGCAATCAGGGCGAGGGGCTGGTGGCCTGCAACGGCGCGGGCACCACGGTGGGGCACGTGTATACCTTCGACCTGGGCAACAAAAACGGCGGCTGGTTTGAGTTCAGTAACAGCTCCCTGGTACCGCCGCATAACCGGTTGGCTGTGAAGCTCTATATAAGGTAGGTGCGGCACCAATCCCTGTGGGCCTGCGCAGCTCCCACAATGGATAGTTAACTAAGGCTTTTGCTCCACCATCCGGTCCCGGTTGGCCAGCCCTGGAAACAATTTTATCCACAGCCCGGTAACAACCAGCGTGCCAACCCCGCCCAATACCACGGCTGGCACCGTCCCCAGCCAATGGGCCGTGGCCCCGGATTCAAATTCCCCCAACTGATTGGACGCGCCAATAAACAGGCCATTGACCGCGCTCACCCGGCCGCGCATCTCGTCCGGGGTCTCCAGTTGCACAAATGAGGCGCGGATCACCATGCTGATCATGTCTGCCGCGCCAAGTACCACCAGCACCGCCAGGGAAAACCAGAACGAAGTCGACAGGCCGAAGGCGATGGTCGCCACGCCAAACACTCCCACGGCGGTAAACATCACCCGTCCGACCTTGCGCTCTACCGGGAACCTGGCCAGCCACAGTGACATCAGCAAGGCGCCGACCGCCGGTGCCGAGCGCAACATGCCCAGGCCCCACGGGCCGGTCAGCAGAATATCCTTGGCAAATACCGGCAGCAGCGCAGTAGCCCCGCCCAGCAGGACCGCAAACAGGTCCAGGGAAATGGCGCCGAGCACGTCGGGGCGGCTGCGAATAAAACGGATGCCCGCCAGCAACGAATCCAGCGTGGCCTTGGCCTTGTTCAGCGGCAACTGCCGGGCGGGCAGGTTGCTCATCAACAAGGCCGCAATCAGATACAGCGCCACGCTCGGGCCATATACCCAGACACTGCCAAAGGCATACAGCAGCCCGCCAAACGCCGGGGCGACAATAGTGGCGGATTGCTGCGCCGCCTGAGCGGCTGCCACGGCGCGCGGGAACAGCTCAACCGGCACGATGGAGGGCAGTAGCGCCTGGGTAGCGGGCATTTCGAAGGAGCGAGCAGCACCCAGCAGAAACGCCAGGATAAAGATCATCTCCCGGGTGATGTGATCGCTGGCACTGCTGATGGCCAGTGTCAGGGCAATCATCGCTTGCAGCGACTGGCACAGGGCCGCTACCCGGCGCCGGTCATAGCGGTCGGCCACATGCCCGGTGTGCAGCATAAACAGCAGGCGCGGGGCGAACTCGATCAAACCCACCCAGCCCAGGTCCATCACATTGCCGGTGAGCTGGTAGAGATTCCAGCCAATGGCCACGGTGAGCATTTGAAAGGCACTGGCGGTGAAGATACGGGCAAACCAGAAGGCCACAAATGGCCGGTGATGGCGGAGCAGAAGAGGCTGGCTGGTCATTTGAAAGGGTCGTGGACGAGGGCAGGGGAGATCGAGATTATCATTGTTTTGTAACAAATAATGACTCGCAATATCACAAAGTCCGGGTGCCGGGCGCTCGTCTGAAAATCTGCTTCGGGGGATTCCTTGTGGTTCTTGCAAGGGTCTATATCAAGGCCTGAGGCATCATGTCACGCGACAACAAACCACATTAGCCGTGTGTCAGGAATGGACTACTCTTTCATCCATGCTTGATCCAGATCAAAGCCCTTCGGGTTTTATCTGGGTGGCCAGCCGGCCAGATCCCTTTCTGTTGTGGGTAAAAAGCGGGCATCGATTCGCTGCGGCCATAGCTTGCGAGGGGTAGTTGGATACAGGCGCGACGTCTGTGTCCCCAACGACCTGATACCTGATAGAGGAAGACTTATGTTCGGTTTGGAGGCTCTCGATCTCGCCCGAATTCAGTTCGCGTTTACCGTGTCGTTCCACATTATTTTCCCCGCCATTACCATCGGTCTCGCCAGTTATCTGATGGTGCTCGAAGGCATGTGGCTGAAAACCCGTGACGACACCTACCGCGATCTGTACCACTTTTGGTCGAAGATATTCGCCGTCAACTTTGGGATGGGGGTGGTGTCGGGCCTGGTCATGGCCTATCAGTTCGGTACCAACTGGTCGAGGTTCTCGGACTTCGCCGGGGCTGTTACCGGGCCACTGCTGACCTATGAAGTACTGACCGCATTCTTCCTTGAGGCAGGTTTTCTGGGGGTCATGCTGTTTGGCTGGAACCGTGTCGGCCGCGGGATGCACTTCTTCTCGACCGCGATGGTGGCCCTCGGCACGCTGGTTTCGACCTTCTGGATCCTGGCATCCAACAGCTGGATGCAAACCCCGCAAGGCTACGAGATCATTGATGGCCGGGTAATTCCGGTGGACTGGCTGGCGGTGATTTTCAACCCGTCGTTCCCGTACCGCCTGGCGCATATGGCCACGGCTGCTTTTGTAGCTACAGCGTTTTTTGTTGGCGCTTCGGCAGCCTGGCACCTGTTGCGCGGTCGCAACACACCGGCCATTCGCCGCATGTTCTCGATGGCCATGTGGATGGCCCTGGTGGTTGCCCCGGTGCAGGCACTGATCGGCGACGCCCACGGCTTGAACACCCTTGAGTATCAGCCAGTAAAAATCGCCGCGATCGAAGGGCACTGGGAAAACAAACCCGGTGAGCCGACGCCGCTGATTTTGTTCGGCATCCCCAATATGAAAACCGAGACCACGGACTACAAGATCGAGGTGCCGTACCTGGGCAGCCTGATCCTGACCCACAGTCTGGACAAACAGATCCCGGCGATGAAGGACTACCCGGCAGCGGACCGTCCCAATTCGACGATCGTGTTCTTTACCTTCCGCATTATGGTGGCGCTGGGCATGCTGATGATCTTTATCGGCCTGTGGAGCGTGTGGTTGCGCAAGCGCGGCACCCTTTACGAGAACCGCTGGTTCCTGCGTCTGGTGCTGTGGATGGGACCATCGGGGTTGATCGCGATTCTGGCCGGCTGGTTCACCACCGAGATCGGTCGTCAGCCATGGGTGGTCTACGGGTTGATGCGTACCGCGGATGCCTCGTCCAATCATAGCGTCACGCAAATGAGTGTCACCCTGGTGATGTTTGTAGTGGTGTATTTCGCCCTGTTCGGGGTGGGCCTGGGTTACATGATGCGTCTGGTGCGCAAAGGTCCGATCACCCACGAAGGCGATAATGACACCCACGGTGGCCCAGGCCAGCAACGCACGCCTGCCCGTCCTCTGTCTGCCGCCCATGAGGGTACAGATGAAGGCCACAGCGACAGCCTGACTAAGGGGAATTGAGTCATGGGTATTGATCTGCCACTTATCTGGGCAATCATCATCATCTTCGGGATCATGATGTATGTGGTCATGGATGGTTTCGACCTCGGCATCGGCATCCTCTTTCCCTTTATCAAGGGCGAGAGTGACCGTGATGTGATGATGAACACCGTCGCCCCTGTCTGGGACGGTAACGAAACCTGGCTGGTACTGGGCGGCGCGGCATTGTTTGGCGCCTTCCCGCTGGCTTACTCGGTAGTGTTGTCGGCGCTGTACCTGCCGCTGATCCTGATGCTGATGGGCCTGATCTTTCGCGGCGTGGCCTTTGAGTTCCGCTTCAAGGCGCGGCCGGAAAAACGCCATATCTGGGACAAGTCGTTTATCGGTGGCTCGCTGGTAGCGACCTTCTTCCAGGGCGTGGCGCTGGGGGCCTTTATTGATGGCATTCCGGTGGTTAACCGCCAGTACGCCGGTGGCGGGCTGGACTGGTTGTCACCGTTCACGGTGTTCTGCGGCATTGCCCTGATCGTGGCCTATGCCTTGCTCGGCTGCACCTGGCTGATCATGAAAACCGAAGGTCATCTGCAAGAGCGCATGCACAAGCTGGGTCGTCCATTGGCGTTGGCCGTGCTGGTACTGATGGGCATCGTCAGCCTGTGGACGCCACTGGCGCACACTGATATTGCTGCGCGCTGGTTCACCCTGCCGAACCTGTTCTGGTTCCTGCCGGTGCCGATCCTGGTGCTGGTGACGATGTACGGTTTGCTCAAGGCCATAGCGCGCAAGGCTCACTACACGCCGTTCCTGTTGACCCTGGTGCTGATTTTCCTGGGTTACAGCGGTCTGGGTATCAGCCTGTGGCCTAATATCATCCCACCTTCGATCTCGATCTGGGACGCAGCGGCGCCACCGCAAAGCCAGGGCTTTATGCTGGTGGGCACCCTGTTCATCATCCCGTTCATTCTGGGTTACACCTTCTGGAGCTACTACGTGTTCCGCGGCAAGGTGACCCACGAAGACGGTTACCACTAGTCGCAACTGCCGCTGTGGCCTGAGGGCCACAGCCTTTTCCCCAAGAGGAGGCCTGAACATGGCTGGCAAGGATTATCTACACGACGTTCAAGAGTGCGAGAAGAAACCACTGTGGCAACGTATTGGCTGGCTGCTGGTGATCTGGACCGGCAGTGTGGCGACCCTGGCAGTATTTGCCTGGCTGATCCGGATGTTTATGACCGCCGCGGGTATGAAAACCCACTGAGCCTGAAACGTTCATGATTTCACCTGTGGGAGCTGGCTTGCCAGCGATGGTATCGCCTCGGTAATCCAGCTAAACCGAGTTGTATGCATCGCAGGCAAGCCCGCTCCCACGGGTTTTGTGCTGGGCTTTACTTGCGCGCCTTGAGGATCACAAACTTGGGCGTGGCGGCGACTTGCTCGACACCGCGAAACAGCTTGGCCAGCTTGCTGTGGTAACCCAGGTGACGGTTGCCGACGATATACAGCGCACCTCCCACCACCAGCGCATCACGCGCCTGCTGAAACATGCGCCAGGCCAGAAAGTCCCCGACCACCTGTTGCTGGTGAAACGGCGGATTGCACAGCACCACATCCAGTGAATCCGCGGCCTGGCTCGCCAGGCCGTCATCGGCACGCACAATTACTTCGCGATCACCCAGCGCAGCCTGCCAGTTCTCACGGGCGGACTGCACAGCCATAAAGGACTCGTCGACCAGCGTGTACTGCGCCTGCGGGTTATTCAGTGCACTGGCAATGGCCAGCACCCCATTGCCGCAACCCAGGTCGGCCACCCGCGCCGAACCCAGGTTTTTCGGCAGGTGCGGCAAAAATGCCCGGGTACCGATATCCAGGTCTTCGCGGCAGAACACATTAGCGTGGTTGAGCAGCTCGATGGCCGGCTTGTCCAGCTTGTAGCGCGTAGGGTAGGGCGAGGTAAATGGCCCCAGGCCCTGGGCCGTGGCAGTCAGCAGGCGGGCCTTTTTGACCGCCAGCGAAGCTTGCACCGGGCCGATATAACGCTCCAGCAAATCACCGGCAGCACGGGGCAAGTGTTTGATCATTGCTGCGGCGATCACTTGAGCGCCCGGTGCCAATTGGCCTTGCAGGCGGATCAGTTGCTCTTCGAGCAGTGCCAGGGTTTTGGGGACGCGCACCAGCACGCAGTCGAACGGCCCGACCAGCGGCTCGCTGGCAGGGATGATCGAGACGGCATCGTAAGCATGGCCGTTGCGTACCAGATTCTTTTCCAGTGCCTGGATGGCCAGAAAGGAGTCGCTGCTGCTGGTGACCTGCATGGTGCTAACCAGGCTGACTGCCAGGGCACCAAAACTGTCATTGAGCACCAGTACCCGGCTATTTGCGGGCAGCGCCTGTTCGGCCAAGTGATTAAGCAAGTACTCATCCGCCGCATCAAAGGCCTGCAGAGGCTCGTTTTGCTGCTCGGGTTGGCGGATCAGGCGAAGTTGGGCGAAAGGGCTTTCTAGCACAGGCATTTATACAAACTCTGAGGAATCGACAGCGGCACGGCCAGCCCCTGAGAGGGGCCTGGCGAGCAGAGGAGTCCGTGGGTTTTACAGGTAGGCGCGATTTTACTTTTTTTTGCCGCAAATTGCCTGATGCGTTTATCCGGTTCGGGGCAGGACGGGTTTACAGCAGGCCGAACTTGGCCGCCATGACTACAGCTGATGTTTTGTTACTGGCCCCCAGTTTTTTCATCGCGCTGCTGATATGGAAGTTCACGGTACGCGGGCTCAGGCTCAGAATCATGGCAATGTCGGAGGCGATTTTACCTTCTGATGTCCATTTAAGAACTTCAATCTCCCGCTCGGACAAGCGAGTGACTTGAATCTGCAGTCGGTGATGCAAGTGGCAGCGTTGCAGCATGGCGCTGTGCAACTGGTTGCACAGCCACAACACGTTGGCGGCTTTCTCTGCAAACTCATCTTCTGTCAGAGGTGGGTACTTCCTGGCAAGGCTCAGCATGCTGATCACCCCATTGGGGTCGTGTACGGCTTGTGACCAGCCGTATGCCAACCCGCAGGTCTGGCTGGCTCTCCACAAATCAGGCGTCTCACGGAAAACCTCGGCGCTCCAGATAATCGGCATGATCGATAATTGGCAATGAATCACGAGCGGGTTTTTTTGCGAGTGGTGACCTTTTTCATGCCTCTCTATATAATCATTTGGATAGTTTGTTATTACTTTGCTGTTCGTGGTGATGTTGCCAAGTCGAGGAATCATTCGGAAAGAAAAATAATCAAAGCCGTATTCTTCTATTCGTTTGAGTGTATCTGAGCAAAGTTCAGCCTCGCTTCTGCACGCAAGATATTGGTTTGTACTGATCGGATTATGTGCAGTCATAAGGCGCTCCCGCGGCCCAAAAAATAAATGGAGAGGTAAATAAATTGGCCTGTTAAGAATATTTTAGGTGCTGCTGCAGATAATGCTAAATATTTAATGGGTGAAGAAAGGGGGCGATAAAACTTGGTTGGTTATAAACACGGTCACCTATTTAACGCCAGGATATAGTTATGCTTTTTCGGGCATCTGTATATAACAGTTGCCCGGTCCTGACAAAATCGGATCATGCCAGCATATGCATTGACGAACGCCCGTGAGGTGTTTACGCCTGTGTTTGCGGTAGCAGGGCTGTCGCAAAGCCATCACAAACCATCGGTGTTTCTTCGGCCGCCTTTGCGCGACACTAGGGGCATTCGCCAATGGAGTGCCCCATGACTGCCAGCGCAGAAAAATTCACCCTACAGACGCTTCTCGATGTCACGCCACTGACGCCCAGCCTGTTCACACTGCGTACCACCCGTGACCCTGGCTTTCGCTTTCGCGCAGGCCAGTTCGCCAGGCTAGGTGTGACCAAGGCAGATGGGAGCACAGTGTGGCGTGCTTATTCCATGGTCTCTTCACCCCATGACGAGTTTTTGGAGTTTTTCTCGATTGTGGTGCCGGGCGGGGAATTCACCAGCGAACTCAGTCGCTTGGAAGTTGGTGACACCTTGCTGGTGGAGCGTCAGGCGTTTGGTTTCTTGACCCTGGATCGTTTTGTCGACGGACGTGACCTGTGGCTGCTGGCAACCGGCACCGGCATTGCGCCGTTCCTGTCGATCCTGCAGGATTTTGACGTCTGGGAAAAATTCGAACGCATTGTGCTGGTCTACAGCGCCCGGGAAGCTCGTGAGTTGGCTTATCAGGACTTGATCGCCGGGCTAGGTTCGCGTGAGTACCTTGCCGACTATGCGCACAAATTTGTCTATATTCCGACCGTGACCCGCGAGCGGGTACCCGGTGCATTAAACGGGCGTATTACTGCCTTGATTGAAAATGGTGAACTTGAGCGGGCGGCAGGTATTAATATGACCAGTGAAAACTCACGAGTCATGTTATGTGGCAACCCGCAAATGATTGATGACACTCGACAGTTGCTCAAAGCGCGAGATATGCAACTGAGCTTGACCCGGCGTCCGGGACAAGTTGCTGTTGAGAACTATTGGTAGCTGGGTTGTATGGTGTGTGACATAAAAATAACAACGGCGCCCCCAGAGGCGCCGTTGTTTATATTGAGCACTTATGGCCGGTTGTTTTGAACTTTAAGCAAGTCACGAATTTCGCCCAGTAGTTCCTCTTCCTTGGAAGGCAGAGGGGGTACGCTAGGCGCGACAGCCTCTTCACGCTTCAGGCGGTTGATCGCTTTTACACCCATAAAGATGGCAAATGCGACGATGATAAAGTCGATCACGCTCTGGATAAATTTACCGTAGGCCACGACCACTGCTGGCGCATCGCCAACTGCGGCTTTCAGCGTAATGGCCAGATCACTGAAGTCTACCCCGCCGATCAGCAAACCCAGGGGTGGCATAACCACGTCCCCCACAAAGGACGAAACGATTTTGCCGAATGCCGCGCCGATGATGATACCGACGGCCATATCGACCACGTTCCCTTTGACCGCGAAGGCCTTGAACTCACTTATCACGCCCATAGGTTATTCCTTGTTACAGATGAGGTTGGTGGGTGCAGTGTAAATCAGCATGGCGAATCATGCCTGCGCCGCTGATTGCTTGTGCCCGCACTAATCGACCCGCCCGCAGCGCAGAAGTTTTCAACAGGCCTTGAAGTGACGCCAAATACGCGATCAAGCCCTCCGATGCCAGACCTTTTTCTCAATGGCCAGCTTAAGACCTTTCTATTTAGAGTTTGCCCCGCAGGCCTCTAGCCTTTGCTCAGCGCCCAATTGCGCAACCAATAATCAGAGGACTTACGCATGACCACTCCCTTAGGCTTCGGAACGCTTTCACAGCGCCGCCTGCTATGTGTTTTAAGCGCCAGCCTGCTTTCGGTTTCGGCCCATGCTGCAACCTTGACCCGTGACAACGGTGCGGCTGTCGGTGACAACCAGAACTCGCAAACGGCAGGGGCCAACGGCCCGGTATTGCTGCAAGACGTACAGTTACTGCAGAAACTTCAGCGCTTTGACCGTGAACGTATCCCGGAGCGTGTCGTACATGCTCGCGGTACAGGCGCCCACGGTACCTTCACCGTCACCAATGACCTGAGCGACCTGACCAAGGCCAAGGTGTTTGCCAAAGGTGAAACCACCCCGGTGTTTGTGCGTTTCTCGGCCGTTGTACACAGTGCCCATTCGCCCGAAACCCTGCGTGACCCACGCGGCTTTGCCACCAAGTTCTATACCGCTGACGGTAACTGGGACCTGGTAGGCAATAACTTTCCTACCTTCTTTATTCGTGATGCGATCAAGTTCCCGGACATGGTTCACGCTTTCAAACCGGACCCGCGCACCAACCTGGATGATGACTCACGCCGTTTCGACTTCTTCTCCCATGTCCCGGAAGCCACCCGTACCCTGACCGAGCTGTACTCCAACGCGGGCACCCCGGCCAGCTACCGTGAAATGGACGGTAACGGCGTACACGCCTACAAGCTGGTCAACGCCAAGGGCGACGTGCGTTATGTGAAGTTTCACTGGAAGAGCCTGCAGGGTTTGAACAACCTTGACCCGAAACAAGTGACACAGGTTCAGGGCCAGGACTACAGCCATATGACCAACGATCTGGTCACGCACATCAACAAGGGCGACTTCCCCAAGTGGGATTTGTACGTGCAGGTACTCAAGCCTGAAGATTTGAAGACCTTCGACTTTGACCCGCTGGATGCCACCAAAATCTGGCCCAACGTACCTGAGCGCAAAGTCGGGCAAATGGTCCTGAACCGCAACCCGGCCAACGTCTTCCAGGAAACCGAGCAGGTGGCCATGGCTCCGGCGAATCTGGTGCCAGGCATCGAGCCATCTGAAGACCGTTTGCTGCAAGGTCGGGTGTTCTCCTATGCCGATACCCAGATGTACCGCTTGGGCGCCAATGCCATGCAACTACCGATCAACGCCCCTCGGGTAGCGGTGAACAATGGCAACCAGGACGGCGCCATGAACCTGGGCCACACCACCTCGGGTGTGAACTACCAGCCGAGCCGTTTGCTTGCGCGTGAAGAGCCGCAAGCGGCGCGCTACAGCGAAATGCCACTGTCGGGTACTACCCAGCAGGCGAAGATTCAGCGTGAGCAGAACTTCAAGCAGGCCGGTGATCTGTACCGCTCATTTAGCAAGAAAGAGCGTCAGGACCTGATTGAAAGCTTCGGTGGTTCGCTGGCGACAACAGACGATGAAAGCAAACACATCATCCTGTCGTTCCTGTACAAGGCTGACCCCGAGTACGGCACCGGCGTGACCAAAGTGGCCAAGGGCGACCTGAGCCGGGTCAAGGCACTGGCTGCCAAACTGGTGGATTAACCGCTGGCTCCCGCCCTTGTGGGAGCGGGCTTGCTCGCGATGGCATCACTGCGGTTACCAATCAGACCGCGGCGCGTGCATCGCAGGCAAGCTGGCACCCACAAGGGCTCAGGGGGTATTCAGGAGGACTGCATCCATGCGCATTATTATTTCCCTGGCCTTGTTGCTTGTCAGCGCCCTGAGCCAGGCCGAAGAGCCCGACGTCCAAACACAATTGCAGAACTACTATTTCGACGCAGCCCGCAGGGGTGACGTGGCCATGCTCGATACCTTTATCGAGTCCGGTTACACCCTCGACATTCAAGACAGCAAGGGCTACACCGCGCTGATCCTCGCGGCCTACAACGGCCAGCCAGAGGCGGTCGAGCATTTGCTTAAAGCAGGCGCCAATGCCTGTGTGCAAGACAAGCGCGGTAACACAGCTCTGATGGGGGCGATTTTCAAAGGCGAACTGAAAATCGCCCACCGTCTGATGGCGACCGATTGCAATCCTGACCAGCGCAATGGCGCAGGGCAGACCGCTGCCATGTACGCCGGCCTGTTCAAGCGGGTTGAACTGCTCGACGACCTGTCCCGTAAAGGCGCTGACCTGAATGCCGAGGATACATCGGGCAATACGGCCGCCCGGCTGGCCAAAGGTGAAATCCGCATGCCGGTGTCGCGCTGATCCAGCCTCAGTGGGCTATCATCGCGGTTTTTCCGTGGAGTTCAGATGGCCAAGCCCAAGCGCATTTACGGCTGCACCGAGTGCGGCGCAACCTTTCCCAAGTGGGCCGGGCAGTGCGGCGAGTGCGGCGTCTGGAACACCCTGGTGGAAACCATTGTTGAAAGCGGCGCCGCCGCGCCACCCAGTGGTCGTACCGGCTGGACCGGGCAGCAGGCCCAGATCAAAACCCTGGCCGAAGTCAGCATTGCTGAAATTCCGCGCTTCTCCACGGCTTCCGGCGAGCTGGACCGTGTGCTTGGTGGTGGCCTGGTAGACGGTTCGGTGGTGTTGATCGGTGGTGATCCCGGTATCGGCAAGTCCACCATCCTCCTGCAAACCTTGTGTCAGATGGCCACGCGCATGCCTGCGCTGTATGTCACCGGCGAAGAGTCCCAACAGCAAGTGGCCATGCGCGCCCGGCGCTTGGGGTTGCCGCAGGACCAGCTCAAGGTTATGACTGAAACCTGTATTGAAAACATCATTGCCACTGCCAAGCTGGAAAAGCCCAAGGTCATGGTGATCGACTCGATCCAGACCATCTTCACCGAACAACTGCAATCGGCGCCCGGTGGCGTATCGCAAGTGCGCGAAAGTGCGGCATTGCTGGTGCGATATGCCAAGTCCAGCGGTACGGCGATTTTCCTGGTGGGCCACGTGACCAAAGAAGGCGCGCTGGCGGGGCCTCGCGTGCTGGAGCATATGGTCGATACCGTGCTGTATTTCGAAGGCGAGTCCGACGGTCGCCTGCGCTTGCTGCGGGCGGTGAAAAACCGTTTTGGCGCAGTCAATGAGCTGGGTGTATTCGGCATGACTGACAAGGGGCTGAAAGAAGTCTCCAACCCCTCGGCTATTTTCCTCACTCGTGCTCAGGAAGAAGTCCCTGGGAGCGTAGTGATGGCCACTTGGGAAGGCACCCGCCCGATGCTGGTGGAAGTGCAGGCCCTGGTGGACGACAGCCATATGTCTAACCCGCGCCGGGTGACTCTGGGCCTGGACCAGAATCGTCTGGCCATGTTGCTAGCGGTCCTGCATCGCCACGGTGGTATTCCTACTCACGATCAGGATGTGTTTCTGAACGTAGTAGGCGGGGTCAAAGTTCTGGAAACTGCCTCTGACCTGGCGCTGATGGCTGCCGTGATGTCCAGTTTGCGCAATCGTCCGTTGCCCCACGACCTGCTGGTGTTCGGTGAAGTCGGCCTGTCAGGTGAAGTGCGGCCGGTGCCAAGCGGCCAGGAGCGGCTTAAAGAAGCGGCTAAACATGGCTTCAAGCGCGCCATTGTGCCCAAGGGCAACGCCCCTAAAGAGTCGCCACCGGGCCTGAAAGTGATTGGCGTGACCCGTCTGGAACAGGCGCTGGATGCGTTGTTCGAGTAGGCTTTCAAATGTGTAAAAAAATCTGCAAGGGTTGATTGCGAAACCTGGTCAGCGTGCCGGGGCAGACAGCGGCGTTGCACAGTAAAAATCCGCAAAAGAAGGCTCTAGACCAATGTTGGGGGCTGGTCTTTAGAGCCAAGAGCGCTAAACTCCGGAAGCAGTCTTTCTTGTCCAACTGGCCGGAATTAAAAAAATGAATAATAAAAATAGCCTGCTACGCCACATTCCGTGGCTGCTGCTGGCAATTGTAGGAGCCTGCGCCCTTGGCGTAGTGGCATTACGCCGGGGCGAGGCGATCAACGCCTTGTGGATCGTAGTGGCAGCTGTTGCCATTTATCTGGTTGCTTACCGTTATTACAGTCTGTTTATCGCCACCAAGGTGATGCAACTGGACTCCAGCCGCGCAACGCCTGCGGTGCTCAATAACGACGGTCTGGACTATGTGCCGACCAACAAACACATTCTCTTTGGTCACCACTTTGCCGCCATCGCTGGCGCTGGTCCTCTGGTCGGCCCGGTATTGGCCGCGCAAATGGGCTACCTGCCGGGTACGCTATGGCTGATCGCCGGTGTGGTGCTGGCCGGTGCGGTACAGGACTTTATGGTCCTGTTCATGTCTACTCGCCGCAACGGTCGCTCTTTGGGCGATATGGTGCGCGAGGAAATGGGCAAGGTGCCTGGCACCATCGCACTGTTTGGCTGCTTCCTGATCATGATCATCATCCTCGCGGTGCTGGCGCTGATCGTGGTCAAGGCCCTGGCCGAAAGCCCGTGGGGCATGTTTACGGTGATGGCAACCATCCCGATCGCGATGTTTATGGGCATTTACATGCGCTACATCCGCCCGGGCCGCATCGGTGAAATCTCCATTGTCGGCGTGTTGCTGCTGCTCGGTTCCATCTGGCTGGGGGGCCAGATTGCGGCGAGCCCGGAGTGGGCGCCGGTGTTCACCTTTACCGGTACGCAAATCACCTGGATGCTGATCGGTTATGGCTTTGTTGCGGCAGTGCTGCCGGTGTGGCTGGTATTGGCACCCCGTGACTACCTGTCGACCTTCCTGAAAATCGGCACCATCGTTGCCCTGGCAATCGGCATTCTGGTCACCATGCCCGAGCTGAAAATGCCCGCGCTGACCCAGTTCACCGATGGCACCGGCCCGGTCTGGAAAGGCGGCCTGTTCCCGTTCCTGTTCATCACCATTGCCTGCGGTGCGGTATCGGGTTTCCATGCACTGATTTCCTCGGGTACCACACCCAAACTGCTGGATAACGAAAGCAACGCCCGTTACATCGGTTACGGCGGCATGCTGATGGAATCCTTCGTAGCCATTATGGCGATGGTTGCTGCTTCGGTGATCGAACCGGGCGTGTACTTTGCCATGAACAGCCCGGCGGCCATCGTCGGCGGTGATGTGGTGACTGTGGCCCAGACTGTTAGCAGTTGGGGCTTTGCCATTACCCCGGATGCGCTGACCGCGCTGGCCAAGGATATCGGCGAAACCACCGTACTGGCCCGTGCTGGCGGTGCTCCGACACTGGCGGTGGGTATCGCCCAGATCCTGCACAACGTGTTGCCGGGCGAAAACACCATGGCGTTCTGGTATCACTTCGCCATTTTGTTTGAAGCCCTGTTTATCCTGACGGCGGTTGACGCCGGTACCCGTGCCGGTCGCTTTATGTTGCAAGACCTGCTCGGCAGCTTTGTGCCTGCACTCAAGCGTACCGAGAGCTGGGGCGCCAACTTGCTGGCCACCGGCCTGTGTGTGGCGATGTGGGGTTACCTGCTGTATCAGGGCGTGATCGACCCACTGGGCGGTATCAACACCCTGTGGCCGCTGTTCGGTATCTCCAACCAGATGCTGGCGGGTATCGCGCTGATGCTGGCGACCGTTGTGCTGATCAAAATGAAGCGTCAGCGCTACATTTGGGTGACCATGCTGCCAGCGGTATGGCTGCTGATCTGCACCACTGTCGCAGGCTTTATCAAGCTGTTCGACGCCAACCCGGCGGTCGGCTTCCTGGCCCTGGCTGACAAGTACAGCACGGCACTTAAAGCGGGCCAGGTAATCGCCCCGGCGAAAAACATCGACCAGATGCAACATGTGATCATCAACGCCTACACCAACGCCGGTCTGACCGTGCTGTTCCTGTTCGTGGTGTTCAGCATTCTGTTCTTTGCGATCAAAGTGGGTGTCGCTGCATGGGGCAGCAAAGAACGTACGGATAAAGAGTCGCCGTACCAAGCCATGCCGGATGCTTGATAGAGGATTGCAACCATGTTCAATGACCTGAGTCGCCTCGGTAAATACCTCGGTCAGGCCGCACGCCTGATGGTCGGCATGCCCGACTACGACAACTACGTCGAGCATATGCAAACCAAGCACCCGGACAAGCCGGTAATGACCTACGAGGCGTTCTTTCGTGAACGCCAGGAGGCGCGTTACGGCGGCAAGGGCGGGCCCAAGTGCTGCTGATCCGTTAGCGGGGCACCGGGCTTAAGTCTGTGGGAGCGGGCTTGCTCGCGATAAGGGCGGCGCGGTGTGTCAGTCACACCGTGTCGCCAGAATCGCGAGCAGGCTCGCTCCCACATTTGTTTTGACGTTATTTTTAAGGAGGCACTGCATGACCTCTCCAATCCCCGTCACCATCCTCAGCGGTTTTTTGGGTGCCGGTAAGACCACCTTGTTGCGCTACCTGCTCAAGGCCGAGCACGGCCTGAAAATCGCCGTAATCGAAAACGAATTCAGCGATGCCGGGATCGACACCCAACTGCTGGGCGACGAGCCGGTACAAGTTATGACCCTGGCCAATGGCTGCGTATGCTGCACCATCCACACCGACCTGACCAAAGCGCTGTACCTGCTGCTTGAACGCCTGGACAGTGGTGAGATCGCCTTTGACCGCCTGGTGATCGAATGCACCGGCCTGGCCGACCCGGCGCCGGTGGCGCAAACCTTCTTTATTGATGAAGAACTGCGTGAGCGGTATCTGCTGGACGGCATCATCACCCTGGTAGACGCGGCTCACGCCGATGTTCACCTGAGCCAGACTATCGCCCAGGCGCAAATTGGCTTTGCTGACCGACTGTTGGTGAGCAAACGCGATCTGGTGGATGACGCCTGCTTTGAGGCTCTGAGCGAACGCCTGACCCGTATCAACCGCCGTGCGCCGATTCGCGTGGTTGAGCACGGCAAGATTGACCTGGCTGAGTTGCTTGATGTGCGCGGGTTTAACCTCAACGCAGACCTGGGTGGTGGCCTGAGCTTGCGCCCGGTGCAGCCTGCGGCGTCCATCGACCGTATTTCCAGCCTGGTGCTACGCACTGATAAACCGCTGGATATCGACAGCCTTAGCGCCTTTATGAACGAACTGCTGGAAGAGCACGGCAAGCAATTGCTGCGCTACAAAGGTGTACTGAGCATTGCCGGTGAAGATCGCAGGCTGGTATTTCAGGGCGTGCTCAAGCTCTACGGCTTTGATTGGGACACCGAGTGGGTCGCAGGTGAAGCGCGTGAAAGCGTGATGGTGTTTATTGCTGATGATTTGCCAGAAGCCAAGATTCGCGAAGGCTTTGCCCGGCTAGGGGCTTGAGTGATGGCTGACCCTCACTCTAACCCTCTTCCTCCGGGAGAGGGTTAGGGGCTTTTAGCTATCACAGAAGAGTTAACCCTTTGATCTGCGCTACTGGCGTGCAACGAAGTACCACATCATCCAGATACTGGCTCATCAGCTTCACGGCGGTTGTTTCATCTTGCGCTTCAACCGCTTGGGCAATCGCCGCCTGTTGTTGCCATGTACCAGTCAAGACCGTGTCATGGTGTGCAATCGCCAGTGACGTCAGGGGCACAAGATTGCCCAGGAAATACGCCAGCGGCGCATTCCCGGCCATCTGTGCCAGGTGCAGATGAAAGGCCCCTGCCAAACGAATCGCCGCGCCTCGAAAGTTTTGCGTCTCTGATTGATGCTGGCTTTCAAGCAACTGCTGCAGATGTTGCAAGTCGTTCTTTTGTGGCTGCCTGCAGGCCATGGGAATCAAGGCCATTTCAGTCAGTCGGCGGGCATGCAGGGCTTGTCTGATTTGCTCGCCAGTAGGCGCCGCAACCCGTGTGTGAGCATTAGCGTGCATCGTGATGATCTGCTGATAAGACAACAGTGAAAGCGCATCGCGAACTTGTGCGCGGCTGGCGCCAAACATCTGCCCCAAACCCTCTTCGGTCAGCCGGCAGCCGGGAGGCAGGCGTTGCTCAACAATGGCGTCGAGCAAGCGGGTATAAATGTCATCTGCCCACTGTGTGCCGGTTTGAGACGGGGGGCAGGGCAGTGATGTGCAGGGTTGTAGCAAAGCGAATGAATTCATGGCCGGTCTCCGGTTTGAAACGTATTCAGCTGCCCAGGTTGTCGTCAGGAATATTGAGCTCGATACCCATACGCTGACCTTCCCGAAGAATATGGCGGCGCATTTCGGCACTGGCCAAAGCGCTGTTTTTTGCGCGAATGGCACGTACCACTGCCTCGTTTTCTTCAAGCCGCTCCGCCAGATGTTCCGGTGAGTTGCGCAGTACTTGCGCACTTTGTTTGAGGGCGTTGCTGGTTTGTTGCACCACACTCTGGAAAATCGGGTTGGAGGTCAGGTTAAAGAGTTCTTCGTGAAACGCGATATAGGCGTTGACCCCGGCTTCGCTGTCATTTGCCTCCAGGGCTTCGCGCATGTCCATCAGGGTCAGGCGCAACTGCCCCACTTCCTTGCTGCTGATCGATTGTGCGACCAGCCCGACAATAAAGGGCTCAAGGGTGTAACGCAGTTGCAGCACGTCTTCCAGGCTTGCGTCGGCAACCGCATGCTCCTGGCTCTGGGCGATGCCAGCATGGGTTTGCAGCACCACTACACCCTTGCTCGGCATCGTGCGCACCAAACCCAATGTTTCCAGCACAATGATCGCTTCGCGCAGGCTGGGGCGGCTAATACCCAGCTTTTCAGCCAGTTCCCGTTGCCCGGGCAGCATTTCCCCGGAGCGCCATTCACCTCGTGCCAAGGCCGCCCTGAGTTTTTCTACGACTGAATTTACAACGGTTGACGAGGTGATCACGGTTCGCTCCATGGGCAACATAAACGTTTAAAGAAAGGTCAAAACTCTCGCGGCCCGACAACGACCACAGGCTTGAGCGGTTGGAAGGTGTACCCCGCTTGGCCGGACAGCACTTTATTGGCGCGCTGCACATCAATATCCTTTTCCCAGCGAGCGATGGCGACTGTGGCGACGCAGTTACCAATCAGGTTAGTCAGCGCCCGACCAATGCCCATAAACCAGTCCACCGCCAGCACCAGCACCAGGCCCACCACCGGAATCGCCGGGATGGCGGTCAGGGTAGCGGCCAAAATCACTAGGGCCGAGCCGGGTATGCCGTGGGCGCCTTTGGACGTGATCAACGACACCAGCAATATGGTCAGTAAATCGGTCATGGCCAGCGGAGTACCGGTAGCGTTGGCGATAAAGACAATGGCCAGTGTCAGGTAAATCGAAAACCCGTCGAGGTTAAAGGAGTAACCGGTCGGAATCACCAGGCCAACCGTTGAGCTGCCGATACCCAAATGCTCAAGCTTGCGCATGATTTGTGGCAAGACTGCATCGGATGAAGCGGTACCCAGCACGATGGTCAGTTCTTCGCGCAGGTACTTGAGCAGGGGCCAGATACGCAGGCCGGACACGCGCATGACCAGCCCCAGAATCACTGAAACAAAGGCTGCACAGGTCAGATAAAACAAGCCCACCAGGCTACCAAGATGTTGCAGCGAATCCAGGCCATATTTACTGGTGGTAAAGGCGATGGCGCCGAACACACCGATAGGCGCCAGGCGCACAATCATGCCCATGATGCGGAAGATGACATGGCTCAGCTCATTAATCAGTCGCGAAATGCCGGATGCGGCCTCGCCAACCAGATTCAATGCGCTGCCGAACAGTACTGAAAACAGCAGCACTTGCAGGATATTGTTGTCTGCAAAGGCGCCAATCACAGAGGTCGGAATCAAGTCCATCAAGAACTGGGAAGTGGTGTGCATCTGCTCGCTGCGTTGGGCTAAATCGCCCATGTCCGCCCTGGACAGCTCTTCAAGATGGATATTGGCACCGTGGCCGATGCCCGTACTGAAGGCGAAAACCAACCCGATAATCAGCGCGATAGTGGTGAGTACTTCAAAATAAATCACGGATTTCAAGCCAATGCGCCCGACCTTTTTCAGATCCCCCGCGCCGCTGATACCGCTGACCACCACACAGAAGACAATCAGCCCGATCAACATCTTGATCAGTTTGATAAAGCCGTCGCCCAAGGGCTTGAGTTGAGCGGAGTACTCGGGGAGTGTCAGGCCACAGACAACGCCTAGCAACAGTCCGATTACCACCTGGAAGAAGATTGAGCGCGAGCACCATCTGATCATGGGAGGAATCCTGGCAGTGTTCTGACAGCGGTGCGTCGGGGGCAGTGGCTGCAGAACTTAATTATTGTGGTCTTACCGGTATGTCCAGTTCGTGATCAGTGTAGGTGGGGATTTTCGTGGTTTGCAAGTGAATATTTAGACATGAACCAATCCGGTCTTACCGGTTGTGCTTAATACCGCGGGCTTGAGCCTTTTCTTGAAAAAAATGGTTTTGGATGAGGCGTAGGAAAGCGTGGTGGTGTTTACCCGGCTGGGGCCCGAGTGATGGCTTTTGATTTTTTGGCCTCACGGAAATAGCAGGTTTTTCGCACAGCTTTGCCAATTGCTGCGTCACAAGCTCGGCGCCTATAGTCAGTGGGCTGCCACCTGTTGAACGTATTGGGCTGGCGTTTGCAGCCCATACATTTTGTGGGAGCGGGCTTGCTCGCGATTCAGGCGATGTGGTTTTTCAGATACCCCGAGTCGATACCATCGCGGGCAAGCCCGCTCCCACAGAGAAAATGATTGAGAGTTAATAAGGCACGTTTCTTTCAATAACACTTAAAAGAAATATCATCTTATGGTTTTCGGTCGTTTCTCCCAGATACACGTAGGGCGAACCCTTGTCTCTCTTTGCGCCGATATACCTGTTGTTGTGGGTTTTTAGTGTGATGAGTGTATGAGCTTTGCTTAAAGTGCTCCCTGTAATCACCGTATTGTTGGGATCAAGTAATGTGAAATTAAGAGGGTCTTTAAGTGTCGGACTTCTCGCGTAGAGTGCGTCCGTATGGTTTTTTGCCAGTCTGTGCCGGTCATAACGGCCGGTGTGTTTAATATGTATTTCATATCCCATGGTGGTATGCCGGAAGTAAAGCTTGAGCGGGGCTTTTACCCCGCCCTTAGCATGGGGCTCAATGCCAATGGCGCCTGAGTCGTCTCTGGTCTGCGGCTTGCCGGAGTGGAAACCACCGCTGCCGAGCAAGTCAGTCACTATTACGGGCTGGCCATACAGTGTCCCTAGAAGATGAAGATTATGGTTCGGTACTTGTAAGGTGGCGATAAAGGATTGTTGAGTGTCGTTAGCCATTGTCTGAACTCTGCTGTTGATGATAAACATAAATTTCAGACTAGGTTGTAATGGCTCTGAGGCGATGGCTTGTATGTTTCAAAATAAATGGGCAATAAAAAGCCCGGCTTGAAAGCCGGGCTTCTTGTTCAG
This sequence comes from Pseudomonas sp. B414, assembly GCF_055408445.1. Taxonomy (NCBI): domain Bacteria; kingdom Pseudomonadati; phylum Pseudomonadota; class Gammaproteobacteria; order Pseudomonadales; family Pseudomonadaceae; genus Pseudomonas; species Pseudomonas sp. B414. The sequence continues at coordinate 93,300 of NZ_JBUZTQ010000009.1, read as the reverse complement.
CTATTTACAATTAGTTGCCGTATACCGGCAGCTTGGCGCAAATGGCTTTGACTTTCTCGCGAACGGCGTCGATAACGGCTTCGTTGTTGATGTCAGCCAGGATGTCACAGATCCAGCCAGCCAGTTCACGGCATTCTTCTACTTTGAAGCCGCGAGTGGTAACAGCTGGGGTACCGAAACGCAGACCCGAAGTAACGAACGGGGAGCGTGGATCGTTCGGTACGGAGTTTTTGTTGACGGTGATAAAGGCTTTGCCCAGAGCGGCGTCAGCGTCTTTACCGGAGATTTCCTGCTTGATCAGCGACAGCAGGAACAGGTGGTTTTCAGTACCGCCCGATACCACGTCAAAGCCGCGCTCGATAAATACCGAAGCCATGGCCTGCGCGTTTTTCACCACTTGTTGCTGGTAAGCCTTGAACTCTGGTTGCAGAGCTTCTTTGAAGCACACGGCCTTGGCGGCGATAACGTGCTCCAGCGGGCCACCTTGCGAACCCGGAAAAACAGCCGAGTTCAGCTTTTTCTCGATGTCGGCGTTGGCCTTGGCCAGGATCAGGCCGCCACGTGGACCGCGCAGGGTCTTGTGGGTAGTGGTAGTCACTACGTCAGCAAATGGAACCGGGTTCGGGTAAACGCCAGCAGCCACCAGACCGGCTACGTGAGCCATGTCGACGAACAGGTAGGCGCCAACCTTGTCGGCGATTGCGCGGAAGCGTGGGAAGTCCAGAATCTGCGAGTAGGCAGAGAAACCGGCCACGATCATTTTTGGCTTGTGCTCAACAGCCAGACGCTCGACTTCGTCGTAGTCGATCAGGCCATTGGCGTCGATGCCGTACTGGATGGCGTTGTACAGCTTGCCCGAGGACGAAACGCTGGCGCCGTGGGTCAGGTGACCGCCGTGAGCCAGGCTCATGCCCAGGATGGTGTCGCCAGCCGACAGCAGGGCCAGGTAAACGGCGCTGTTGGCCTGGGAGCCGGCGTGCGGCTGAACGTTGGCGTAATCGGCGCCGAACAGCTCTTTTGCACGATCGATAGCCAGTTGCTCAACCACGTCTACGTATTCGCAGCCGCCGTAGTAGCGCTTGCCTGGGTAGCCTTCGGCGTATTTGTTGGTCAGAACCGAGCCTTGAGCTTCCATGACCGCTGGGCTGGTGTAGTTTTCCGAAGCGATCAGCTCAATATGTTCTTCCTGGCGCTGAGCTTCTTGCTCCATGGCGGCAAAAAGGTCGGCGTCGAACTTGGCAAGTGTCAAATCACGGCTGAACATGGCGGTCCTCAAGGATCGGGGGCAGAAAAGGAGGGCATTCTAACTCAATGGGTTTTATCTGGCATATGAATGCGATTCACGGTGACCAGATGCATGCTTCAAGCTTGCAGCCCATCACTTGCCGCTTGTAGTTGTTTCACAAGCAGATGAGCCGGCATCGGCCGCCCGAACAGGTAGCCTTGCACCTCGTCGCAGCCGTGCTCGCGCAAGAAGTCCAGTTGCTCGTGGGTCTCCACGCCCTCGGCAATCACCGCCAGGTTGAGGCTGTGGGCCATGGCAATAATAGCCCGGGCAATCTGCGCGTCTTGCTCGCCTGAGGGCAGGCCGTCGACAAAGGTGCGGTCGATTTTCAATACGTCGATGGGGAATTGCTTGAGGTAGTTGAGCGACGAATAGCCGGTGCCAAAGTCATCCACAGCAATGCTCAGACCGAGGTTTTTCAGGCTGGCGAGAATATGCAGGGCTTCGCTGACTTCGCGCATCAGGATACTTTCGGTCAGTTCAAGCTCAAGGCAGGCAGGGGGCAGGCCGGTTTGCTTGAGGATAGTGGCGATGCGCGTACCCAGTTGGCCATCGGAAAACTGGCGCGCCGAGATATTCACCGAGACTTTGGGCACGCGCACTTTGGCCTGGTGCCAGACCTTGAGCTGACGGCAGGCCTCGGCCAGCACCCAGTCGCCCACTTCCACCACCAGCCCCAGTTCTTCGAGTACCGGAATAAAGTCGCCGGGTGGCACCAGACCGCGCCTTGAATGGTTCCAGCGCAGCAGCGCCTCGACTCCGGTCAGGCGCTTGCCGTCGCCGCTGAATTGCGGCTGGTAATAAAGAATGAATTCTCGCTGTTCCAAAGCGTGGCGCAGGTCACTTTCGAGTTCAAGGCGCTCCAGGGCGCTGGCGTTCATGTCCGCCTGATAGAACTGGAAGTTGTTTTTGCCGCGCTCTTTGGCGTGGTACATGGCGGTGTCGGCGTTTTTCATCAGTTGGCTGAGTTCGTTGCCGTCTTGCGGGCTCAGGGCTATACCAATACTGGCTGTAACGAAAAATTCACGACTTTCGAGTACAAAAGGTTTTACCAGGCTGGCGAGAATTTGCTCGGCCACGCTGATGGCCCGGTTGAGGGCCTGTTGACGGGTGGTGCGCGGTTGCAGGAGGAGGGTGAACTCGTCGCCGCCCATGCGCGCCACGGTATCGTCGTCGCCGACGCAGGCCAGCAGGCGGATGGCCATGTCCTTGAGCATGCGGTCGCCTGCGGCGTGGCCCAGGGAGTCGTTGATCGGTTTGAAACGGTCAAGGTCGAGGAACATCAGTACCACCCACGACCTGTTGCGCTCGGCCTGTTGCAGCGCGGTGTGCAGACGGTCCTGAAACAGGGTGCGGTTGGGCAGGTGGGTCAGGGCGTCGTAATAAGCCAGGCGGTGAATCCGCTGTTCGCTGGCCTTGCGCTCACTGATGTCGCTGAAGAAGCACACATAGCTGGCCAGGTCGCCCTCGTCATCGAGCACCGCGGTGATGCCGACCCACGCCGGGTAGTGTTCGCCGTTAAGGCGCTTGAGCCAGACTTCACCTTCCCAGGTACCGTGTACATGCAGTTGCTTGAGTACATAGGTCAAGTGCGCGCGCTGCTGGGCATCGACGGTCAGCATGCTCGGTAATTGGTCGAGCACCTGTGCGACGGCGTAACCGCTAACCCGGGTAAAGGCTTCGTTGGCTTGTACGATATAGCCTGCGGGATCGGTAATCAGAATGGCCGAGGTGGAGTGTTCGAATACCGTGGCGGCCATGCGCAGGTCTTTTTCGGCGCGGCGCTGCTGACTGATATCACGGCCAACACCGAGTATGCCTTCAAAGCCATCGTTTTCATCCCACACCAGCACCAGGCGCAGCTCAATGGGCACCTTATGCCCGTCAGCGCGCAGGCAGTCGAGCAGGTAGACCTGGGTTTGTACCTGGGCACGCAGGGCCGACAGCTGTTTGGGTTTATCCAGCGCCCCACGGATGCGCTCGATCAGGCTGTAGATGCCTTCGAGCTGTTGCGGGGTGGCGATGATCGATTGCCAACCGTTGTTGAATACCCACTGCGCCTCGTAGCCCAGTACGGTCTGTATGGAGGGGCTGAGGTAGTTCATGCGCAGCTTGCTGTCGGTGGAGAAAATCACATCGCTGATGCTTTCGGCCAGCATCCGGTAGCGCTGCTCGCTGTCGCGCAAGGATTCGCTGGCTTCAATCTGGTCTGTGATGTCCTTGGCCACCCCGACAATACGTGTGACCTGATCGCCGGTGTCGCGGGCGAAGGCCTGTTCGCGAATATCAAAGCGTCGCCAGCTGCCGCGCTGATGGCGAAACCGCAGCTGGCATTGCATCAGTTGCTTGTAGCCGTCTTCACGTTGCTGTGTGCGCAAGTGGTGATAACGCTCGGCGTCTTCGGGGTGCAGCAGTAATTCCCAGAAGTAGGCGCCCATTTCCTGCAGCTCGATGGCGCTGTAGCCCAGGGTCTGGCCGAGGTGATGGTTGCTGAAAATGATCCGCTGGCTGATCACATTCTGTACATAAAGGTGGTCAGGGACGGTGCGCACCACATCTGACCAAAAGCTCTCGCGTTCTTGCAGCGACAGCTCGATCAGCTTGCGGCTGGTGATATCGCTGAGGCTGAGGATGACCGCGTGGTAATCCTGCGGGTCCACGGGCAGACGCAGTACCAGCCATAGATGCTGATCGCGACCGTTGGCATCGGTCAGCTTTATTTCCATTTCCAGCTGCTGCTGTTGATCCAGCAGGGCTTCGACTAGCTGATAGCCAATGGCCGAACTTGTTTGTGGGCAACCGTCGATCAGTTTGCGCCAGGCGTCTTCACCGGATTGGACCTCAAGCAGTTGCATCGCCATCTGGTTCACTTCGGTGATGCGCAATTGCTCAAGCAACTGTCGACGGTGCTCGGGGTAATTGCTTAGCCATAGATTGAGGGCGTCTTTGTCGCGTAATTTTTCGCGCTCAAGAAACCCCGGCAAACTGGCCAGATCGAGCACGCACAGGGCCACGCCGGTGCTTTCAAAAATATCGTGATAGCGCCGGCGCCCTTCATGCAGCTGGCGTTGGCGGCGGCGCATGTTCAGCAGCGCAATGATGGGCAGCAACGAAAACAGCAGGCCAAGCAGGCATTTGCCGATCAAACCGGGCAACAGTCGCTCGACCGCCTGCTGTTCATTGAACAGGCCGCGCAGTTGCCAGTCGCTGTGGTTGATGGCGGTCAGCAGTACGGTGTCTTCTTCATCGGCCGGGCTCAGGGTGCTGGCCGGGGTGATGTTCTTGTCCGTTCGGCTGAGCACTTTGCGGGTCTGGCTGTTTTCCACCAGCCATTGCGGGCGCTGGCTGCTGGCGTTTTGATGGGTCAGATTTTGCAGCAGGTCCGGGCTCATGCGCATCAGCCAGTAACCATCGTTGGCACCGCTGGGCTGGCGCAGCAACATATAGATGATGCTGGCGTCTGCATTGTTGCTGAAGAAATAGCCGTCGGTGCGGTTGCGTGCGGGGTTGTTCTTGACCCAGTCAGTCAGGAAGGCGGCGTCGGGGCTGGTGCCATTGCTGTCGAGCAATACCTGGCCACCAGGGCTGAGCATGGCCAGGCTCTGCAGCGAGGGCAGGGACTGGCGCAGTTGCTTGACCAGGGCCTGTTGCTGGCTCAGGTTTTTCGGCGACTCTTCTACGGGCAGCAGGTTGAGGGCTGTTTCGGCCCGCAGGGCCATGCTCAGGCCGATGTGGTCGGCCAGGTCGGCGCTGTAATTGATGCTGGTCTGGCGCTCTTGCTGGAGCGTTTCGCGAAATTGTTCAATCAACAACCAGAACAGCATCGCCAGTAGCAGCAGAACCAGCGCTGCCAAGGCACTTTTTAGCGTTCCGCGCACAGGCGACCCCAGTAATGGGTTGGACACTTTGACGATAGTGGGCGCGGTGACATTGGGCAACTTGTGATCCTGCGATTTGGCGGCACTGGCACCAGGCCCCTCGAGACGCCCAGAGGGCGCCTAGCATGCCTTGGGTTGTGGCAAAGTGCCAGCCCTCTGGTCTGCACTGGTTTGCCCTGCCTCGCGCATTCAGGTAGATTCGGGCGTCTACATTTGTGCTTTTCTGCGAGCAGGCATTGATCTCGATCAGTCCCTGACTTTCTGCTATGGCCTGATCCGGGCATAGCTCGCGCCTTATTCACCCGTCACTGACCCTAGGTTCTCCATGGCTCAATACGTTTTCACCATGCATCGGTTGGGCAAAGTTGTGCCACCGAAGCGGGAAATCCTGAAAAATATCTCCCTGTCGTTTTTCCCTGGCGCCAAAATCGGCGTACTGGGCCTCAACGGTTCGGGTAAATCCACCCTGTTGAAGATCATGGCGGGCGTTGATACCGAGTTCGAGGGCGAAGCCCGTCCGATGCCGGACCTGAACATCGGTTACCTGCCGCAGGAACCACAGCTGGATCCAAACAAGACTGTACGCGAAGTGGTGGAAGAAGCCGTGAGCGTGATCAAGGACGCTCAGGCGCGTCTGGATCAGGTTTACGCCGAATACGCCGACCCGGATGCCGACTTCGACAAGCTGGCAGCTGAGCAGGCCAAACTCGAAGCCATCCTGCAAGCGGGCGACGGTCATAACCTTGAGCGTCAGCTGGAAGTCGCTGCCGATGCGCTGCGTTTGCCGGCCTGGGATGCCAAGGTCGAGCACCTGTCGGGTGGTGAGAAGCGCCGTGTGGCCCTGTGCCGCCTGCTGCTGTCGGCCCCGGACATGCTGCTGCTCGACGAACCGACCAACCACCTGGATGCCGACTCGGTAGCCTGGCTGGAGCAATTCCTGCACGACTTCCCGGGTACCGTGGTTGCGATTACGCACGACCGTTACTTCCTGGATAACGTGGCAGGCTGGATTCTTGAGCTTGACCGCGGCGCGGGCATTCCTTACGAGGGCAACTACTCGGGTTGGCTGGAAGCCAAGTCCGATCGTCTGGCTGCCGAATCCAAGCAGCAGTCGGCCCATGAAAAAGCCATGAAAGACGAGCTGGAATGGGTGCGTAAAGGCGCCAAGGCGCGTCAGTCCAAGTCCAAGGCTCGTCTGCAACGTTTCGAAGAACTGCAATCGCAGGAATTCCAGAAACGCAGCGAAACCAACGAAATCTACATCCCGGCCGGTCCGCGCCTGGGTGACAAGGTTATCGAGTTCAAGAACGTATCCAAGGGTTACGGCGATCGCGTGCTGATCGACAACCTGTCGTTCGCCATGCCTAAAGGCGCCATTGTTGGCGTGATCGGCGGTAACGGTGCCGGTAAGTCGACCCTGTTCCGCATGTTGATGGGCAAAGAACAGCCGGACTCGGGCAGCATCGAAGTCGGTGACACCGTGCAACTGGCCTGCGTGGACCAGAGCCGTGACGACCTGGACGGCAGCAAGACTGTGTTCCAGGCAATTTCTGATGGTTCCGATGTGATCCGTATCGGTAACTACGAAATCCCGTCGCGTACCTATGTAGGTCGTTTCAACTTTAAAGGTGGCGATCAGCAGAAGTTCGTCAAGGACCTGTCCGGTGGTGAGCGTGGTCGCCTGCACCTGGCCCTGACCTTGAAAGAGGGCGCCAACGTGCTGCTGCTCGACGAACCGTCCAACGACCTTGACGTTGAGACCCTGCGTTCGCTCGAAGAAGCCCTGCTGGACTTCCCTGGCGCCGCCATTGTGATCTCTCACGACCGGTGGTTCCTTGACCGCGTCGCGACTCACATCCTGGCGTACGAAGACGACTCGCAAGCGATCTTCTTTGAAGGTAACTACACCGAGTACGAAGCTGACCGTAAAAAGCGCCTCGGCGACACCCAGCCGCACCGTGTGCGTCACAAGAAACTGGCCCAGTAAGGGCGGTTTGCTACACAGGACGGAGCCCCTCGGGGCTCCGTTTTTTTTCGAAAAATAATACTTCCCCTGTGGGAGCGGGCTTGCTCGCGATTCAGGCGCCGCTGTATGTCTGAAGTACCGGGGTGATGCCATCGCGAGCAAGTCCGCTCCCATAAGGGAATAGGGAATGCGTTTTTTCTGGTGCGAAACTGGGTACAAGAAGTATTTTTTTGGTGCGCAAAAGCCCCGAAAATCGGCGCGATTTATATAAATGCACCATTTAAATTCAGAACTGCGACATTTTGCGCTGTCGCGGTGCCACATGAATTGATAAAGTTCCGGTCAATCTCCGTTTAACGACAATAAATTTGCCGAGAATTAACCATGATCGAATCCGTCGACCAGTTCCTTGCCCGCCTGAAAAAACGTGACCCGGACCAGCCTGAATTCCATCAGGCCGTGGAAGAAGTCCTGCGCAGTCTGTGGCCGTTTCTTGAAGCCAATCCGCACTATCTGACTTCAGGCATTCTTGAGCGCATTTGCGAACCTGAGCGTGCGATCGTGTTCCGCGTTTCGTGGGTCGATGACGAAGGCAAGGTGCGGGTCAACCGCGGCTTCCGGATCCAGATGAACAGCGCCATTGGCCCATACAAGGGCGGTCTGCGTTTCCACCCTTCGGTGAACCTGGGGGTTCTGAAATTCCTGGCCTTTGAACAAACCTTCAAGAACTCCCTGACCTCGCTGCCTATGGGCGGCGGTAAAGGTGGCTCGGACTTCAACCCCAAGGGCAAGAGCGACGCTGAAGTCATGCGTTTCTGCCAGGCCTTTATGAGCGAGTTGTATCGCCATATCGGTTCGGATGTTGATGTGCCAGCGGGTGATATCGGTGTCGGCGCCCGCGAAATCGGCTTTCTGTTTGGCCAGTACAAGCGCCTGAGCAACCAGTTCACTTCCGTGCTGACCGGCAAGGGCATGAGCTACGGCGGCAGCCTGATTCGCCCTGAAGCCACCGGTTTCGGTTGCGTGTACTTCGCCCAGGAAATGCTCAAGCGCAGCGGCCAGCGCATTGATGGCAAACGCGTAGCGATCTCGGGTTCGGGCAACGTGGCGCAATACGCTGCGCGCAAAGTCATGGACTTGGGCGGCAAAGTGATCTCGCTGTCGGACTCCGAAGGCACGCTGTACTGCGAGGCCGGTTTGAGCGACGAGCAGTGGGACGCGCTGATGGACCTGAAAAATGTCAAGCGTGGCCGTATCAGCGAGCTGGCCGGGCAATTTGGTCTGGAGTTTCTGGCAGGTCAGCATCCGTGGAATCTGGCGTGTGATATCGCACTGCCTTGTGCAACCCAGAATGAACTGGACGCTGAAGCTGCCCGCACGCTGCTGAAAAATGGCTGTGTGTGCGTGGCTGAGGGCGCGAACATGCCGACCACGCTGGAAGCGGTCGACCTGTTTATCGAGGCCGGTATCCTGTTTGCGCCGGGCAAGGCTTCCAACGCCGGTGGCGTGGCGGTCAGTGGGCTGGAAATGTCGCAAAACGCCATGCGCTTGCTGTGGACGGCGGGCGAGGTGGACAGCAAGTTGCACAACATCATGCAGTCGATCCACCATGCGTGCGTGCATTACGGCGAAGAGAATGGCCGGATCAACTATGTAAAAGGCGCGAATATTGCGGGCTTCGTCAAGATAGCCGACGCGATGCTGGCCCAGGGCGTGGTGTAAGCCCATCCTGTGGGAGCGGGCTTGCTCGCGATTCAGGCGACGCGGCAAAGCAGGAACACCGCGTCGATACCATCGCGAGCAAGCCCGCTCCCACATTTGGGCTGTCTATTTTGCAAGCGTCTTGTGTTCAGCCAGTTCCTGTTCGATAAAGGCCGCGATCATGGCGCGGTAGACGCTTTCAGTGACGTCCGGGTTGGCGCCCAGCTCATCGGCCAACGTCCGTACCTTGCCAATCACCTGCTCAACCCGCTGCGGTGCCCTGACCGCATCACTGTCTTTCTTGAAACGCGCTGCTTGCGATACATAGGCGCCGCGCTCGGCAATCAAGCCGACAATCTGCCGGTCCAACCCGTCGATTTTCTCGCGCACCTGCTCAAGGGAATCACAATTAACGACCATGTCTTGAAAACTCCTTAGTAGTGATACCACTTCAATTCCAGCATCACTTCGTTGATTGGTGTGCTCAGTTTACTGAACTCACGTTGAGCGCTCAGGCGTACACCCAGATTTCGCGAAACTTCCCATTGCTGGTTCAGGCTCAGGCTACGGCGTACTTCACCGTTGGTGAAATAGTCTCCTTTGGCTTCCAGGCTGAGGTTGCCCACCGGGTTACGCCAGAGAAGCCCGGTGTTAAAACCCGCAGCGGGTGACACAAAGGCGGCGAAGTCGTTGTTGTGCTCTACGCGCAGGGTACCCAGGGCAAAGCCAAGCACGTTTTCACCCAGTTGCCAGGTACCGCCTGCGCCACCATTGACATGGCTGACCAGATTTTCGTCGCCATGCTTGCCCAGTACCCGCTCCAGCCCTCCGCCTACTTGCCAGGACCAGGGTTGCAGCAGCTCATTACGCGGGGTCAGGGAGCGGATATTGGCCAGATCCAGCTGCTGGACTTGCCACTTGTTGCCTTCGTACTGGCGCAGTTTGAGTTGCAGGATTTCAATCTGCGCTCCCAGCGGAAAGCCCGGCCCGTTGTCGTTGAGATCGTGGTAGGCCATGCGCAGGCCGTATTCGGCAAAGGCCTTGTCGTCACGGCTGCCCGCGCCCAGTTGCCAGGTGCGCGACTCGTGGCCGTTTTCGGGCAACTCTGGTTTCTCGACCTGCAATTGCGGCGCCGGGTTCTGGTTGATGGCCCGTAGCAGTTCAAAGCTGCGTTGCGAGCGCGCAGGGTCGCGCTCCAGGCCATTGGCGCGGTAGCGTTCAAGGCGATAGGCCGCGTCAATGATCAGTGCCTGGCGTGCTTTGGGCAGCGCCTTGAAGCTGGGGTTTTGCAGTTGGGCCTGATCCGCGCTGACCTGCAAGACCCATTGCTGTTCTTCCGGGTCCAGGGCTTTGGCCCGGTCCAGCAGCTCACGCTCTCGGGACGGGCGGTATTCGATGCTTTCTACCAGCCCGGCTTCCTTGACCGCTTTTACGGTGTCGGTGGGGATCGCAGTCAGCGGGAACTGGCCGGTCAGTTGCAAGCCGGGGCGAGCCACTTGCAGCAATTCGAGCAGACGATACGAGCAGTTTTCGTCAAAGAAGAAATAGTCGAACTGGATCTGCTTGAGTTCCCACACATGCTCGACCATGCGTTGGGTTTCTTCGGGTGTCAGATTAAGGCGGTATTCCCACAGATCGCGGTTTTCCAGGCTGCGGTATTCCGAGAGTTTTTCCTGGTAGGGCACCAGCGCGAACAGGCCGGGGTAGCCACCGGCCAGGCCCTTCCAGGCGTACAGAATGCTGTTGTCGGAACCTTCGATATAGGCGCCGAAGTTGATCGCGTAGCTGAGCAGGGCGGTCTTGTTGTCCTGCACATCGGCCTGGTCGATCCGCAACAGGGTATGGCCGAACATCGAGGACGGGCTGTTGAGGTAGGCCGCCGGGAAAATCATCACCGTGCTATGAGGCGCTACGTCTTTGAACCACTTGCTGAACTCTGCACATTCGGCCTGGGGCAGGTCGGTCAGGTTCAGTTGGGCCTTGAGCCAGCGGGTGCGGGCCGGGTACACGCACTGCGGGTGTTTGTCCCCAAGGTTGAGGGGTGCATACAACGCCTCGACGGTGGCGCGCAGTTCGGCGTCCGGGTGGTGGGCACCGTCAGGGGCAAGAAAGAATTTGTCGTCGCTGACATAGCTGCGCCAGCCACTGAGCTTGCCGGCTTCGTAGTGGCCCAGGGAGATCCAGAACGGGTCGTTGGCCAGCTGCTGCACACGTTGATTGTCGAGGTTGGGCGCAGCATACAGCGGGGCGCAGGCACAGAGCGCCAGGTAGGCAAGGCGTTTGAGCATGTTCGGCAACTGTTGTCAGACAAAGAGGGGTAGAGCAGGAGAATACCCGCTCCCAGAGGAGCGGGCAGGTCTCATTTACTACGCAGCAGTGGCGGCGTATTTAGCCAGGCGTGCATCGCCTTTGAGGATGGCCAGGGTGTTGCTGTGGACATCTTCAGCCGTTACATCGGCCTTGCTGAAGATTTGCTGGAAGTGCTCGTGGGTGACGGCAGCGAAATGCTCGCGGTCTTCAGGGGCGACGCCCAGTACCACCGCGTAGGTGGTCAGCGCTTCGCCATTGCCTTTGGCCATGTCTTCGGACAGCTCGTTCATCATGCCATTCATGGCAATCCACGATTTGCCGCCGTAGGTCAGGGCGTCCTTGGTGGTACAGCCGTTGGTGCCGGAGGTCATGCCGAAGGTGGCGTTGCCGGACGTGCCGTTGGTGGTGGATGCCAGGAAGTGGGCAGGCGTGCCGCGCTGGCCCTCAAACAGCATGTTGCCCCAACCGCAGTTCGGGCCGCCCGGTGCCTGGGCCATGGCATTGAGGGAAACAACTGTAAAGAGAGTACCGAGAAGAATCCGTTTCATAAGCTTTGTTCTCTATAGGTGTGCAACCAATGGACAAGGGTTTCTGGCCCTGAAGCGCCAGTACGAGCCGGTTATGCCTTCCAGCCGCGTAACAGCTTGGAGTCTAGGCACGATCGGCAGGTTCCGTGACTTTTTGTAAAACAATCTCTGTTGGCACACATTTTTTCCCCTTAAACACTGGGGCTCGAGCTTTCCCGTGTTGTACGCCTTGCCAGTGATGTGCGGCCAGCGCCAGAATGCTGCCATCTGCCCCGCCCGATGTAAGGAAGCCCGATGCCTGATTCTGTTGCCACCAGCTTGCGTCTAGCGCCTGATGCGCTAACCCGTCCTTTTTCTGCTGAACAGTTCAGCTTCTCGAACACCAATGATCTGGAACCTTTTCGCGGCATTCTCGGCCAGGAACGTGCGGTCGAAGCCTTGCAGTTCGGCGTGGCCATGCCACGTCCGGGTTACAACGTTTTTGTGATGGGCGAACCGGGTACCGGTCGCTTCTCATTCGTCAAACGCTACCTCAAGGCCGAAGGCAAGCGCCTGAAGTCGCCGAGCGACTGGGTCTACGTCAATAATTTTGACGAGCCACGCGAGCCGCGAGCCCTGGAGTTGCCTTCGAGCAGCGCTGGCGCCTTTATTGGCGATATCAACCATCTGATCGACAATCTGCTGGCGACCTTCCCGGCAGTGTTCGAGCACCCGACTTATCAACAGCGCAAAAGCGCGATCGACCGCGGCTTCAATCAGCGTTATGACCGTGCGCTGGATGTGATCGAGCGCCTGGCCCTGGAAAAAGGCGTGGCGCTGTATCGCGACAGCAGCAACGTGGCATTCACTCCGATGAGCGATGGCAAGGCGCTGGATGAAGCCGAATTTTCGCAATTGCCTGAAGCCGAGCGCGAGCGTTTCCATGAGGATATTTCCGAGCTGGAAGAGCGGCTGAACGAAGAACTGGCCAGCCTGCCGCAATGGAAGCGTGAGTCGAACAATCATCTTCGCCAGTTGAACGAAGAAACCATCACCCTGGCCCTGCAGCCGATGCTGTCGCCGCTGTCGCAGAAGTACGCCGAAAACGGTGCGGTCTGCGGCTATTTGCAGGCGATGCAGGTTTACTTGCTGAAAACCGTGGTCGAGCAGTTGGTCGACGACAGCAAGTCCGACGCTCAGGCGCGCAAGCTGCTCGAAGAGCAATACCTGCCCAGCCTGGTAGTGGGCCAGCCGCTGAGCGGCGGTGCACCGGTGGTGTTCGAGCCGCATCCGACTTACGACAACCTGTTCGGCCGTATTGAATACAGCACCGACCAGGGCGCGTTGTACACCAACTATCGTCAACTGCGCCCGGGTGCCTTGCACCGCGCGAATGGCGGCTTCTTGATTCTTGAAGCCGAGAAGATGCTCAGCGAGCCGTTTGTATGGGATGCGCTCAAGCGCGCCCTGCAATCGCGCAAGCTGAAAATGGAATCGCCGCTGGGCGAGATGGGCCGCCTGGCGACCGTCACCCTCAACCCGCAAGTCATTCCCTTGCAGGTCAAGGTAGTCATCATTGGTGCCCGCCAGCTGTATTACACCCTGCAGGACCTGGATCCGGACTTCCAGGAGATGTTCCGGGTGCTGGTGGACTTCGATGAAGACATCCCTATGGTCGACGAGAGCCTTGAGCAGTTTGCTCAATTGCTCACCACCCGTACTTCGGAAGAAGGCATGGCGCCGCTGACCGCCGATGCGGTGGCGCGCCTGGCGACCTACAGTGCACGTCTGGCCGAGCATCAGGAGCGGTTGTCGGCGCGTATTGGCGACCTCTTCCAACTGGTCAGCGAGGCGGATTTCATTCGCCACCTGGCAGGTGATGAAATGACCGACGCCGGGCATATCGAGCGTGCCCTCAAGGCCAAGGCCACCCGCACCGGGCGTGTTTCAGCACGAATCCTGGATGACATGCTGGCGGGGATCATTCTGATCGATACCGATGGTGCAGCTGTAGGCAAGTGCAATGGCCTGACCGTGCTGGAAGTGGGCGACTCGGCCTTTGGTGTACCGGCGCGGATTTCCGCCACGGTGTACCCGGGTGGTAGCGGTATTGTCGATATCGAGCGTGAAGTTAACCTTGGTCAGCCGATTCACTCCAAGGGCGTGATGATTCTGACCGGGTACCTGGGCAGCCGTTATGCTCAGGAATTCCCGTTGGCGATTTCGGCCAGCATCGCGCTGGAGCAATCCTACGGTTACGTAGATGGTGACAGTGCGTCGCTGGGTGAGGCTTGCACGCTGATCTCGGCGCTATCGAAAACGCCGCTCAAGCAGTGTTTTGCCATTACCGGCTCGATCAACCAGTTTGGTGAAGTGCAGGCGGTGGGCGGGGTCAACGAGAAAATTGAAGGCTTCTTCCGACTCTGCGAAGCGCGTGGTTTGACAGGCGAGCAGGGCGCGATTATCCCGCAGGCCAACGTGGCAACCTTGATGCTGGACGAGAAGGTGCTGCAGGCGGTGCGTGATGGCAAGTTCCACGTCTATGCAGTACGCCAGGCCGATGAGGCATTGAGTTTGCTGGTGGGTGAGCCTGCCGGTGAACCGGATGCAGAAGGCCAGTTCCCTGAAGGCAGCGTGAACGCTCGCGTGGTTGAACGGTTGCGGGTGATTGCGGAAATGATCAACGACGACGAGCTCAAGGAAGCCGAAAAGGAGTTGCTGGCTGAGGCGCTGGCGGCCAAAAAACCGGCTTGACTGTTGCTGAGTCAACTGTGGGAGCGGGCTTGCCCGCGATGGTATCGCCTCGGTTTGCCAGACAGACCGAGTTGTTTGCATCGCAGGCAAGCCAGCTCCCACAAGGGGCCTGCTAGTCAATTGGCCTGTGCTTCCCACAAAAACAAAGTCGCCAACGGATCAGGCCGTTGGTCATTGGCGACTTTTCTTATGTGTTATTTCTTCTATTCTGATGGCATGGACTCCACTGTCGTCACTGGAACGATGCAGCCCGTAGTCTGCGGCTGAAGACAGGCTCTACCGAGGGTAGCCGTCATGTCGCGCAACCTTTGCCTTACTCGCCAATGCTTGGGCCTGGTGACCCGTATTGAATGCAGCATTCGACCGCTGGCAGGCAATAACGGTATGTGGACGCTGCTCTTCGCTGCCGGTCTGGCAGGCGAACAACCCTCCACAATCAAGGCGCAAGGCCCATTTCCCGGCCCGTTCGTGGCCGAAACCATCCTTGAATCAATCGTTGAAAGCCTGACGCTGCATGGCTATGAAGTCGCCAATGATCCGCAGATCTGGTGCCTGCATGTGCAGGCCCAGTTGCGTCAGATCAATGGCGGGCGTTGTCACGCCTCCCGTTAGGCTACGGGCTTATTGAGGTGTGCTGGCCTCCGGGGCCTTGTCCAGTTTGACTTCAAATCCGTACTCGACAGGGCTCAGATCGGTGCGGGCATAGCTTTCCAGCTGGGTTGGCTGGCCATAAAAGTAAACAACGTCGAACACTGGCGGGCCATCCGGCTGTGCACTGTGGCTTACCGAAAGCACTTCCTTTAGATAGTTGCCGGTGTCGTCCTTGGCATAAAAGCGCCAGGCCTCGGCCGGGAACAGTTTTTGATCAACGATCAGGGCATTGCCCTTGACCTCCAGGCCTTTGGGCAGGTGGGCGATATCCAGCACTTTCTTGTCAATGTCGGCAACAAACAATGGCATTGAGCCAACCGCATACGCTGGTGTTTCGGGGAACAGGTTCAGGTCGTAGGTGATAACGCCCGTGTGCGGGTCCACATCGAAGGCTTCGGCAGGCAGTTCCAGCGGCTCGCTGCGATTGCCCTTTTCGTCTTCGGCAAAGAAGGTCACCGGCGCATCTGACTTGTCAGGGAGTGCACCGAGCATTTCGTCGTTGAAAGTAGCAGGGTGGCTGAATTCCAGAGACGCGGCGCTGGCATCGTCCACTGACTGACTGATGACTACGCTCTTTTCCAGCTGCTCGGGAGCCAGGGTGGCGTCTTTCAGATAGCTGGCGGCCTGATCGTCATAGACCACGACGTTGAGCGGCAGGGGCTGGATTTGTGTGCCCACCACGTTTTTGTCGAGCGTACGCACCGGCAGATCGAGGGTTTTGCGGGTGACATTGGCGGTGGAGAAATCGAGTACGTTGATGTCGACACTTTCCACGCTGCCGTTGAAGTACACCTTGCTGTAGTGGTGAGGATGTTGCTGGTCGAAGGCCTTTTGTTCGCTATCGAGTTGCTGCTCGAAAGCGTCGCTCCAGGCGGTTTGCTTGAGCATTTCGGCCAGTTGCTGCTGATAAAAGGCCAGTTGCTCGGCATTTTCGTTGATCGAACCTGAGCGTGTGAGGAACTGGCCGGTAGCGTCGCGGGCCTGGATGATCAGCGGATTGAGCGGGGTGTCACGCACTTGCTCGGCCAGTGGGGCGCTGTTGACGATATCCACCTCGGCAAAGTTTTTGCCCAGTGCCAGCAGGGTCACACTGATCGTACCGTCGGTACGGGTTTTGCCTACATCCTTGGCGTTCAAGTTGAAATTGACCACGTTGCCCGGCGCTATCACTTCGACTTTGCCGTGCAGGGTCACAGGTTGGGGTTGTTGGCTATTGGCGGTTTCAATCCCGTCGATATAGGGGTAAGTGACGGTCAGGTCGTCCGGGTTGCTCAGGTTGGCGCTTGAAGGGCTGAGCTGGATGCCGGGATCGATCTCGGACCATTCCGGCGCAAAGGGCACCTCCTGCTTGTTGCTCAGGGTCACGGACTGCCATTCCAACGCATGGGGGAACGGGAATTCGGAGGTGCTGTTGAGCGGGAACGGGAACACCGGCTCCAGGTCCGTGAGGTAATCGGAACTGGAGTTTTTACGCAGTACAAACAGGCCGTTGATATAGGTATCGGTCAGCGCCTGGCTGCTGGGGTAGTGCTTGAGCTGCGCGAGGTCGTCAGTGCCGTATTCGGTCTCGACGGGTTTGTCCTGCAATTTGAGGCGCGCGCGTTCGAGTAGTAGCAAAGAGCCGCCGAGGTCGGCGATTGCATCTTTGAGCTGCTGGTCCTTGATGCTGTCCAGGCTTTGCTCAAACGCTGCGCTGCGCTTTTCCAGGCTGGCCTGCTGGTGTTCGTCGTCAGGAGAGCAGCCGCCGATGGCGAGCAACGTTATCGAAAACCCAAAACAAGCCAAGGGGAATCGCAGATCCATGGTTCGGTTTTCCTGTCCGTAAACGATGCTGAGGGAGTGGACACTAGCAGAAAATGTTTTTACAGGCTGTTTCTAGCCCTTTAACACGGTGCTTTTCTCACTGATATACTCGCGCCCATTTTGTTACGTCCTGTGAGATTCAATGGAACGCTTTATCGAAAATGCAATGTACGCCTCGCGCTGGATTTTGGCGCCAATTTACTTCGGACTTTCGCTGGGCCTGCTGGCTTTGGCGTTGAAGTTCTTTCAGGAAGTGTTTCACGTAATCCCCAACGTATTCGCGCTAAGTGAGTCGGACTTGATCCTGGTCATCCTGTCGCTGATCGACATGGCGCTGGTCGGCGGTTTGCTGGTGATGGTGATGATCTCCGGCTACGAAAACTTTGTCTCGCAACTGGATATCGACGAGCACAAAGAGAAGCTCAGCTGGCTGGGCACCATGGATTCCACCTCGCTGAAGATGAAAGTCGCGGCATCGATCGTGGCGATCTCCTCGATCCATCTGCTGCGGGTGTTTATGGATGCTCGCAATATCGAGACCGAGTACCTGATGTGGTACGTGATCATTCATATGACCTTTGTAATCTCGGCGTTTGCCATGGGCTACCTGGACAAATTGACCAAGCATTGAGGGCTGGCCGCAGGTTGCGCACCAACCCGGGCTGCGAAGGCTTTGGGGGCTGTGGTAGTCTGCTGGCCCTTTTTTGGTTCGGGGTGTTCGCCAGCCACGGTTAGCGCGGCTTTTGCGGGCACCCCCCACAGCGGAGCAGTGTTATGTCCGAAGTAAATCTGTCGACCGACGAAACCCGCGTTAGCTACGGCATTGGCCGTCAGCTGGGCGACCAACTGCGCGACAACCCGCCACCGGGCATCAGCCTGGACGCTATCCTGGCTGGCCTGACTGACGCTTACGCGGGCAAGGAAAGCCGTGTAGGTCAGGAAGAAATGTCGGCAAGCTTCAAGGTGATCCGCGAGATCATGCAAGCTGAAGCAGCTGCCAAGGCAGAAGCTGCGGCAGGCGAAGGCAAGGCTTTCCTGGCTGAAAACGCCAAGAAAGACGGCATCACCACTCTGGCTTCCGGCCTGCAATTTGAAGTGGTGACCGCAGGTGAAGGCGCCAAGCCATCCCGTGAAGACACCGTACGTGTTCACTACCACGGCACCCTGATCGACGGCACTGTGTTCGACAGCTCCTACGATCGTGGTCAGCCAGCTGAATTCCCGGTTGGTGGCGTGATTGCCGGCTGGACTGAAGCCCTGCAACTGATGAACGCCGGCAGCAAATGGCGCATCTACGTGCCGAGCGAACTGGCTTACGGCGCACAAGGCGTTGGCAGCATTGCTCCGCACAGCGTGCTGGTATTCGACGTTGAGCTGCTGGACGTTCTGTAAGAACCCCAGGAGTTGACGTTGGCTGCGGGTTTGCTGGCAAACCCGCAGCTACACCGGCGCCGTCATATCTGTATCTTGGCGTGGTGCGGGTGAGTGTCAGTGGTGCCGCAAGGGCGCAATGCCCGGGCATAGCAGAACAGAAACAGATTGCGCACCAACTCCTTGAGCACCACCGGCTCGCTGGAATTGAGGCCGTTGAAATCCAGGTCGCCCTGATCCTGTAGCTCGTTTAGCGCTTCTTCTTCCAGTACCGCACAGACTTCCCCGGTTTCCCGATGCAGGATTCGCAGGTAAGGGTGTGGACGGTCCAGCCAGGCATCAATTAAATAAGTCATGGTCGTCATCTCCTTGATGAATACCAATGAGAATAATTCTTATTCAATTAATAGCAAGTGCCTATTGGCGGATTTTTGATCTTTCTGCGCTAGAACTGCTGCGGATCAAAGTTGCTGGCTTTTTGATATTGCGTAGGGTGGGAGGGTGTAGCACCTCCCTGCGCAGGGCGCAGGAAGGCATGCAGCAGAATCAGACTTTACGCACGAACTCGGACTTGAGTTTCATCGGGCCGATGCCGTCGATCTTGCAGTCGATATCGTGGTCGCCGTCGCACAGGCGGATGTTCTTGACCTTGGTGCCCACTTTGACCACCAGGGAAGTACCCTTGATTTTCAGGTCCTTGATCACGGTGATGGTGTCGCCGTCGGTCAGCACAGTGCCTGCGGAGTCCTTGTAGACCTTTTCATCGCTGGCTTCTTCAGCCACGCCATTGGCGGACCACTCATGGGCGCATTCCGGGCAGATCAGCTGGGCGCCGTCTTCGTAGGTGTATTCGGAATTGCATTTTGGGCAGGGTGGCAACGTGCTCACTCAAAGCTCCTTAAGAGTCAGGATGGCTAAAAGGCACGCATTGTATAGGGTTTTAGCCGGGGGCGGGGAAGTACGGTTGTATAACGAACCTGTGGGAGCGGACTTGCTCGCGATTCAGGCAACACGGTTTATCAATGAAATCGTGTCGATCTTATCGCGAGCAAGCCCGCTCCCACAGGTATTCAGGTAAATGCTGGATCAGTGCGTACGCGCTACCGCAAATTCGCTCAGCTCAACCAGCGCGTCGCGGTATTCGCTTGGCGGCAGGGCTTCAAGGCAAACAATGGCGCGGGCCACGTAGTCGCGGGCCAGTTGCGCGGTGTACTCCAGCGAGCCTGAGGCCTCAACGGCTTCGCGAATGCTCTCCAGGTCCTCAATGCCGCCTTTCTGGATCGCCTTGCGCACCAGGGCCGCCTGTTCAGGCGTGCCTTCGCGCATGGTGTAGATCAGCGGCAGGGTCGGCTTGCCTTCGGCCAGATCGTCACCGACGTTCTTGCCCAGGGTTTCTGCGTCGCCACGGTAGTCGAGCAGGTCGTCCACCAGTTGGAAAGCTACGCCCAGGTGATCGCCAAAGGTACGCAGCGCTTCACTCTGTTCTGCTGTGGCACCGGCCAGTGCCGCGGCACTGTGGGTCGAAGCCTCGAAAAGCATCGCAGTCTTGCCGCGGATGACTTCCATATAGGTTTCTTCGGTGGTGCTGGCGTCGCGCACTTTGGACAACTGCAACACTTCGCCTTCGGCAATGATGCGGGTGGCTTGCGACAGGATTTTCATCACTGGCATCGAGCCAAGCTCAACCATCATCTCGAAGGAGCGCGAGTACAGGAAGTCACCGACCAGTACGCTGGGGGCGTTGCCCCACGTGGCGTTGGCGGTCTTGCGGCCACGGCGCATGCCCGACATGTCGACCACGTCGTCGTGCAGCAGGGTGGCGGTGTGCAGGAACTCAATGGTTGCGGCCAGCAGGCGCAAGTCATCGCCTTCGCGACCCAGGGCCTTGCCACACAGCAACACTAATAAAGGACGCAGGCGCTTGCCACCGGCCGAAGTAATGTAGTCGCCGATTTTTGAGACCAGCGGTACGCGTGAAGTCAGCTGCTTCTTGATGATGCCATCGACGGCGCTAAAATCGTCCGCCACCGCGCGGTAGAAAGCTTGGGGTTGCATCAGCGACAGGTGCTCCAGAAGGGTTGCGCGGCATGCTAGGTCGGGGGGCAGGGCCTGTCAAGGCGGATGGACGGCCCCTTGCAAGCCCGGCGTGCCTTGCGTACAATCGCGCACCCTGAACTTCCTGGGCAGCACCTGCCTTACGCAATTGCATCTGGGCCGTTCCAGCCCCATGCAGCCATGCCAGCCAATACCTTTACCTATAAAGCGCTGGGTGAGCAGGATTATCGGAGAAATACCATGTCGTACGCAGTAATCGTTACTGGTGGCAAGCAATACAAAGTAGCTCCAGGTGAATACCTGAAGATCGAAAAACTGGAAATCGCTACCGGCGAATCCGTAACTTTTGATCGCGTTCTGTTGGTCGCCAATGGCGACGACGTTAACATCGGCGCTCCAGTTGTACCGGGCGCTACTGTTGTGGCTGAAGTGATCTCCCAAGGTCGTCACGATAAAGTCCGCATCATCAAGTTCCGTCGTCGTAAGCACCACATGAAGCGTATGGGCCACCGCCAGTGGTACACCGAGATCAAAATCACCGGTATTCAGGCTTAATTTCAGCCTAATTCCTCACTAGGAGAATTGACTCATGGCACACAAAAAAGCTGGTGGTAGTACCCGTAACGGTCGCGACTCAGAAGCCAAACGCCTTGGCGTGAAGATGTATGGCGGCCAGGCTATCATTCCGGGCAACATCATCGTGCGTCAGCGCGGCACCCAATTCCACGCTGGCTACGGCGTTGGTATGGGCAAAGATCACACCCTGTTCGCGAAAGTGGAAGGCGTGATCAAGTTCCAGGTTAAAGGCGCCTTCGGTCGTCGCTATGTAAGCATCGTTCCGAAGACTGCAGTCGTCGCGGCGTAATAGCTTGGTAGCTGGAAGAGCCCTGTCTTGCGACGGGGCTTTTTCGTTTGTGGGGTGAGTCTCTTGCAAAACTGTTTGTATGGGCTGCTGGCGCTGGATTTAACGGTCGTTGATTGAGGTCGCTGCGCTCATTTTTGCAAGAGTCTTATGTCTTGGTTTTTATCGGCTCGTCCTGATGACGAGAGGCGCGTTTTGTTATGAAGTTTGTAGATGAAGTATCGATCAAAGTAAAAGCAGGCGACGGTGGTAACGGTTGCATGAGTTTCCGTCGTGAGAAGTTCATCGAGAACGGTGGGCCAAACGGTGGTGATGGTGGTGATGGCGGCTCGATCTATATGATCGCCGACGAAAACCTCAACACCCTGGTTGACTATCGTTATACCCGTCACTTCGACGCCCAGCGCGGTTCGAGCGGCGGCAGTACCGATTGCACGGGTCGCAAGGGTGAAGATCTGGAGCTGCGCGTTCCGGTCGGCACGACCGTGATTGACGCCGGTACCCAGGAAATCATCGGTGACCTGACCAAGGCCGGTCAGCGTTTGCTGGTGGTGCATGGTGGCTGGCACGGTCTGGGTAACACCCGTTTCAAGTCCAGTACCAACCGTGCTCCGCGCCAGACCACTCCGGGCAAGCCGGGTGAGCAGCGTGACCTGAAACTGGAATTGAAAGTACTGGCTGACGTAGGTCTGCTGGGCTTGCCGAATGCCGGCAAGAGTACCTTTATCCGCTCGGTGTCTGCAGCCAAGCCAAAAGTGGCGGATTATCCGTTCACCACCCTGGTGCCGAACCTGGGTGTGGTCAGCGTGGATCGCTGGAAGAGCTTTGTGATTGCTGATATTCCTGGCCTGATCGAAGGTGCATCCGACGGCGCGGGCCTGGGGATTCGCTTCCTCAAGCACTTGGCGCGTACCCGTTTGTTGCTGCACCTCGTTGATATGGCGCCGGTTGAAGGCACTGAAAGCGCTGCTGATACCGCTGAAGTCATCGTTAACGAGTTGACCAAGTTCAGCCCGTCGCTGGCTGAGCGTGACCGCTGGCTGGTGCTGAACAAGTGCGATTCGTTGCCGCAAGACGAGCACGATGCGCGCGTCAAGGAAGTGGTTGATCGCCTTGAGTGGGCCGGTCCGGTTTACGTGATCTCGGCTATTGCCAAGATCGGTACCGACAAGCTGTGCCACGACATTATGCGTTATCTGGAAGATCGTGCTGATCGTCTGGCCGCTGACCCTGCCTACAAGGAAGAGTTGGCCGAGCTGGATCAGCGTATCGAAGATGAGGCGCGTGCGCAGTTGCAGGCGCTGGATGACAAGCGTGCCCTGCGTCGCAGTGGTGTGAAGAGCGTCCATGACATCGGTGACGATGACTGGGATGAAGAAGATGTTGATGATGAAGATGGTCCGGAAATCATTTACGTCCGCGACTGATTCGTTGCAGTAAACTACAGCGCCGCTCAATGAGCGCAATGCTGTTCACTTAAGAGCAACGCTACTCAATTGTGGGAGCGGGCTTGCCCGCGATGGTCTTCTGAGCGCCGCATTTACTAAGTAAATGCGCGTCATCGTTTACGACCATCGCGGGCAAGCCCGCTCCCACAGGGGTTGAAATCGCTTAAGTGAACAACATTGCGCTCAATGAGCGGCGTTTTAGCATCTACGATTTGGTAATCAAAAATAATTCCATGGGTGGCGCTCGGTCGCGCTGCTCTCAGGCATAGGTTGGATGATGATGCGGAGCAAGGTGACGGGTGCGCAGCGCTGGGTCGTGAAGATCGGTAGCGCGTTGCTGACAGCGGATGGCAAGGGCCTGGATCGCGCGGCGATGGGCGTTTGGGTTGAGCAGATGGTGGCGCTGCACGAGGCTGGTGTAGAGCTGGTGCTGGTGTCTTCGGGTGCGGTTGCGGCCGGGATGAGCCGCTTGGGCTGGACGGTGCGACCGAGTGCCATGCATGAACTGCAAGCCGCTGCGGCCATTGGCCAGATGGGCTTGGTGCAGGCCTGGGAGTCGAGCTTTGCCGAGCATTCCCGGCATACCGCGCAAATCCTGCTGACCCATGACGATCTGTCTGATCGCAAACGCTATCTCAATGCCCGCAGCACCCTGCGTGCGCTGGTGGAATTGGGTGTGATCCCGGTTATCAATGAAAATGACACGGTGGTCACGGACGAAATTCGTTTTGGTGACAACGACACGCTGGCAGCGCTGGTGGCCAATCTGGTCGAGGCTGATCTGCTGGTGATTCTGACCGATCGCGACGGCATGTTTGATGCTGATCCACGCAACAACCCTGATGCCAAGATGATTTACGAAGCTCGTGCCGATGATCCGGCGCTGGATGCGGTAGCGGGCGGTACGGGTGGTGCCCTGGGGCGTGGCGGTATGCAGACCAAGCTGCGTGCGGCGCGCCTGGCGGCGCGTTCCGGTGCACACACGATCATCGTGGGTGGGCGCCTGGAGCGCGTGCTCGATCGTTTGAAGGCGGGTGAGCGCCTCGGAACCTTGCTGTCCCCTGAGCGTGGTCTGCTGGCTGCGCGCAAGCAGTGGCTGGCCGGGCACCTGCAAACCCGTGGCACCCTGGTGCTGGATGAGGGGGCTGTGGCGGCCTTGTCCAAGGGCAATAAAAGCCTGTTACCGGTTGGGGTCAAGGCGGTTCAGGGTGGTTTTCGTCGTGGTGAGATGGTGGTCTGTGTGGCGCCGGACGGGCGGGAGATTGCCCGTGGTCTGGCAAACTACAGTGCTGCCGAGGCGCAAAAGATTATCGGACAATCGTCAGATGCGATTGTCGGCTTGTTGGGGTATATGGCGGAACCTGAGCTGGTTCATCGCGATAACCTGATTCTGGTATGAATTTGAGGTGTGGTATGCGCTTGATTGGCGGTTTTTTGGGGTTGATGCTGGCGATGCCGTTGCTGGCGTCGGCCGAAGAGATTGGTTCGGTGTCCACGGTCTTCAAATTTGTCGGGCCCAATGATCGCATCGTGGTCGAAGCGTTTGATGATCCGAAGGTTGATGGCGTGACCTGTTACCTGTCTCGTGCCAAGACGGGTGGTATGAAGGGTGGTCTGGGTTTGGCTGAAGATCGCGCTGAAGCGTCGATTGCCTGCCGTCAGACCGGGCCGATCAGCTTCAAAGGCGATCTGAAAGACGGTGATGAGGTGTTCAAGGAGCGCACATCGCTGGTCTTCAAGACCATGCAGGTAGTGCGTTTCCTTGATAAAAAGCGCAATACGCTGGTGTATCTGGTGTACAGCGACCGTTTGATCGAGGGCAGTCCGCAGAATGCGGTGACGGCCATTCCGATTTTGCCGTGGCCGCACGAGTAAAGCCTGTCCAAAAAAAACCGCGCTTGTCGCGGTTTTTTATTGTACGGGGCAAATTCCGGGCAATAAAAAACCGACCCTAAGGTCGGTTTTTTAAAAAGCTTATCGCTTAAGCGGCAGTCGCAAGGTTCAACGCCTTGACGTGGCCATTCAGGCGGCTCTTATGGCGAGCAGCTTTGTTCTTGTGGATGATGCCTTTATCGGCCATACGGTCGATAACAGGTACAGCCAGAACATAAGCAGCTTGCGCTTTAGCAGCGTCTTTTGCGTCGATGGCTTTAACTACATTCTTGATGTAGGTACGAACCATGGAACGCAGGCTGGCGTTGTGGCTGCGACGCTTCTCAGCCTGTTTTGCACGTTTTTTGGCGGAAGGTGTGTTGGCCACCGTCGAGCTCCTCGAAAGACTTTTGGGAAATAACAAACAAAATAGGCCGCGAATCATGCCGATGACGAGATCTCTTGTCAAGGGCGTTTGATGCGATCCGCTGAGTGGTGGATCGAGGCAGACGGGATATTTATTTCCGGCGCTTGACCTGTAAACTCGCGAGCTTGGCTCTGTGCTGTTGCGGCGCGCAGTATCGCATAAGTGGGCGCTTTGTTCGCCTGCTCTTTCTCTATAGGCAAAAACTCTTTCAATGAATTTGCTCAAGTCGTTGGCTGCCGTCAGCTCAATCACCATGATTTCCAGGGTTCTGGGCTTCATTCGCGACACCATTATTGCCCGTGCCTTTGGTGCCGGGATGGCCACGGATGCGTTCTTTATTGCCTTTAAACTGCCCAATCTGCTGCGCAGGATCTTTGCCGAGGGCGCTTTTTCCCAGGCCTTCGTGCCGATTCTTGCCGAATACAAAAGCCAGCAAGGCGAGGAGGCGACCCGTACTTTTGTCGCTTATGTCGCCGGGTTGTTGACCCTGGTGCTGGCCATTGTCACGGTGCTGGGCATGGTGGCGGCCCCCTGGGTCATCTGGGCTACGGCTCCCGGATTTGCCACAACCCCGGAAAAATTCGAGCTCACCAGCGACATGCTGCGGGTCACCTTCCCCTATATATTGCTGATCTCACTGTCCTCCCTGGCCGGGGCGATCCTCAATACCTGGAACCGTTTTGCAGTGCCGGCCTTTGTGCCGACCCTGCTTAACGTCAGCATGATTATTTTTGCGTTGTTCCTCACGCCGTACTTCGATCCGCCGGTCATGGCTCTGGGTTGGGCGGTGCTGGTCGGTGGTCTGGCGCAGTTGCTGTTCCAGCTTCCGCACCTGAAAAAGATCGGCATGCTGGTGCTGCCACGGCTCAATTTGCGCGATACCGGTGTGTGGCGGGTGATGAAGCAGATGCTGCCAGCCATCCTTGGGGTCTCGGTTAGTCAGATTTCTCTGATCATCAATACGATATTTGCCTCGTTCCTTGTGGCCGGATCGGTGTCGTGGATGTACTACGCGGATCGTCTGATGGAGTTGCCTTCAGGGGTTCTGGGCGTGGCGCTGGGCACCATCCTGTTGCCAACCCTGTCCAAGACCTACGCCAACAAAGACCGCCAGGAGTATTCGCGGATTCTCGACTGGGGCTTGCGCTTGTGTTTTGTGCTGGTGCTGCCATGTTCCCTGGCGCTGGCCATTTTGTCCGAGCCACTGACCGTTTCGCTGTTCCAATACGGCCAGTTCACCGCGCTGGATGCGGCCATGACCCAGCGAGCATTGATCGCTTATTCGCTGGGCTTGCTCGGGATCATCATTATCAAGGTGCTGGCGCCAGGCTTTTATGCACAGCAGAACATTCGCACCCCGGTCAAAATCGCCGTCTTCACCCTGGTGGTGACGCAATTGCTCAACCTGGTGTTTATTGTACCGTTGCAGCATGCCGGTCTGGCGTTGGCCATCAGCGTAGGCGCCTGCATCAATGCCGGGTTGCTGTTCTGGCAATTGCGCCGGCAAAAATTGTTTGTCGCGCAGCCGGGCTGGATCAAATACCTGTTCAAGCTGGTGTTGGCCGTGACGGTGATGTCGGCGGTATTGCTGGGCTTGATGCAGCTGATGCCAGCCTGGGATCACGGCAATATGCTGGAGCGTTTTATTCGTCTGGGCGGGCTGGTGGTTGCTGGCGTGCTGGCGTATTTCGGTATGCTGCTGCTGTTGGGCTTGCGTTTGAAGGATTTCGCCCGCAAGTCACTTATGTAAGCTAATTACGGGTCAGACGTCGATTTTGTCGAATTGACCCGATTTGCCTTGCGCTGTTGCCTGTCGTACTGGGCCGGGTGTGGTTATAATCGACCACTTTATGAGCAAGAAGCGCGTTATGCAGCTGGTTCTAGGCCTTCACAATCTGCGGCCCCAGCATCGGGGCTGTGTCGCCACTATTGGCAACTTTGACGGTGTACACCGTGGTCACCAGGCTATCCTGGGCCGGCTGCGTGAGCGTGCACTGGAGTTGGGCGTGCCCAGCTGCGTGGTGATTTTCGAGCCGCAGCCGCGCGAATTCTTTGCCCCGGATACGGCTCCGGCACGTCTGGCCCGGTTGCGCGACAAGCTGCAACTGCTGGCTGACGCCGGAGTCGACCGGGTGCTGTGCCTGGCATTCAATCAACGTCTGTGCAAGCTCAGCGCTGCCGAGTTCGTCGATACCATTCTGGTCGACGGCCTGGGTGTGCAGCATCTGGAGGTCGGTGACGACTTCCGTTTTGGCTGCGACCGCGTCGGCGACTTTGACTTTTTGCAGCAAGCTGGCCAGATGCAGGGCTTTACCGTCGAGGCGGCGCAAACCGTCGAGCTGGACGGTGTACGAATCAGCAGCACCAAGGTGCGTGACGCCCTCGCTGGCGCCGATTTCTCCCTGGCAGAACGTTTGCTGGGGCGTCCTTTTCAAATCGCTGGCCGGGTATTGCACGGGCAAAAACTGGCGCGCCAATTGGGCACGCCGACCGCCAATATCCAGCTCAAGCGTCGTCGTGTGCCGTTGACCGGGGTGTACCTGGCCAGCGTCGAGATCGATGGTAAAACCTGGCCCGGCGTCGCCAATATCGGCGTGCGGCCAACCGTAGCAGGGGATGGCAGCGCCCATCTTGAAGTACATCTGTTGGATTTCGCCGGCGATCTGTATGGTCGGCGTCTGAACGTGGCATTCCACCACAAGCTGCGTGATGAGCAGCGTTTCGCCTCCCTGGAGGCGCTCAAGACGGCGATCAATGCGGACGTCGCCGCCGCCCGAGCCTATTGGCTGGGTCAACCGCTTAAAAAGAGCCTGAAATGACCGACTACAAAGCCACGCTAAACCTCCCGGACACCGCCTTCCCAATGAAGGCCGGCCTGCCACAGCGCGAACCGCAAATTTTGCAGCGCTGGGACAGCATTGGCCTGTACGGGAAGTTGCGCGAGATTGGCAAGGATCGTCCGAAGTTCGTACTTCACGACGGTCCTCCGTATGCCAACGGCACAATCCATATCGGTCATGCGCTGAACAAGATTCTGAAAGACATGATCATCCGCTCCAAGACCCTGTCGGGTTTTGACGCGCCGTACGTGCCGGGCTGGGATTGCCACGGCTTGCCGATTGAGCACAAGGTTGAAGTGACTCACGGTAAGAACCTGCCTGCGGATAAAACCCGCGAGCTGTGCCGTGCCTACGCCACCGAGCAGATCGAAGGGCAGAAATCCGAGTTCATCCGTCTGGGTGTGCTGGGTGATTTCGCCAACCCGTACAAAACCATGGACTTCAAAAACGAAGCCGGTGAAATCCGTGCCTTGGCCGAAATCGTCAAGGGCGGTTTCGTGTTCAAAGGCCTCAAGCCGGTGAACTGGTGCTTTGATTGTGGTTCGGCCTTGGCCGAAGCTGAAGTCGAATACCAGGACAAGAAGTCTGCTGCCATCGACGTTGCCTTCCCGGTTGCCGATGATGCCAAACTGGCCGAGTCCTTTGGACTGGCGGCACTGAGCAAACCTGCTGCGATCGTGATCTGGACCACTACCCCGTGGACCATTCCGGCCAACCAGGCGCTTAACGTGCACCCGGAATTCACCTACGCGCTGGTCGACGTGGGCGACAAGCTGCTGGTACTGGCCGAAGAACTGGTCGAGTCGTGCCTGGCGCGCTACGACCTGCAAGGTTCGGTTGTTGCCACCACCACCGGTGCGGCACTGGAACTGATCAATTTCCGTCATCCGTTCTACGATCGCCTGTCGCCGGTTTACCTGGCCGAGTACGTTGAACTGGGTGCTGGCACTGGCGTGGTTCACTCTGCCCCGGCTTACGGCGTAGACGACTTCGTGACCTGCAAAGCCTATGGCATGGTCAACGACGACATTATCAATCCAGTGCAAAGCAATGGCGTATACGTGCCATCGCTTGAGTTCTTCGGCGGCCAGTTCATCTGGAAGGCCAACCAGAACATCATCGACAAGCTGATCGAAGCCGGTGCGCTGATGTTCACCGAAACCATCAGCCACAGCTACATGCACTGCTGGCGCCACAAGACTCCGCTGATCTACCGCGCCACTGCGCAGTGGTTTATCGGTATGGACAAGCAGCCAACGGCTGGCGACACCCTGCGTACCCGTGCGCTTCAGGCTATTGAAGACACCCAGTTCGTACCGGCTTGGGGCCAGGCGCGCCTGCATTCGATGATCGCCAACCGTCCGGACTGGTGCATCTCGCGTCAGCGCAACTGGGGCGTGCCGATCCCGTTCTTCCTGCACAAGGAAAGCGGCGAGCTGCACCCGCGTACCGTCGAAATGATGGAAGAAGTGGCCAAGCGCGTTGAAGTCGAAGGCATCGAAGCCTGGTTCAAGATGGACGCCGCCGAACTGCTGGGCGACGAAGCGCCGCTGTACGACAAGATCAGCGACACCCTGGACGTGTGGTTCGATTCGGGCACCACGCACTGGCATGTTCTGCGCGGCTCGCACCCGATGGGTCACGAGACTGGTCCGCGTGCCGACCTGTACCTGGAAGGTTCCGACCAGCACCGTGGCTGGTTCCATTCCTCGTTGCTGACCGGTTGTGCCATCGACAACCACGCGCCGTACCGCGAACTGCTGACCCACGGCTTCACCGTGGACGAAGCAGGGCGCAAGATGTCCAAATCCCTGGGCAACGTGATTGCACCGCAAAAGGTCAATGACACCCTTGGTGCCGACATCATGCGTCTGTGGGTGGCTTCCACCGACTACTCGGGTGAAATCGCGGTTTCCGACCAGATCCTGCAGCGCAGCGCCGATGCCTACCGGCGTATCCGTAACACCGCGCGCTTCCTGTTGTCGAACCTGACCGGCTTCAACCCGGCTACCGACATCCTGCCTGCCGAAGAAATGCTGGCACTGGACCGTTGGGCCGTGGACCGTGCCCTGCTGCTGCAGCGTGAACTTGAGCTGCACTACGGTGAATACCGCTTCTGGAACGTGTATTCCAAGGTGCACAACTTCTGCGTGCAGGAGCTGGGCGGTTTCTACCTGGACATCATCAAGGATCGTCAGTACACCACGGGCGCCGACAGCAAGGCCCGTCGTTCGTGCCAGACCGCACTGTTCCACATCTCTGAAGCGCTGGTGCGCTGGATCGCGCCGATCCTGGCATTCACTGCCGACGAGCTGTGGCAATACCTGCCGGGCGAGCGCAACGAATCGGTCATGCTCAACACCTGGTACGAAGGCCTGACTGAACTGCCGGAAGGCACCGAGCTGGATCGCGCCTACTGGGAGCGGATCATGGCGGTCAAGGTAGCGGTCAACAAAGAGATGGAAAACCTGCGCGCGGCCAAGGCCATTGGTGGCAACTTGCAGGCTGAAGTCACCCTGTTCGCCGAAGATGCCCTGGCAGCGGACCTGGCCAAGCTGAGCAATGAACTGCGCTTCGTACTGATCACGTCCACCGCCAGCGTTGCACCCTTCGTGCAGGCGCCAGCGGATGCCGTGGTTACCGAAGTGGCAGGTCTCAAGCTCAAGGTGGTCAAGTCGGCCCATGCCAAGTGCGCCCGTTGCTGGCACTGCCGTGAAGACGTCGGCGTGAACCCGGAGCATCCGGAGATCTGCGGTCGTTGCGTCGACAACATCAGCGGCGCCGGCGAGGTACGTCACTATGCCTAATACCAGCACTACCGGGCGCTTCGGGCGCCTGGGCTGGCTCTGGTTGACTGTGCTGGTCCTGGTCATCGACCTGACCAGCAAGGTCTACTTCGACAACTCGCTGCAGATGTATCAGCAGATTGTAGTGATCCCGGATCTCTTCAGCTGGACACTGGCCTACAACACCGGTGCGGCCTTCAGCTTTCTGGCTGACAGTGCCGGCTGGCAGCGTTGGCTGTTTGCACTGATCGCGGTCGTGGTCAGTGCCGTGCTGGTGGTCTGGCTCAAGCGTCTTGGACGCAGTGATACCTGGTTGGCCATCGCTCTTGCCCTGATTCTGGGCGGCGCACTGGGTAATTTGTATGACCGTATTGTCTACGGCCATGTAGTCGATTTCATTTTGGTGCATTGGCAAAATCGCTGGTATTTCCCTGCGTTCAACTTCGCCGACAGTGCGATTTGCGTAGGTGCCGTGATGCTGGCGCTGGATATGTTTAAAAGTAAAAAGTCCGGAGAACCCGCTCATGACTGAGCAGCGTATTGGTCAGAACACGCAGGTCACTCTGCATTTCGCTTTGCGTCTTGAGAATGGCGACACTGTCGACAGCACTTTCGACAAATCCCCAGCTACTTTCAAGGTGGGTGACGGCAGTCTGCTGCCAGGTTTTGAAGCAGCATTGTTCGGTTTCAAGGCAGGCGACAAGCGCACTCTGGAGATTCTTCCGGAAAACGCCTTTGGCCAGCCCAACCCGCAAAATGTGCAGATCATTCCGCGTTCGCAGTTCAAGGACATGGAGTTGTCGCAAGGTTTGCTGGTGATCTTCAACGACGCGGCCAACACCGAGCTTCCGGGTGTGGTCAAAGAGTTCGATGACGAGCAAGTCACTATTGATTTCAACCACCCGTTGGCAGGCAAGACCCTGACCTTCGACGTGGAAATCAAAGACGTTCAAGCGCTGTAATTCAGTGCCCGGCTGCGGCCGGGCCTGATTGGCATTATTTTTCTGCGCGTCCCACGAGGCCCAGCATGCATATCAAACTCGCCAACCCCCGTGGCTTCTGCGCCGGGGTGGACCGTGCGATTGAAATCGTCAATCGTGCTCTGGAAGTATTCGGTCCGCCTATCTATGTTCGCCACGAAGTGGTGCACAACAAATTTGTCGTTGAAGACCTGCGCTCCCGTGGCGCGATCTTTGTCGAAGAACTGGACCAGGTGCCGGACGACGTCATCGTCATCTTCAGTGCCCACGGTGTTTCCCAGGCTGTGCGTACAGAGGCCACCGGGCGTGGGCTCAAGGTGTTTGACGCAACCTGCCCGCTGGTCACCAAGGTGCATATCGAAGTGGCGCGCTATAGCCGTGACGGTCGTGAGTGCATCCTGATTGGCCACGCCGGTCACCCGGAAGTCGAAGGCACCATGGGTCAGTACGATGCCAGAAATGGTGGCGCGATCTATCTGGTCGAAGATGAAAAGGACGTCGCCAACCTGCAGGTCAAAGACCCGGAAAAACTGGCCTTTGTGACCCAGACCACCTTGTCGATGGATGACACCAGCCGTGTGATCGACGCCCTGCGTTCGCGTTTCCCGGCCATTGGCGGGCCGCGCAAGGACGATATCTGCTACGCCACGCAAAACCGTCAGGATGCGGTCAAACAACTGGCCGACGAGTGCGATGTGGTGTTGGTGGTGGGCAGCCCGAATAGCTCCAACTCCAATCGCCTGCGCGAGCTGGCTGAACGCATGCAGACCCCGGCCTACCTGATCGACGGTGCCGAAGACCTGCAAAAAACCTGGTTCGACGGGGTGAAAAGCATTGGTATTACCGCCGGTGCTTCGGCCCCTGAAGTACTGGTGCGCGGCGTGATTCAGCAGCTGCATGCCTGGGGCGCAACCGGTGCCGATGAGCTGGCCGGTCGCGAAGAGAATGTTACGTTCTCCATGCCCAAAGAGTTGCGCGTTCGCGCCATCACCTAAGCGTACCGGCATAACGCCTGTGCAGTTTTATCGCTGCGCAGGCTGATACGCCCGCTCTTTGCCAGCACCACTTGATAGTGGCTCTGCGCAGTCCCTGCCTGACAAATATGCAGTGTTCCGGCCTGAAAGGCGCCCCCGCTTAGCAGTGGCTCCCCCAGCGGGCTGAACCGCACATACTGTTTAACCGGTGTATTGCCCGCGATGGGTATGCGGCCACTGCCCTGTGCCTCGACCAGTACCGGGTTGCTCTTGTCCATATGGCCCTTGCCACTCAAGTCCAGAATAGTCCGCCAGCCCTGGCTCCAGTCCCCTTCGCGTGCATAAACCACCACATATTGCTGGCGCAGCAATGCTTGGGCGCGAGCGTTACGCAGGCTGCTGGCCAGCTGTTCAGCAGCCACCTGACGCTGTTGATGCTCTATGAGGACGCTATAGGCCGGGCTGGTAAATCGGGCCGTAATTGCCACGATCATCAGCGTCAGCAGTAGCTGGATCAAACTTATGCCACGTTGATACACAGTGTCCTTCCTGGACGTTTCAGGTGTGTGTTCTCTGTATAGCTGAGCCTGTCGCTAAAGATGCCTGGCAATGGTTTCGGCATATTTGTTGGCCGTTAACGGCTCACAAAATCAGACGAATAGTCAGATGGCATTGCTTGGCTTCTTCCTACTGTGGGGAGCCGTGAGCGGGGCTAGGCTTTTGTCTGTGCGGCACAGGACGTGTCGTTGACCCCACTGATATGGATGGTTCGGATGCCTCGATTAGATAGAAGCCGGCAACACGGGATGACCTTGATCGAAGTGCTTATCGCGCTGTTGATTCTGTTTATCAGCCTGTTGGGTTCTGCCGGGATGCAACTCAGTGCCTTGAGGCTTACGGCAAGCGCGCTGATAAATACCCAGGACAGTTTCGTTGCCTACAGCAGGCAGGATCAGTTGCGTGCCAAGGCCAGGTCATCATGAACAAACCGGGTTCAGGTTTTGGCCTGATCGAGCTGATGGTTGCTCTGGCGCTGGGAATGCTGGTAGTACTGGGCATGACACAACTGTTCTTGAGCAGTCGAGAGACGTATCTAAGTCAGCGTTCATCGGCAATGCTGCAAGAGGATGCGCGTTTTGTGCTGAGCAAGCTGGCGCAGGAGATACGCATGGCGGGCATGTTTGGTTGTCTTTCGCTCGATCGTATCGTTGATGCGCCTGCAGTATTTAAAACGCCGGTGTCCTGGCATCGAGGGGCGTTGCGTATGATCAGTTCGGGCGTGGGGCTTCAGGCGGCCAGGGCCGACTGGACGGTGGTCTCCGACTGCGCAACCTTTGCCCAAGCCTACCCTGGGGCAAAATTGTCTTTGGCTCCCGGTGAAACGGGATTTCCCCTGCGAGAGTTGTTTTACCGTTTTGAAAATGGCCAGTTGAAGACAGGACCCAATAAAACGGTGCTGATCGACAATGTGGCTGCATTTGACGTGAGTTTTGGTGTAGCCGGTTCGGCAGGTGCACAGTCGGTACTGCGCTATGAAAAGCTTGCAAGAAATGCTTCCAGCCTGCGCAGCGTGCGTATTGGCCTGACATTGCGAGACCCCGCGGGGCGAGTCAAGGATCAGGTCTATCAGCTGGAAGTCGCCTTGCGTAACCGGCTGACGTAGGGCTCACATCATGCTTGTTTCATTGAGTTGTCAGCGTGGCATGGCACTGCTGGTAAGCCTGGTTTTTATGCCGCTGCTCAGTCTGATCGGGATGGCTGCAATGGTCAGTGCCATGCAGCAGGAAAAAATGGCCGCAGGCATCCAGCATGCCAACCATTCATTTCAGGCCGCAGAGGCCGCGCTTGCCAGTGGTGAAGCCTGGCTTGAGATTCAGTGGGTCGGGGTATTGCCGTGCACTTTGCCAGTGAGCTGTAACCCGCCCTTGGAGGCGCGCACCCGGGCAGCACCGGGAGTTGACCCTGGATCCGGGGTGAGTTGGGTCAGCGTTGAGGATGGGCTGTATGGCGTACAGAATCTTGGCCCAAGTATTACCCCGGCCCATTTGCCCGTGACGACCACTACCCGTTTGTATCGCGTTACCGCCATTGGCTGGCGCGGGATGTCGCGCACGGTGCTGGAGAGTTTTTATGCCCGTTACCAGGCAGTGGACAAGGCTTCAAAAGGGGCTGTGGCCCCGAGTTTTGACCGGGTCATGTGGCGGCAACTGCAATAGGGAATACCCGATGTATAGATGCGCAGCAGGTTTTACCCTGATCGAACTGATGATCGTAGTGATGATCATCGGTATCCTTGGTGCATTCGTTTATCCGTTATATGGCGATTATGTGACGCGCGCTTATCGCTCTCAAATCATCGTCCTGTTGACGGAACAAGCCCAAAGTCTTGAGCGTTTTTATGCCAAAAACGCGGTATATAGCAGATGGCAAGGCCTCCGTTCAGGTAATCAGCATTACGACATCAGTGTTGCTCTAGCGGATCACGACTACCTGCTGACGGCAACGCCTAAACAGGGTTCGGCAATGGCGGGGGACCCTTGCGGGAGCTTTACGCTGACCGATACCGGTTTGGCAGCGATAACCCAGGCC
This sequence comes from Pseudomonas sp. B414, assembly GCF_055408445.1. Classification (NCBI taxonomy): domain Bacteria; kingdom Pseudomonadati; phylum Pseudomonadota; class Gammaproteobacteria; order Pseudomonadales; family Pseudomonadaceae; genus Pseudomonas; species Pseudomonas sp. B414. The sequence goes on along the minus strand of NZ_JBUZTQ010000009.1, from coordinate 58,242 downwards.
GCCCCTGGCCTGACACTGCAGCAGTGTTGGGGGCGCTAATGATTGATTTTGAATGACAGGCTGGATCGACAGATGGCTAGGCAGCAACGGGTGGTAATTGTCGGGGGCGGGGTTATTGGCCTGCTGACTGCGTTTAATCTGGCGGCTGATGTAGAGCAGGTGATTCTGCTGGATCGTGGCGGGGTAGGGCAGGAATCCTCCTGGGCGGGCGGCGGCATTGTTTCGCCGCTTTATCCGTGGCGCTACAACTGTGCCGTTACGGCGCTGGCGCACTGGTCGCAGGACTTTTACCCGCAACTGGCCGAGAGTTTGTTTGCCTCGACGGGCGTAGATCCAGAGGTGCACACCACCGGCCTGTACTGGCTGGATCTGGATGATGAAGCCCAGGCGCTGGAGTGGGCCGGGCGCGAGGGGCGACCACTGGCGGCGACCGATATTTCGGCGGTTAATGATGCAGTGCCGGTGCTGGGCGGTGGTTATTCGCGTGCCATCTATATGGCCGATGTGGCCAATGTACGTAATCCGCGGCTGGTCAAATCGCTAAAGGCTGCGTTGCAGGCTATGCCCAATGTCAAGATTTACGAGCAATGTGAAGTGCTCGGGTTTATCCGCGAAGGCGAGAAAATTGCCGGGGTGAATACCGCCCAAGGTGAAGTTCGCGGCGATGAGGTGGTTTTGTCGGCGGGGGCCTGGAGTGGCGAGCTGTTGGGTAGCCTGGGCCTTGAATTACCCGTGGAGCCGGTCAAGGGTCAGATGATCCTGTACAAGTGCGCGTCCGACTTTTTGTCGTGCATGGTGCTGGCAAAAGGGCGTTATGCGATTCCGCGTCGCGACGGCCATATCCTGATAGGCAGTACGCTGGAGCATGAAGGTTTTGACAAAACCCCGACCCTGACGGCGCTTGAGAGCCTCAAGGCTTCGGCGGTCGAATTGATCCCGGCATTGGCTGATGCTGAGGTGGTAGGGCATTGGGCAGGCTTGCGCCCGGGCTCGCCCGAGGGCATTCCGTATATTGGGCGGGTGTCAGGTTTTGACGGGTTGTGGCTTAACTGCGGGCATTATCGCAACGGGCTGGTACTGGCGCCTGCCTCTTGTCAGCTGTTTGCTGACCTGTTGCTGGGCCGTGAGCCGATTATTGACCCGGCGCCTTATGCGCCAGAAGGGCGGATTTAAGCGGCTACAAAAAAATGAGAGATTTCTGTAGTCGCTGACGAGGAACGAAGGCTGCGATGGGGTGCGCAGCGGAAGGCCCTACGGGCCTTTTCGCAGCCTGCGGCAGCGACTACAGATGGCTTAGCCTCTTGGTTTTGGCCCTTGCTCCAGATGCTGCTGGGTGCAATACCACTCCTGCTGCTGGCTCAGGGCGCGATCACGGGGCAGGTGCACGCCACAGTGGGCGCAGCGCACCATGGGTTGTACACCCGGGTCGACCGGTTTTTTGGTCTCGGCCAGGCTGGCCTTGTATTTGCGCCACAGCCAAACACCCGCAGCAATCAACGCAGCCCAGATCAGTAAACGAAACATGGTTATTCGCTATTCGAGAAAAGATGCCCCAGTTTAGCCAAGGTCCCGGCAGGCGCACAGCGGCAAATCAAACATAAAAAAAGAGCCCCGCAGGGCTCTTTTTTTGGGCGCTGAACAATCAGTCGAACAGGCCCAGGGTCATGTAGCTGAACCAGGAGCGGCTTTTGCCTTCAGCTTCTGGCTCTTCGATGATGTTGCCATCAGCATCTTTTGGCTTCAGCTCGGCCGGGATTGCATCCTTGGCATCCTGATACTGCTTCTGGATATCCATGTTTGCGCGGGTTTCACCCGGTGGCAGTGGTGTGCTGGACTCGATCAGGCCAAGAGTGGCCTTGCTCAGCCACGAGCGGTTGTCCGACTCGGAAACCTGCGGCACAAACTGACCGTCAACCAGGCTCGGGTGATCCGGGTAGTTGGCCTTGAGCACTTCAAGGCTGGTGTTGGCCAACTGGTCGAGGTGCATGCGCTGGTAAGACTCGACCATCACCGCCAGGCCGTCACCGACCGAAGGGGTTTCCTGGAAGTTCTCGACTACATAGCGACCACGGTTGGCAGCGGCAACATAAGCCTGACGAGTCAGGTAGTAATCGGCTACGTGGATTTCATACGCTGCCAGCAGGTTACGCAGGTAAATCATGCGCTGCTTGGCATCAGGTGCGTAACGGCTGTTGGGGAAGCGGCTGGTGAGCTGGGCGAACTCGTTGTAGGAGTCACGGGCAGCGCCAGGGTCACGCTTGCTCATGTCCAGCGGCAGGAAGCGCGCCAGCAGGCCCACGTCCTGATCAAACGAGGTCAGGCCTTTAAGGTAATAGGCGTAATCAACGTTGGGATGTTGCGGGTGCAGGCGGATAAACCGTTCGGCTGCCGACTTGGCCGCTTCAGGTTCGGAGTTCTTGTAGTAGGCGTAAATAAGTTCAAGCTGGGCCTGGTCGGCATAGCGACCGAACGGGTAGCGTGACTCCAGAGCCTTGAGTTTGGCGGTAGCACTGGTATAGCTGTGGTTGTCCAGGTCGGCCTGTGCCTGCTGGTACAGCTCGACTTCGCTGAGGTTTTCGTCAACGACTTCTTTAGTCGACGAGCAAGCGGCAGTCAGTGCGAGGATGGCGATCAGCAGCAGGTGTCTCACTTGCATGGCGGCTTGCGTCCCTATGACGGCCGCTGTCTTGGGCGGGTCCGTCCTGTTATGATGAGCGCCCCGTGAAAAGCCTCGGGGCAAAAGACGCCGTATTTAACCACAAGCGCGCAGCCGAAACCAAAGGCTTGGCGCGGTCCTGATGAGCATGTCCGAGAAAATTCAACTTCGCGAAGAGGTGCCGTCCGAACTGGGTGGCCAACGCCTCGATCAAGTCGCCGCACAATTATTCGCTGAGCACTCGCGCTCGCGCCTTTCCGCCTGGATCAAAGACGGCCGCCTGACTGTGGACGGAGCGGTCATACGCCCCCGTGACATTGTGCATGGTGGTGCCATCCTGGAGCTGACTGCAGAGCAGGAAGCCCAGGGTGAGTGGATCGCTGAAGACATCCCCCTGGATATCGTCTACGAAGACGATGACATCCTGGTCATCAACAAGCCTGCGGGCCTGGTGGTGCACCCGGCTGCAGGGCATGCCAGCGGTACTTTGCTCAATGCCTTGCTGCACCACGTACCGGACATTATCAATGTGCCGCGTGCGGGGATCGTGCATCGCCTGGACAAGGACACCACTGGTCTGATGGTGGTCGCCAAGACCATTCAGGCGCAGACGCAACTGGTTACACAGTTGCAGAGCCGCAGTGTCAGCCGTATCTATGAGTGCATCGTTATCGGTGTCGTCACCGCCGGGGGCAAGATTGACGCGCCCATCGGTCGTCACGGCCAGCAGCGCCAGCGTATGGCGGTAATGGAAGGCGGCAAGCAGGCGGTAAGTCATTACCGCGTGCTGGAGCGCTTCCGTTCCCATACCCATGTGCGGGTCAAGCTGGAAACCGGTCGTACGCACCAGATCCGTGTGCATATGTCCCATATCAACTTCCCGTTGGTCGGAGACCCTGCCTACGGCGGTCGCTTCCGTATTCCGCCATCTGCCAGCATCACCATGGTCGAATCCCTGAAAAACTTCCCGCGTCAGGCGCTCCATGCCCGTTTCCTCGAGCTGGACCATCCGACGACCGGTAAGCGCATGAGCTGGGAATCAGCACTGCCGGACGATTTTGTCTGGTTGCTGACGTTGCTCAAGCAAGACCGTGAGGCATTTATCGGGTGAACACCTTCCTGATTCCTGACTGGCCTGCGCCGGCAGGCATCAGGGCCTGTGTGACCACCCGTGCGGGCGGCGTCAGTCTGGCGCCGTTCGACAGCTTCAACCTGGGCGACCATGTAGGCGACGACCCTGTCGCTGTTGCACATAACCGCCAGCGCCTTACCCATATTTTTGATGTACAGCCCGCTTGGCTCAGCCAGGTTCACGGGGTTGTGGTCGTACCTGCCAATCCCGAACTGATTGTCGAAGCCGACGCCAGCTGGACAGCAACCCCCGGGATTGCCTGCACGGCAATGACGGCCGATTGCTTGCCTGCGTTGTTCTGCGATCGTGCCGGCACTCGCGTTGCGGCAGCTCATGCCGGTTGGCGCGGGCTGGCGGCCGGGGTGCTTGAAGCGGCCGCGCAAAGCCTCAATGTTGCGCCACAGGAGGTTCTTGTGTGGCTGGGCCCGGCCATTGGCCCCACGGCCTTTGAGGTGGGCGCTGAAGTTCGCGAAGTCTTTGTTGCTGACATGCCCGGGGCCGTCAGCGCCTTTGTACCCAGCGTCAATGATGGGCGTTTTATGGCCAACATCTATGAGCTGGCGCGTTTGCGTCTGGCCCGCTTTGGCATCACCGCGGTATACGGTGGCGGTTTTTGCACCGTGACCGATCCGCGCTTTTTCTCCTATCGGCGCAGTCCTCGCACTGGCCGCTTCGCATCACTGATCTGGATCGAAAGACCGCTCAGCTGATCTGCGTCATTTTCCAAACGCTTGAAACTCTCGTAATCGCCCGCATCTACTATGGTATCTGGCAGGTTTCTTCATTCAGGAGTTTCCATCCCTCCGGCCTGCTCATAAGGAAGGTGACGAATGCGTATAGATAGATTAACCAGCAAGTTGCAATTGGCGTTGTCCGATGCTCAGTCATTGGCCGTTGGCCTTGATCATCCGGCCATCGAGCCCGCGCACTTGATGCAGGCATTGCTGGAACAGCAGGGCGGTTCGATCAAGCCGCTGCTGATGCAAGTCGGTTTTGATGTAAACAGCCTGCGTAAAGAGCTGACCAAAGAGCTCGATCAGCTGCCAAAAATCCAGAATCCTACCGGCGACGTAAACATGTCGCAGGACTTGGCGCGTCTGTTGAACCAGGCAGACCGTCTGGCGCAGCAAAAAGGCGACCAGTACATCACCAGCGAAGTGGTATTGCTGGCGGCGATGGACGACAACAGCAAGCTGGGCAAATTGTTGCTGGGCCAGGGCGTAAGCAAAAAAGCCCTGGAAAACGCCATCAACAACCTGCGCGGCGGCGAAGCGGTCAATGACCCTAATGTCGAGGAATCGCGTCAGGCGCTGGACAAGTACACCATCGACCTGACCAAGCGCGCCGAAGACGGCAAGCTCGACCCGGTGATCGGTCGTGACGATGAAATTCGTCGCACCATTCAGGTTCTGCAGCGCCGGACCAAAAACAACCCGGTGCTGATCGGTGAGCCAGGCGTGGGTAAAACTGCGATTGCCGAAGGTCTAGCGCAACGGATCATCAACGGTGAAGTGCCTGACGGCCTTAAAGGCAAACGTCTGCTGTCGCTGGATATCGGTGCCTTGATTGCCGGTGCCAAGTTCCGCGGTGAGTTCGAAGAACGCCTGAAAGCGGTGCTTAACGAGCTGTCGAAACAGGAAGGGCAAGTCATCCTGTTTATCGACGAACTGCACGTCATGGTGGGTGCCGGTAAGGGCGAAGGCGCCATGGACGCGGGCAATATGCTCAAGCCTGCGTTGGCTCGGGGTGAGTTGCACTGTGTCGGTGCGACCACGCTCAACGAGTATCGCCAATATATCGAGAAGGACGCAGCGCTTGAGCGTCGCTTCCAGAAAGTACTGGTGGACGAGCCTAGCGAAGAAGACACCATCGCGATTCTGCGTGGCTTGAAAGAGCGCTATGAGGTTCACCACAAGGTGGCGATCACCGACGGTGCGATTATCGCCGCGGTCAAGCTCAGCCATCGCTACATCACTGACCGGCAGTTGCCTGACAAGGCGATTGACCTGATGGATGAAGCGGCCAGCCGCATTCGCATGGAGATCGACTCCAAGCCTGAAGTGCTGGACCGTCTTGAGCGTCGTTTGATTCAACTCAAGGTTGAAGCTCAGGCGCTGAAGAAAGAAGAAGACGAGGCGGCGAAAAAACGCCTCGAGAAACTGCAGGAAGAAATCGAGCGTCATGAGCGCGAGTATTCTGACCTGGAAGAAATCTGGACTTCGGAAAAAGCCGAAGTACAGGGCTCCGCCCAGATCCAGCAGAAGATCGAGCAAGCGCGCCAGGAACTTGAAGTGGCTCGCCGTGGCGGCAACCTCAACCGCATGGCTGAGTTGCAGTACGGGATCATTCCTGATCTGGAGCGCAGCCTGCAGATGGTCGATGAGCACAGCAACAAGACTGAAAACCAGTTGCTGCGCAGCAAGGTGACCGAAGAGGAAATCGCTGAAGTGGTATCGAAGTGGACGGGTATTCCTGTCTCCAAGATGCTCGAAGGCGAACGCGACAAGCTGATGAAAATGGAAAGCCTGTTGCATGAGCGCGTGATCGGTCAGGACGAGGCGGTTGTGGCTGTGTCCAACGCCGTGCGCCGCTCCCGTGCCGGCCTGAGTGACCCGAACCGGCCAAGTGGCTCGTTTATGTTCCTCGGCCCGACCGGTGTGGGTAAAACCGAGTTGTGCAAGGCGCTGGCCGAGTTCCTCTTTGATACTGAAGAGGCGATGGTGCGGATCGATATGTCCGAGTTCATGGAGAAACATTCCGTGGCTCGACTGATTGGTGCGCCACCAGGCTATGTGGGTTACGAAGAAGGCGGTTACTTGACCGAAGCGGTACGGCGCAAGCCTTACTCGGTGATCCTGCTGGATGAGGTCGAGAAGGCCCACCCGGACGTGTTCAACGTGTTGCTGCAAGTGCTGGAAGACGGTCGCCTGACTGACAGCCATGGTCGCACCGTAGACTTCCGCAACACGGTGATCGTGATGACCTCCAACTTGGGTTCTGCACAGATCCAGGAACTGGTCGGCGATCGCGAAGCGCAGCGCGCAGCGGTGATGGATGCGGTAAGTACCCACTTCCGTCCGGAGTTTGTGAACCGGATCGACGAAGTGGTGATCTTCGAGCCTCTGGCCCGTGATCAAATTGCCGGCATTGCCGAGATCCAGTTGGGTCGTCTGCGTAGCCGTCTGGCTGAACGTGACCTCAGCCTTGAGCTGAACCAGGATGCTCTGGACAAGCTGATTGCGGTTGGTTACGACCCGGTTTATGGCGCACGCCCACTGAAACGTGCGATCCAGCGCTGGATCGAAAACCCGCTGGCGCAACTGATTCTGTCGGGTCAGTTCTTGCCAGGCACCACCGTGACAGCCAGCGTGAAGGACGACGAGATCGTCTTTGCCTAAGGCTTGAAACCGGTGTTTTAAGAGAGGCCTCGCTTTGCGAGGCCTTTTTTTTCTAGAGTGTTGATCTGTAAGGAAAACGCTTGTAAGATGCGCCCCGCAGTAAGTCACCCGTAACGGCAACTTGGCCCAAACCGAGAAGCCCGCTAGAAGCGCTAAGTAATTGTCTTCTAACGAAAAATAAGGGTTGACAAGGCTTTTAAAGCTTGTAGAATAGCCGACCTCAGAGACGCCAACGCAGCGATGCGAAGAACTCGAAGAGTGTTGCAAAGCAGTAAGGCAACAACGTTACAAATTGAAATATGTAGTTCCGCGATAGCTCAGTTGGTAGAGCAAATGACTGTTAATCATTGGGTCCCTGGTTCGAGTCCAGGTCGTGGAGCCATTTTCAAGCCGGGGTATAGCGCAGTCCGGTAGCGCGCCTGCTTTGGGAGCAGGATGTCAGGAGTTCGAATCCCCTTACCCCGACCATTTTTGGGTCGTTAGCTCAGTTGGTAGAGCAGTTGGCTTTTAACCAATTGGTCGTAGGTTCGAATCCCACACGACCCACCATTTTTGGCTCCAGTTCGCTGGGGTTAGATCTTAAGATCAGAGGCCAAAAGCACTGATCGTAGAAGCACCTCTTGAAGGTGCTTTTTTTTACCGGGGTATAGCGCAGTCCGGTAGCGCGCCTGCTTTGGGAGCAGGATGTCAGGAGTTCGAATCCCCTTACCCCGACCATTTTCTGCCCGGCAGTAATGGGTGTAGAAAATAAGGCGCTGATGCCAGTCGCATCAGAGGCCATAAAAGAGCGTCCTGACGGACGCTTTTTTATTTATGTTTTAATTGAAATATGTAGTTCCGCGATAGCTCAGTTGGTAGAGCAAATGACTGTTAATCATTGGGTCCCTGGTTCGAGTCCAGGTCGTGGAGCCAGTTTCAACGCAATTTTGGGTCGTTAGCTCAGTTGGTAGAGCAGTTGGCTTTTAACCAATTGGTCGTAGGTTCGAATCCCACACGACCCACCATTTAATAAAAAAAGCGTCCATTGGACGCTTTTTTTATGCCTGTATAAAAGCAGTCTTGTAGTCGCTGCCGAGGCACGAAGGCTGCGAAGGTATCAGCGAGGCACGTAATAGGCTCCGCGCTAAACTCGCATCGCAGCCTTCGTGCCTCGGCAGCGACTACAGTCTCAGGTGGCGCTTTTCGCCTTGTCATCCGCGTCCTGAAGGTCCTGCAGCGCTGCAGAGTATTGATCGGACTCGGCTTTGGGCACCATCTGCCATGACGGCTTGCGCAACGCATAGAAGATAAACGGCGGCACGCCAGCCACGATCAAGCCCAGCAACAAAATCCCCGCATATTCGAAAAACGGCATGCTGCTGAAGCTGTTCGGTGGAATAAAGCCGAAAATCAGCGCCACGCAGGTCGAAAACAACCCCAGATAGCACCAGCCATGCAGCCCCTTGAGCACATAACCGCGTTTTACGTTGGGCTGTGTTTTGCGCAGCTTCATGGCAGCCATAAACATAAACACGTAAATGATCAGGTACATCAGCGCTGCCATCGCACTGATCATCCAGAAGGCATCGGATACGTTGTCGAGAAAGATGTAAATTGTCGACAGCAAGGTGACGATCACGGCCTGCAAATACAGAATGTTTTTCTGCACGCCTTTTTTGTTCACTTCCTGCATCACCGGGGGAAGCATCCCGGCCTTGCCGACAAACAGCAGGCCCGTAGATGGCCCGGCAGTCCACGCCAGAACCCCGCCCAGAGCACCGATAATCAGCAATATGGCCATGATCGGCGTTGCCCAAGGCATGTCGAAACCCTGGAAGAACGCAGCGTAAGCCTGAATAACCCCGGCGGTAAGGCTGGTCGAGTCAGCGGGTACTACCAGCGAAATGGCCACGGTAGGCGGGATAAACACCAGCAAGATCATAAAGAAAGCCAACAGAATCGCTCGGGGCATTTCTTTTTGCGGGTCGCGCAGTTCCCTGGCGTGAATGGCGTTCATTTCGATACCGGCAAACGCCAGGAAGTTACTCACAATCAGTACCAGGCCAGTGATGGCACCGGTAAATTCCTGCCAAAAGTCCGGGTGCAGGTTGCGCGAGCCGGATTTGACTGTGGAATGGGTGTCGAAAATCGCCGGAATCAAGGCATCCCAGGTCAATGGGGTTGCCGATTTATGCCCCAGCACCAGCCAGGCCACGCCGAGCAAAACCAGCAGCGCGGCGGGCAATGCGGTGCCCAGCAGCATGAACCATGACGTCAGCTTGGACAGGGCTGTCAACCCGTTTAGTGCGACAAATGTTGATAACCAATACAAGACGATGATGACAGCGGCAGTAAATACACCGCTTTTGGCCAATTCGGGGTTGATCAGATACGCCATGGTGCTTGCGCCAAACCCAAGCACGATCGGGTACCAGACCACCACTTGCACCCACATGAACCACATGATGAAAAAGCCCGGGCGGTCGCCATAGGCTTGCCTTACCCAACCATAAATCCCGCCGTTCCAGCCGGTACCCAGTTCAGAGGCGACCAGGGAAACCGGAATGAAAAACAGCAGTGCCGGGATGATATAGAGAAATACCGAACCCAGGCCATAGACGGCCATGCTGGGCAATGAGCGAATACTGGCAACGGCTGCAACCATCATGAAGCAGATGGTCAGCCAGGACATGTAGGTTTTTGCTTTGCTGGTGGTAGCCATAATTAACCCGCTCCCTTACGCGAATTCGTGCAACAGGCTCAGATTGAGCGTGCGGCTAAGGTATTCGGCGGCCAGTTGACCGCGAACGCTGTTACCGGCCACATCCAGCGGCGGGGCAAAGGCGGCGATGGCGCATACGCCCGGCACCACAGCCAGAATTCCGCCGCCGACCCCGCTTTTACCCGGCAGGCCAACTTTGTAGTACCAGTCACCCGTGGTGTCATACAGGCCGTTCAAGGTCATCTCGGCGAGGATGGGGGCCACGTTTTTGGCCTGTACCGCGCGTTTCCCGCTGATCGGGTTGATACCACCGTTGGCCAGGGTCGCGCCCATTGTCACCAGGTCATGGCAGGTGATCGCTACCGAGCATTGGCGGGTGTAGACGGCGCATACTTCCATCGGGTCGGCATACATATAGCCGTAACTCTGCAGCAGCCAGGCAATGCCACGGTTGTGCTGATTAGTCTTGGCTTCTGATTGATAAACCTCGTCGTTGACCGTCAGTTCGCGCCCGGCGAAGACGTTGTAAGTCGCCTGGATCTGCTCCCAGCGGGCTTGCGCCGTATTGGCTTCGAGCAGGCTGACAGTGGCCATGGCCCCGGCGTTTACAAAGGGGTTGAGCGGTCGACCCTTGTGCAGCTCCAGAGCGATCACCGAATTGAACGGCTCGCCCGTGGGGTCGCAACCGATCTTGCTGCGCAAGGCCTGCGGTCCCACTTCATCGAGCACATGGGCGAGGGTAAACACCTTGGAAATTGATTCGATGGCGAAGGCGTAATCGGTGTCGCCTAGCTCCGCATGGGTGCCGTCGCAGAACATGATGCTGATGCCGTACAGGTGGGATGGCACTGAGGCCAGGTAAGGGATGTAGCTGGCATTCTTGCCGTGCTGATTGTTGGCAAACCGTTGCAGGGCCTGGTCCAGTGCCTGTTTTACCGTGCTGTCGACGGACGTGGGTCTTTGCTTCATCGCGCTCGCTCCGTGAGTACTTTCAAGATTCGAGACTATAGATCGGAAAATGCACGGCGGTCGGAAATCGGACGGCAGACCTCAAATGCTTGTCTATGCTGGCTTGGCCGAAGCTGAGCCAGAGTTGCAAGGGCGGGCTCATAGATTGACCAATACTCAAGGAGAGTTCATATGGCACTGCACCGTATCAAGCGCAACAAGGACGTCGACCCCGTGTTTGGTTCTTCTGCGCTGGCTCATGCCGCTGCGACCAAGCTGTTCCCCGAGGCTGAGCAAGCGCCGGGTGAGGTTTATCAACTGGTTCACGATGAGTTGTATCTGGATGGCAACTCCCGGCAGAACCTCGCGACTTTTTGCCAGACGTGGGAGGAGGACGAGGTTCACAAGCTGATGGACCTGTCGATCGACAAGAACATGATCGACAAGGACGAGTACCCGCAGTCTGCAGAGCTGGAAAACCGCTGTATTCATATGCTGGCGGACTTATGGCATTCCCCGGCGGCGGCCACCACCATTGGCACTTCGACAGTGGGTTCCAGCGAAGCCTGCATGCTCGGTGGTCTGGCTGCATTGTGGCGCTGGCGTGCGCTGCGCAAGGCGGCAGGCAAGCCGACAGCTACGCCGAATATGGTGTGTGGGCCGGTGCAGGTGTGCTGGCACAAATTTGCTCGTTACTGGGACGTAGAAATTCGTGAAGTGCCGATGTCGGAAGGCCATTGGTTTATGACTCCCGAGGACATGCTGGAGCGGGTCGATGAAAATACCATCGTCGTGGTGCCGACTTTTGGCCAGACGTTTACCGGGTTGTATGAAACGGTAAAGCCCCTGTCCGATGCCCTGGATGATCTGCAAAAAAGCACCGGCCTGAACGTCGATCTGCATGTCGACGGCGCAAGCGGCGCGATGCTGGCACCGTTTTGTGCGCCGGATATTCTTTGGGATTTCCGCGTGCCGCGGGTCAAGTCCATCAGCACCTCCGGGCATAAGTTTGGCCTGGCTCCGCTGGGCGCAGGCTGGGTGGTTTGGCGCGACGAGAAGGAGTTGCCTGAAGGGCTGGTGTTCCATGTGAATTATCTGGGGGGCGACATGCCGACTTTCGCCCTGAACTTTTCACGCCCGGCTGGGCAAATCATCTCGCAGTACTACAACTTCCTGCGCCTGGGGCGTGAGGGCTATGAGCGGATTCATTCAGCCTGCTACGAAACAGCGCAGTTCCTGGCTAAAGAGCTGGTCAAGGTCGGGCCGTTCGAGATGCTCTATAACGGTGATCCACAGTTGGGGATTCCAGCACTGACCTGGCGTCTGAAGCCCGGTGCCCAACCTGGTTACTCGCTCTATGACCTGGCTGATCGGTTGCGCACCCGTGGTTGGCTGGTACCTGCGTATAGCTTGCCTGCCAATGTCGAGAACGTGGTGGTGCAGCGGATTCTGGTGAAGCAGGGGATGTCGATCGACATGGCCAAATTACTGCTGCAGGATTTTGTGCGGGCAGTGCAATTCTTTGAAGAGCATCAGCCCCACGGCTTTAAAGGCCGTGAAGCCGAGGCAGGGAATCACGCGGGGCGTTGATTGCAAGAGCTCCCACAGGATGAAAAGTGCTCTTTAGTGCAGTTTCAGGCGCGGCTCGGTGCCGCGTCCGATTCTGCTGCCCAGCATCAGCATCAAGGTGCGGAAGGTTCCGTACAGCGCCATTTGGTGCATGCGATACAGCGAGATATAAAACATCCGCGCCAACCAGCCTTCAAGCATTACCGTGCCCATCAGGCTGCCCATCAAGTTACCCACAGCCGAAAAGCTCGACAGAGAAATCAGCGAGCCATAATCGCGGTACTTGTAGTCTGGTAGTTGTGCTTTGCCTTCAATGCGCAGTTTCAGCGATTTGGCCAGCAACGACGCTTGCTGGTGAGCGGCTTGTGCGCGTGGCGGCACCAGCTTGTCGGTGCCTGGTTGCGGGCAGGCCGCACAATCGCCGAAGGCAAAGATATTGTCGTCACGGGTGGTTTGCAGCGTGGGACGTACCACTAGCTGGTTGATGCGGTTGGTTTCCAGCCCGGCAATTTCCTGCAGAAAGCCCGGCGCACGAATCCCCGCGGCCCAGACCTTCAGGCTTGCTGGAATCACCTGACCATCTTTGGTGATCAAGCTGTCAGCGGTGACTTCGCTCACTGCAGAGTTGGTCAGCACCGTCACCCCGAGTTTTTCCAGGGTTTTATGCACAGGCCCGCCGATACGGTCCGGCAGGGCTGGCAGCACCCGTGGACCCGCTTCGATCAGGGTGATATGCATGTTTTCCGGCTTGATACGGTCCAGGCCGTAGGCTGCCAGTTCATGGGCGGCATTGTGCAGTTCGGCAGCCAGCTCGACCCCGGTAGCGCCTGCGCCGACAATGGCCACGCTGATCTGTTCGAGCGCATCGCTTTGCCCGGCGTGGGCCCGCAGGTAATGATTGAGCAGTTGCTGATGAAACTTCTCGGCCTGCTTGCGGGTGTCGAGGAACAGGCAATGCTCGGCCGCGCCCTTGGTGCCGAAGTCATTGGTGGTACTGCCCACGGCAATTACCAGGGTGTCGTAACCCAGTTCGCGGGCAGGCACCAGCTCTTGACCGTTTTCGTCGAGGGTCGCCGACAATGAAATCTTTTTCAGCTCGCGATCCAGTCCACTCATGCGGCCCAGCTGGAATTGAAAGTGATTCCATTTGGCTTGGGCGACGTAGTTGAGTTCGTCTTCCGATGAGTTCAGTGAACCGGCCGCGACTTCATGCAGCAGCGGTTTCCAGATATGCGTCAGGTTGGTATCGACCAGCGTGACGCTGGCCTTGCCGCGCTTGCCCAGAGTCTTGCCCAGGCGGGTCGCCAACTCCAGGCCGCCGGCGCCGCCGCCGACGATAACAATACGATGGGTCATGGGTATCACTCACAAGGCTTGAAAAGAATTCTGTGCCTGAGCGTACCCGGGCGAGCGCAATGCAGCTCATAGCGCCAGGTAACTCAGGAGGCGGCTCAAAAGGCCCATGCCGATTACCGCGATCACCACGATGGCAAGGAGCAGCCAGGGCCTGAAAGGCCGGCGCTCAACCTGGTTTTGTGGCAGTTGAAGGTACTCTTCGACACGCTTCAGATCATCGGGGTTCAGACGGCTGGGCATATTTTTGGCCTCGTCAAATAGACGTTGCAGGGTGTGTAAAAGCTACAGCATTGATCAACCGGGATGAAAAGAAGCATAGCCGTCCGGGCCCAATGGCTCGACCCGCAGTTCGTCGTCTAGACGAATGATCCCGCTTTCGATTACCCGCGCCGTGATTCCGCCGTGGCCACGTACCGCCTGGAAAGTCCCACGGCCCAGACGCTGCTCCAGCCGGGCACATGGCTGGCACCAGCCAGTGGTTTCGAAAATGGCCTGGCCAATCCTGAAACGCCTGCCCTTGAGGCTGAACAGGTTAATCCCGCTGATCACCAGATTGCGCCGCAAATCCTGCGCCACTATTGGTTGATCCTGTGGGCGCCCCATCAGCGAGCTGATAACGGCCAGGTGCTCCCACTGTATCAGCGTTACCTGGCGTGCATTGCGGGCGCCGGGCCGGGCATGATCGCCGGTCAGCCCGGCTTCGCGGCGGGCTTCTACGGCATCGAGCTCAAGCATGTCTGCCCGCGATTCGGGGCGCACGCCGATCCAGCGTACGCGACCGGTTTGCGCAACCTCGGCTATAAGTTCTTGCAACGGGCTCACAGGCTGATGCCTACATCAAAAATAATGCTGCGCCCGAGGTTGTTGCGCAGAAAATCCGGTGCGTCCGGTTGGGCAAACAGCACACGGGCAAAGGTCGGCCCCACCAGGGACAGCGAGCGCCAGCCCTGGCGCAAATATTCGGTCGGTGGCGGGAAGTGACTGTTAAGGTCCAGTACTTCGCGTTTGAGACTGGAAAACGCAATGATATCCAGCTGTCCCAGGTCGATATCGCGTTCTTTGTAGTTAGTGGCTTTTTTGTGCAGGGTCGGGCCCAGGCGTTGCAACAGCTTGCTCGCCGGTATCCGTTTGGGTCGCGCTTCGCGACGCACCAGTTGGCTCAGGGAATAGGCGCTGCGGCGGCGTTGCAGTTCTGCACGCCACTCATCGTTCAGGCGACGGCCTTCGTCGAGCACAAAGAACACTTCAAAGCGGGCATCGCCAAACAGCACGTCAGGAGGTTCCTGGCTCGCCTGCAGGAAATCTTCGCTGTGGTAGGGAATGTTCAGCCCTTGCAGCAGGCGCTGGCAGACCCAACGCTCCCGCTCCCATTTGCGGGCATTGGATAAAAAGGCATTGGCTTGCTCGGCCTGGATGGTGAGCAGGCGTAAATAATCTGAGTCGTCCATGCACGCAGCTTAGCCTTGAAACAGGTGTTACTGAAAGTCCGGGTGTAGACTCAGGCACATCCAACAGGGAGGGTTGAGCGGTGTGTTTTGACAAGGTCGGGCAGGACAGATGATTAGTGCACAGGTGTTATCCACACAAACGCTGACGATTGGCTGGCTGATCTATGCACCCGTTGTGTTATGGGCCATCTGGCGCGCGCCCTGGGTTGAGCTGTTTGCCGACACGCGGCGTCAGCACCTGTTGTTTGGCACGGTGTTCGGGCTGTTTTTGCTATGGCTGGTACGCCGTGATTTTGAGGGCGGGGTGTCTTATCACTTTATTGGCCTGACGGTGGTCACCTTGCTGCTCGACTGGCCGCTTGCGCTTGTCGGTGCGCTTGTGGCGCAAGTCGGGCTGGTGCTGCTGGGGCGCCAGGATCTGGCCGCGATGGGCGTCAATGGCGTGTTGCTGATTGTGTTGCCGATCGCCGTGACCGAAGGGTGTGCGCGCATGGTCGAGCGGGCGCAGCCGCGTAATCCCTTTGTGTATATCTTTTGTTCGGGTTTTTTTGCCGCAGCGTTGGCGGCGTTGCTCTGTGTACTGACTGTACTGGGGGTTTTGTGGCTGGACGGGTTGTTTGCGATGCCGGAGTGGCTGGAAGACTTTATCGGCTATCTGTGGCTGATCATTTTCCCCGAGGCGTTTATCAACGGGATGCTGGTGACGGCACTGGTGGTGTTCTGCCCGGAATGGCTTGAGACTTTCAACCGCACCCGTTATCTCGCGGCACCCTGGAAGGATGATGGGGAAAACCTGTAGTCGCTGCCGCAGGCTGCGATAAGGACCGCAGGGCCTTCAAAAAACGGCTTGCTTCGCAATCCTTCGCAGCCTGCGGCAGCGACTACAGGATTTGGCTGTTAATGAAAGCGCTCGCTCAAATCCTCGGAAAACAGATCATCTTCAGCATCCGGGCTGACCGGAATCTTGTGTTCTTCGCTGGCCCAGGCACCCAGGTCGATCAGTTTGCAGCGGTCCGAGCAGAACGGGCGGAAAGCGTTGGTGGTATCCCATTGCACGGCTGTGCCACAGGTCGGGCAGTCGATGGTCATAGGTTTGGTCATGGTTGGCCTCCACGCAAAGTTAAATAAAAGTGATGCAGGCGCTCGACTTCAGTCTGCAGCGCCTTCAGATCCTTGTCATTGACCAGCACATCGTCAGCGTGGCGAAGGCGATCTTCGCGGCTGGCCTGTGCCTTGAGAATGGCCTGGACTTGCTGTTCGCTGGTGTTGTCGCGCAATAGCGTGCGCTGGATCTGCAAGTCTTGCGGTGCATCGATCACCAACACACGCTGGGTTGTCGTGTACTGGCCAGACTCGATCAGCAGCGGCGAAACCAGAATGGCGTAAGGCGATTGGGCCTGCGCCAGATTGCTCGCTATTTCTTCACGAATCAGCGGGTGCAGCAGTGCTTCAAGCCAGCGGCGTTGCTCGGGGTCGGTAAAGATCAGGTTGCGCAAGGCGCCGCGATCGAGCTGCCCGTCGGCTTGCAGCACCTTGGCACCAAAGTGTCCGGCAATGCTGGCCAGCGCCGGGCGACCCGGCTCCACGACCCAGCGCGCAGCATGATCGGCGTCCACCACGTGTATGCCCAGCGCGGCAAAGTGCTCGGCAGCGGCACTTTTGCCACTGCCGATACCGCCGGTAAGCCCGAGAATCCAGGGTTTGGAGGGTGGTGTCATCATGTCAAACCGAAACCTGCCAATAGAAGCCGGTTATTTGACCACCCCAGAGCAATGCAATCCAGCCGGCAATTGCCAGATAGGGTGCAAAGGGAATCGGACTCGTGGTTTTGGCCCGACGCAAGGCCAGGAGTCCCAGCCCTACAGCGGCCCCCAGCAGCGAAGACAGGAGGATGGTCAGGGGTAGAACCGTAACTCCGCCCCAGGCCCCGATCAAGGCCAGCAGCTTGAAGTCGCCGTAGCCCATACCGTCCTTGCCGGTGATCAGTTTGAAAATCCAGAATACCGACCACAGGCTTGCATAGCCCAGCGCCGCGCCCCATACCGCCTGCCCCAGGGTCGTGAACAGGGAGAAGCTGTTAAGCAACAACCCCAGCCAGAGCAAAGGAAAAACCAGCACATCGGGTACGATTTGGTGCTCGGCATCGATCAGGCAAATGGCGAGCAAGCCCCAGAGCAGCAGAAGCATCCAGCCCGCTTGCGCGCCAAAGCCGAAATGCCAGGCGACAAAAGCCGACAACAGCCCACAGGCCAGTTCCGTGAGGGGGTAGCGCAGGCCGATGGCGGTTTTGCACTGCGAGCACTTGCCACGCAAAAACAGAAAGCTGAGCAGCGGAATGTTTTCCCAGGCCCGCAGTGAATGCTGGCAGTTGGGGCAGTGGGAGCGGGGGCGCATCAAGTTATACACAGGGCCCTTGGCCGGCTCGGGTAAACCCAGCAGTTCGCGGGCCTGGGCCTGCCAGTCCTGTTCAAGCATTTTGGGCAGGCGCCACACCAGCACATTGATAAAACTGCCCACCAGCAAGCCGAGTAGCAGGGCACAGGCGATAAAAGCGTCCGGATGACGGCTCAGGAAATCAATCATGCTCAGATCACTCGGCCCAGGTTGAATATCGGCAAATACATGGCAATGACCAGCCCGCCAACCATGACTCCAAGTACCACCATGATTATCGGCTCCATCAACGTTGTCAGGTTATCGACCAGCGTGTCGACCTCGCTTTCATAATAGGCGGCAACGTGGTCGAGCATATCGTCCAATGTGCCGGATTCTTCGCCAATCGCTGTCATCTGAATCGCCATGCCAGGGAAAACCCCGACAGCGCTCATCGCCACATGGATCTGGCTACCCGTTGCCACCTGCTGCCTGAGTCGCAGTACTGCTTCCTTGTACAGGCTGTTGCCCGTGGCGCTGGCTACAGCATTCAGTGCATCCAGCAGTGGCACTCCGGCAGCCAGGGTAGTCGACAACGTGCGGGCAAAACGGGCCATGACCGACATGTGCAGCAGGTTACCCACGAGGGGCAACTTCAGCAGCCAGCGATCCAGGCGCTGGCGCAGGGTTGTGCAGTGTTTATAGCGATGGCGAAGGCCGGCAAGGGCAATGCCCGGAAAAAATAGCAGCCACAGTCCATACCCTTGCAGCAGATCCGAGAGCCCGATCACCCACAAGGTAAATACAGGCAGTTGTGCGTCGAAAGAGCGGAAGATGCCCTGGAATTGCGGTACTACTTTGATCAACAAAATGGCGCACACCCCCAACGCCACCAAGAGTACGGCGCCGGGATAGGTCATGGCCTTTTTGATTTTATTTTTCAGGGCTGCGGCCTTTTCCCTGTAGCTCGCTAGCCGTTGCAGCACTACGTCCAGAGCTCCGGCCAGCTCGCCAGCTTCAACGAGGCTGCAAAACAGCGGGTCGAAATGGGTCGGCTGCTTGCGCAGCGCTGCCGTCAGGCTGGTCCCTGAGCCGATGTCCTGTTTGAGCGCCGTCACCTGCTGGCGCATGGCTCGGCTGTCAAAACCGCTGGCGATAGCCTCCAGGGCTTGCAGCAACGGGATACCTGCGCTGATCAGGGTGGCCAGTTGGCGCGTGAAGAGGGTGATATCCAGCGCCGTGACAGATTTGCCCGCAGTGAGCTGGCGATCTGCATGGCGGCGGATTTTACTAATCGTAATACCTTGGCGGCGTAGCAGGACCCTGATCATTGCGTGGCTGTCAGCCGTGATTTGGCCATGGGTTTTAGCCCCGTTCAGATCAGTGCCTTCCCATTGATAAACGCTGCTTTTCGCGGCCTGTGTTGCCATGTATGCGTCCCTGGAGCGCCGTGCGCCCGACTGTGCTGTGAGTCTCAAAGACTAGTTGCACTGAGCCTGGGTTCGAGCACTTGAGCGTGTCCAAAGGTGTCTGCGATGCAGTTGTGGAGCAACGGCCCACTAACCTTGATAGCCTGTGCGCACTTTTCTGGCTGCACAGCACTGCCCGGCACCTGCAGGTGCCCATTTTTGGAGACTCCCTGTGAAACAACAACAAGGCTTCACCCTGATCGAACTGATGATCGTGGTTGCGATTATTGGTCTGATCGCTTCATTTGCATTTCCGGCTTACCACGAGCACGTGATGAAGACCCGTTTTGCCGAGGTGAACACCATCAGCAACACCTACAAGACGGCCGTCGCCCTGTGTTACAGCCAGACCAATGATCTGATGGCCTGTGATGCGGGCACCAATGGCATCCCGGGCCCGGCCGCAGCCACTGAAAACCTGGCGGCTGGCATGACGGTCGTAGATGGTGTGATTACCATGGCGGGGACTCAGGCTGCAGGCGGTTGGGTCAGCGTGTTGGTGCCGAATGTGAGCACGTCTGGCGGCACCCTGACCTGGACGCAAAACGGCAACTGCCTGGAAAACGGTGCCTGTAAATAGCCGATGATTGCCGCAATGCTGTTCACTTAAGAGCAACGCCACTCCCACAGAGTTAGAAATCGCTTAAGTGAACAACATTGCGATGATTGCCGGGTTTTTCCGGTGGTGCTAGTTTTATATTAGCCCGTGCAAGGGGCTGCACTCAGGCGGTGATGAGGGCTGTCACTGCGCCAGTTGCTGTAAATATCAGTGGCCAGGTTTAGAGGTGTCGAGTCTGTCCAAGGTGTTAGATGGTTTGCAGGTCATTGCAGGAATCGTGCTGTGCAATCGCGGGCCAGGACTTGCCTGACTGACGGCCCACATTGACGTCCGAAAATGGCGAGAACCGGTAAAAGCGCGGTGCTATTCTGCGGCCCATGAACATAGATAACAGCCTGTCTACGCCCAGCACCGCCGCCTGCGAAATCGCTCGCCTGAGCCGCGATGCGCGGTTTGACGGGGTGTTTTTTACCGCTGTGCTCAGTACCCGGATCTACTGCCGCCCGGTATGCCCGGCCCGCCCGCCCAAAGCTGAAAACGTGGTCTATTACCCCAGCGCGGCAGCAGCTCAGGCCCAGGGCTTTCGCCCCTGTTTGCGCTGTCGGCCCGAGCTGGCGCCGGGTAATCAGCTTTGGTTGCAGGGCGAGCATCTGGTGTCGCGAGCATTGAAGCTTATCAACGAAGGGTATCTGGCCGAGCACTCGCTGGAGGGGCTGGCCGAGCGCATGAATATTGGTGCCCGGCAATTGCGTCGCCTGTTCGTTCAGTACCTGGGGGCACCGCCGATGGCCGTGCATTCCACCCAGCGTCTGCTGTTTGCCAAGCAACTGTTGAGCGAAACCGATCTGTCGATCACTGAAGTGGCGATGGCCTCTGGTTTTGGCAGCCTGCGTCGTTTCAATGCGGCTTTTGCCGAAGCCAATCATGCCGAGCCACGTGCCTTCAGGCGCAGTCCGAAGGCACGGGCGGACAAGGCGCTGGTATTGCGCCTGGGCTATCGTCCGCCTTACGACTTCGCGGCCTTGCTGGGGTTTCTGCAGACCCGGGCCCTGCCCGGTGTCGAACAGGTCGATGGCCACAGTTATCAGCGGGTGTTTGGCAGTGCCGATGCACCCGGCTGGCTACGGGTCAGTGCCTGGCCGGGTGAGCAGCATGCCTTGCAACTGGAGCTGCGCAATGTTGCCCCAAGCCAGATGCTGGGAGTGGTCACGCGAATCCGGCGCATGTTCGATCTGGACGCCGACCCGCTGGCCATTGCCCGAACCTTGAGCACCAGCCCGCTGCTGGCGCCAGTGCTCGAGCGTTATCCGGGACTGCGCTTGCCCGGTGGTTGGGACGGGTTTGAAGTGGCGGTGCGCGCCGTGTTGGGTCAGCAAGTCAGCGTGGCCGCAGCGCGCACCCTGGCCAGTCGTATCGTGCAGCGCTATGGTATTGCCATTGAAACTGATGCAGGTTCGGGGCTCGATCGGCTGTTCCCCGGCCCCGAGCAACTGGCGCAAGCCGACCTTGGGCAGATGGGCATTACCCAGGCACGGATCAATACGATCCAGGGGATTGCTCGCGCACTGACAGAGGGGCGCGTTGACTTTGCCGTTGAGCAACCTCTGGAGCGTTTTATCAGCCGCTGGGTGCAACTGCCCGGCATTGGCGAATGGACCGCGCATTACATTGCCATGCGCGTACTTAAACACCCCGATGCTTTCCCGGCCGCCGACCTGATCCTGCGCCGCGAAGCCAACCCCCAGGGTGATCCCCTAAGCACCAAAGCGCTGCAGGCCCTGGCTGAAAGCTGGCGTCCGTGGCGGGCCTATTCCGTGATGTATTTATGGCGCGCCGCTACCGACTCGGCGGCTGCACGCAAGGTGTGAACATGACGCAGATTTACTACGAACAAATGCCATCACCGATTGGCCCGCTGTTTTTGGTCGCCGATGATGAAGGGCTGCGCGAAGTGCGTTTCGAGTTGGAGCGTCGGGCGCACGCGCCGCAGGATGGCTGGGTGCATTCGGCGCAAAAGCTTGCCGAGGTTCGCCGTCAGCTGGAGGAGTATTTTGCGGGAGAGCGTTTGACGTTCGACCTGTTCCTCAAGCCGCAGGGCACCGACTTTCAGCAGTCGGTATGGCACGCGCTGACCACCATTCCCTATGCGGTAACCACCAGTTACGGCCAGATTTCACAGCAAATTCAGCGGCCCAAGGCATCCCGCGCAGTGGGGGCAGCTAACGGGCGCAACCCGATCCCGATCATCATCCCGTGCCACCGGGTGATTGGCAGCAATGGTACGTTGACCGGTTTCGCCGGCGGCCTGGCGGCCAAGCAATGGCTGCTTGAACATGAAATGAAATGCCAGGGTTTGGTGTTGTCTTAGACGCGCTAAAGAGCTTGGGGGAGCGGGCTTGCTCGTGATGGCATCCACCCGGAGTGCCTGACACACCGTGTTGTGCCTGCATCGCGAGCAAGCCCGCTCCCACAGGGAGATACCGAGGCTGGCGGGGAGTCGAGCTGTTTAGAGGCTCAAGCGCATCGACAAATCCACTGCCTTCACATCCTTGGTCATGGCACCGATGGAGATATAGTCCACGCCGGTTTCGGCGATCGGGCGCAAGGTCGATTCGTTGATGCCGCCGCTGGCTTCCAGCTTGGCTTTGCCCGCATTGAGGCGAACGGCTTCACGCATATCATCCAGGCTCAGTTCGTCGAGCATGATGATATCGGCGCCTGCTGCCAGCGCTTCCTTGAGTTCGGCCAGGTCTTCGACTTCGATCTCTACCGGCTTGCCAGGGGCAATCTTGTGCGCAGCGCTGATGGCCTGGGCGATGCCGCCGCAGGCTGCGATATGGTTTTCCTTGATCAAAAAAGCGTCGTACAGCCCGATCCGGTGATTGTGGCAACCCCCGCATGTCACCGCGTATTTCTGCGCCATACGCAGACCGGGCAGGGTTTTGCGGGTGTCCAGCAGCTTGACCTGGGTGTCGGCCACCTGATCGGCCAGGTATTGGGCATGGGTAGCAACGCCTGACAGCATCTGCAGAAAGTTCAGCGCGCTACGTTCGCCGCTGAGCAGCGAGCGGGCTGGCCCTTCAAGGTGAAACAGCACCTGGTTGGGGCTCACTCGCTCGCCATCGGCCACTTGCCAATGCACGGCAACCCGAGGGTCAAGCTGGCGAAACACAGTGTCGACCCAGGCGGTACCGCTGATGACAGCCGCTTCACGGGTAATGATCGTGGCTTTGGCCAGACGCTCGGCCGGGATCAGCCGTGCAGTGATATCGCCGCTGCCAATGTCTTCGGCTAACGCACGACGCACGTTGGCTTCAATTTCGGCAGTGAGGTCGGCCAGGCGTAAATTCGGCATAACGAGCTCCACAAACAAAGTGCGCCGATTATAGGGGCATGCCACGGGGGAACCCAAGGTGTGCGAAGAGTCACATGCAAATACCTGCAATGTGCTGTTTTCGGCACTTTGAGGATTAATTTCACCCTTCGATCACTCAAATGAAGAGTCCACTGGTACAAGCGCCATCTTTTACAAGATAATCCGCCTTGCGATTGGCGCCATAGCTTTGACGTGCTGCCATTGCCCTTAAATTCGATAAACCGGCCAGTGCTCGAGCGCCCGCCGGTTTCTGTTTGTGAGCGTCTAAAAATGGCTCTGACCACGCGCGTTCACTGGCAAGCGAAGAGACCCTTCAGGGAGGCCAGGATGCAAAATGACGGGAAAGTGGGGTCTGTACACGGGACTGCCACGGAGTTGGCGATGCATTCGCCGCTTGCCCGCCTGCCTGTGATCCTGCTGCAGGTACACGACAAGGCGGCCCAGCAGCTCAGAAACAACTTGCAGGTACTGTTCGAGAACGCCGACGCCACTCTCTTCAAAATGGCTGACAAGGCGCAGAACAACACCGAGCAGAGCCTTTTTTTTGAAGCCATGCGCGATGTGCGGCTTAAACGCAAAAACATCGAGCGTGGTTTTCTTGAGCGCTTGTTTGAAGCGTTTATGCGCCTGACTCAACCCAATCTGCAGGGAATTGCTCCGGAGCAAGCAGTGTTCTCGCTGATGGCCGATGATCTTGAGCGCACCCAAGTGACCCATGCGATGGTGACGCGGGTGCTGACCCGCAGTCAGTTGGTCTTGTGCCAGTTGAGCACGCGCCTCAATACCCTCAGCTGTGTGCCGCTGGATGAGCACAACAACCCGTTGGGCCCGGCGATGTTGTGCGAGTATTTTTTGCAGGCCAAGCGTGAGCAAGGCATGGACATCAAGGTCAAGCTGATCATGATGCGATTGTTCGAGAAGTACCTGCTTGACCAGACCGGGCAACTGTACGCCGATGCCAACCAGCTATTGATCGCCACGGGCGTACTGCCTGATCTGTCCGACCGGGCTTCGTGCTGCGCCGCAAAAGTGGGCATCCATGCGCAAGAGCTGCCTGAGGCCAGCGAAGATGCGAGCAAACTGGTAGGGCTTATATTTGAGTACGTCAGCGATGACGGCAATCTCTCGCAACCGTTGAGGAAATTGCTCGCGCTCTTGCGTGAACCAATGCTGCAGATCGCCCAATGCGATCAGAATTTTTTCAGCTGTGACAGCCACCCGGCCCGGCGCCTGCTCAACGTGATGGCCGATGCTGCCATCGGTTGGGACGCCAGCACCGATAGCCGCAACGATCCGCTGTATCGCAAAGTCGAGCATGTGGTGCTGCAATTGGCCCGATATGCCGGTAATAACCCGGCGTTGCTTGAATCCTTGTTGCACGACTTTTCGATGTTTACCCGTGGCGAGCGCAGTCGCGCCGAGTTGCTAGAGCAGCGAACCCGCGACGCCGAGCAGGCGAGTCGGCGCTCGGCCCAACAGCCCGATCCGGTGCAGCCATGGCCATTGCCCGCTCTCGATGAACAGGGCCATCTGGGCTTGCTGTTGGTCAGCCAGTTGCGTATCGGTACCTGGATCGAGTTGCAGGAGGAGGATGGCACGCGTCTGCGCTGCAAGCTGATCACGATTATGGAACCCGATGGCATGCATGTTTTTGTTAACCGGACCGGGGCCAAGGTGCTGGAAAAAAGCCGTACCGACTTGATCGTCCAGCTGCGCAACGGCACGATCCTGATGCTGGATGAGCGGCTGCTGATCGACCGGGCCCTGGAGTCGGTGATAGACAGTCTGCGCCAGTCCGGTAGCGAATAAACGGGTACAAAGCAGATTGCTCCCCATCGGTGCGTTCATCGCGGCATACTGGGCCTTTGGTTTTGCCTGTTGAAGGAGCCTGTATGCAGATGGACCCCGCGAGCGGCTGGTTTCAGGGTGTGCGCCATTGCCCGTCGCCCAATTTCAATGCGCGCCCGAGCGACGAAATCTCTCTGCTGGTTATCCACAACATCAGTTTGCCGCCGGGGCAGTTCGGCACGGGCAAGGTGCAGGAGTTCTTCCAGAATCAACTGGACGTCACAGAACATCCTTACTTTGCGGGCATCATTGACCTGAAGGTAAGTGCGCATTTTCTGATTGAACGTGACGGCGCGGTCACCCAGTTTGTCTCTTGTCTTGATCGGGCGTGGCATGCAGGGGTTTCGAGCTTTGAGGGCCGTGACACCTGCAATGATTTTTCCCTGGGCATTGAGCTTGAGGGCACCGATGATCAGCCCTATACGGATGCGCAATATCAGGCGCTGACTGACTTGACCCGGCAATTGCAGGCGGCTTATCCGGCCATTACCGGGCCCCGGATCTGCGGCCATTGCGATGTGGCCCCGGGGCGCAAGACAGATCCGGGGCCGGCTTTTGACTGGATGCGCTTTCGCAGCGCGTTGCAGCACACAGGAGATAAGCAATGAGTTTTGTGGTGTTACTGCTGGCGATTCTGGTCGAGAAGTTCTCGGGTGTGCGTCAGCGCCTGCAGCGTGACGGTGGCTGGCTGCGCGAGCTGCACAAACTTGAAGCCAGCCCCAGACTGGCCAATAAGCCCTGGTGGGTATTGATCATCCTGATTGCCCTGCCTGCAGCGGTACTGGCCTTGCTGCTGGTGGTGCTGCACCCGGTGGCTTATGGTCTGCTGGCATTGCCGATACACCTGCTGGTGGTGATTTACAGCCTGGGGCGTGGCGACTTGCTGGCGGGGCTTGGGCCGTTTCGTGATGCCTGGCGCCGTGGTGATTTACAGGCCGCAAATCATGTCGCCGAGCGCGACCTGAGCATTACTGCGGACAGCGGCGAGCAACTGCTGGAGAAAGTGCAGGGCCATTTGTTGTGGCAGGCCTATCAAAGTTTCTTTGCCGTGATTTTCTGGTATTTCCTGCTGGGGCCGGTGGTGGTCTTGAGCTATCGCTTGCTGGCGCTGGCGGCAGAGCACAGCCAGAACCCTGCGCTGGTTGAGCGTGCCGAGCAATTGCGGCATGCCTTTGACTGGTTGCCGGTACGCTTGCTGGCGGCGAGTTTTGCTTTGGTGGGCAACTTCGCGGCAGTCAGCCGGGTGATGCTGCATGAGTTGCTGAGCTGGGATATCAGCGCTGCGCAATTGATCGACAAGGCCGGTTGTGCGGCCGCCGAGATTCCTGCACCGCAGGCCGGGCCTGAAGGCGTCAGCAGTCTCGACACCCTGTGGGCCTTGCTGCTGCGTGCGGCAGTGCTGTGGTATGCATGTTTTGCAGTGTGGGCGTTGTTGTTGTAACAACGCCAATCCTGTGGGAGCTGGCTTGCCTGCGATGCAAGCGACGCGGTTTGTCAGGTAAATCGCAGTGATGCTATCGCGAGCAAGCCCGCTCCCACAGGTTTTGTTCAGTCTTTCCAGCCGAACAACTCCCGCGCATTGGCCGTAGTCGCCTCGGCCAATCGCTCGGGGCTGATTCCCATCACTTCGGCCAGTGCCTGGCAAATATCGGGCAGGTGCTCCGGGCTGTTGCGCTGGTTGGGGTACATGGCAGGCGCCATATCGGGTGAATCGGTTTCCAGCACGATGGCGTCTAGCGGCAAATCGACAATTACCTTGCGCAGGCGCAATGCCTGGGGCCAGGTGGCGGCGCCGCCAAGGCCCAGTTTGAAGCCCAGCTTTATATACTCGCGAGCTTCCTCACGACTCCCTGCAAACGCATGCACAATTCCACCGCGCTGTAGCTTGAAGCGCTTCAGCGTTGCAATCACCTGTGCATGGCTGCGTCGTACATGGAGCAGGGCGGGCAGTTGAAAGTCGGCGGCCAATTGCAATTGTGCTTCAAACAGCTGTTGTTGAGCTTCGCGGTCGAGTTCCGGCAGAAAGTAGTCCAGACCGATTTCGCCCACGGCACACAGTTGTGGATGCGCCGCCAGACGACTCAGCCATTGCCCGAGTTCAGTCACATGCTCGGGGCGATGCTCATTGAGGTATACCGGATGCAATCCAAAGGCGGCATACAGCTGATGGTCGGTTTGCACCAGGTCCCACAGCCGTTGCCAGTTGCGCTGATAAACCCCCAGCACCACCATCTGCTCAACTCCCAAGGCTTTGCTGCGCGTCAGCAACTGCTGGCGGTCGGCGTCAAAGTCCGGGAAGTCGAGGTGGGTATGGCTGTCGATCAGTCCCATGTTCAGGCCTGGGGAATACGCTGTTTAAAGGTTCGGGCAATCGCGTGAATGCCGGGCTCATAGCATTGCTCTTCAATCGCTGCCAGGGCCAGGTTAAGGGCCTTTTCGGCAATCAACTTGTGCTGTTGACCCATGGCGTTGACCGGCAACGGCAGGAAGTCCAGCAACTGGGTGTCGCCAAAGGTGGCCAGGCGCGCAGGTGGCCGCTGGCTCGGGTGCTCCAGCAAAGCGTCGAACATCCCTTGCAACAGCACGTAGGACGTGGTGATCAACGCATCGGGGAAATGCCCCTGGCGTGCCAGCAAGTCATCGATGATCCGGCGTCCGCATTCGCGGCTGAAGGCCGTGCCGTGTTCGATCAGGACTTCGCCCTTGAACCCTTCGACGGCTTGTTTGAAGCCAGCCTCACGGGCCTGGCTGACGCTCAGCTCGGGGCGTGCGCCGATCAATACAATCTGCCGCGGCACAGGCTGCAACAGGCTGCGGGTCAATTGCAGGCTGGCTTCGCAGTCATCGCTGATCACCGAACAAAAACGCTCGGGTTCCAGGGTCCGGTCAATGGCAATGATCGGCATGCCCAGGTCCTGTAACTGGCGGTAGCTATCATCGTCGGCGGGCAAGCAACTGGCCACGAACAGGGCGTCGCAGCGGCGCGCACGAAACAGTTTGAGCAACTGGCGCTCGCTGTCCGGTGCATCGTCGGAGCTGGCGATCAGCAATTGATAGCCACGGGCGCGGGCACCTTGCTCTAGCTGCTTGGCCAGGCGCGCATAGCTGGGGTTTTCCAGGTCCGGGAGAATAAACCCCAAGGTACGCGTATGCCGGCTGCGCAGCCCGGCCGCTTGCGGGTTGGGAGTAAAACCGTGCTCCTCGACCACCGCGCGCACGCGCTCCACCGTGCTGCTGCTGATGCGCTGCTGCTCGGCTTTTCCATTGATGACATAGCTGGCAGTCGTTACAGAAACACCTGCCAAATGAGCGATATCACTGAGCTTCACGCCGAAAATTCCTTATTTTTTGTAGTACATGTCGACATTTTGGCCAATCCTAACCGATAAAGGCAGCCGACCATCGTCTGTCATGGCTGCGCTGGATTTATTTGCGACATCTGCCCGCTGATGCCAATCAATACGACAAGTTGGACTTCAAGCGCGGGCAATTATGCAGTAACGTGCCGGGTATTCTTGATTAAACGTTTCAGCAGGCGTTTTTAAAGGCACTTGTCCCGGTAGCGATGTGCTTGCCACGCATCCGCTGACATAGCCCGGGATGGGCAATCCTAAGCTGACTTATTCAAAACAATACCGGTGCCATTGAGTACCGGAAAAGGAGAACGCATGCTTGAGCTCACCATAGAGCAGATTTCCATGGGCCAGACGGCTGTGGACAAATCTGCGGCGCTGCAATTGCTTGCCGATAAACTGGTTGCCGATGGCCTGGTGGCTGAAGGTTATCTGAGCGGCTTGCAAGCGCGTGAGGCTCAGGGTTCGACCTTTTTGGGCCAGGGTATCGCCATCCCCCACGGTACACCTGAAACCCGTGAGCTGGTGTTTACCACGGGCGTGCGTTTGCTGCAGTTCCCCGAAGGGGTGGACTGGGGTGATGGTCAGATCGTGTACCTGGCCATCGGTATCGCGGCCAAGTCCGATGAGCACCTGCGTTTGCTGCAACTGCTGACCCGCGCCCTGGGTGAAACCGATCTGGGTGAAGCCCTGCGTCGCGCCAGTTCCGCTGAAGCCTTGCTCAAATTGCTGCAGGGCGCACCGCAAGAGCTGGCGCTGGATGCACAGATGATCGGCCTGGGCGTGTCAGCCGATGATTTTGAAGAGCTGGTATGGCGCGGCGCCCGTTTGTTGCGCCAGGCTGATTGCGTCAGCAATGGCTTTGCCGCCGTTTTGCAACAAGTGGATGCGCTGCCGCTGGGCGATGGCCTGTGGTGGTTGCACAGCGAACAAACCGTCAAGCGTCCGGGGCTGGCGTTTGTCACGCCTGACAAGCCGATGCGTTATCTGGGCCAGCCCCTGAGCGGGCTGTTTTGCCTGGCCAGCCTGGGTGAAGCTCATCAGGCTTTGCTGGAGCGTTTGTGTGCGCTGCTGATTGCCGGTCGCGGTCATGAACTGGGCAGTGCTACCAGCCGTCGCGCCGTACTCGAAGTGCTGGGTGGTGAGCTGCCGGCCGACTGGCCGAGTGCGCGTATTACCCTGGCTAACGCCCACGGTTTGCATGCGCGCCCGGCAAAAGTCCTCGCCCAATTGGCGAAAAGTTTTGCAGGCGAAATCCGCGTCAAAATCGTCGATGGCCAGGATTCGGCAGTCTCGGCCAAGAGCCTGAGCAAGTTGCTGAGCCTGGGTGCCCGTCGCGGTCAGGTGCTGGAATTTATCGCCGAGCCGGGCATTGCCAACGATGCATTGCCCGCGCTGCTGGCTGCGGTTGAGGAGGGGCTGGGGGAAGAGGTTGAGCCGCTGCCGACGGTGGCTGAGGCAGCGCCGGACGTGGCCGAAATCGCCACGCTGATCACCGCCCCTGCAGCAGGCAGTGTGGTGCAGGCGATTGCCGCATCACCCGGGATTGCCGTGGGCCCGGCGCATATTCAAGTGCTGCAAACTTTCGACTACCCGCTGCGTGGCGAGTCGTCGGTGGTTGAACGCGAGCGTCTGCAAAAGGCCTTGGGCGAGGTGCGCAAGGACATCGAAGGGCTGATTTCGCGTAGCCAGTCCCAGGCCATTCGGGAAATTTTCATCACCCACCAGGAAATGCTCGACGACCCGGAACTGACCGAGGAAGTCGATTCGCGTCTCAAGCAGGGTGAGAGCGCAGAAGCGGCGTGGATGTCGGTGATCGAAGCCGCCGCGCGTCAGCAGGAGTCCTTGCAGGATGCGCTGCTGGCCGAGCGTGCCGCCGATTTGCGGGATATTGGCCGCCGCGTGCTGGCCCAGTTGTGTGGCGTCGAAACCCCGGCCGAACCTGACCAGCCTTATGTGCTGGTGATGGATGAAGTAGGCCCCTCGGATGTGGCGCGCCTTGATCCTGCGCGGGTCGCGGGGATTCTGACCGCCCGTGGCGGCGCTACGGCGCACAGTGCCATCGTTGCCCGTGCGCTGGGTATTCCGGCCCTGGTTGGTGCTGGCGAGTCGGTGTTGCTGCTGGCGCCGGGCACGGAGCTGTTGATTGATGGTCAGCGCGGGCGCTTGCATGTGTCACCGGATGCCGACGCCTTGCAGCGTGCCACGCAAGAGCGCGACAGCCGCGAACAGCGTTTGCTGGCTGCCTGCGCTCAACGTCATGAACTGGCCGTCACCCGTGACGGTCACGCGGTTGAAGTGTTTGCCAACATCGGCGAAAGCAAAGGCGTCGCCAGCGCGGTGGAGCAGGGCGCAGAGGGCATTGGCCTGCTGCGCACCGAGCTGATTTTCATGGCTCACTCGCAAGTCCCGGATGAGGCCACCCAGGAAGCCGAATACCGCCGCGTACTCGATGGCCTGGCCGGGCGCCCGTTGGTGGTTCGCACCCTGGACGTGGGCGGCGACAAACCGCTGCCGTACTGGCCGATCGAGAAAGAAGAAAACCCGTTTTTGGGCGTGCGCGGTATCCGTCTTACCTTGCAGCGCCCGAAGGTCATGGAAAGCCAGCTGCGCGCGCTGCTGCGTTCGGCGGACAACCGCCCGCTGCGCATCATGTTCCCGATGGTCGGCAGCGTGGCGGAGTGGCGGGCTGCTCGTGACATGACCGAGCGTCTGCGCCTGGAAATTCCGGTGGCGGATCTGCAACTGGGGATCATGATCGAAGTCCCGTCCGCTGCCTTGCTGGCGCCAGTACTGGCCAAGGAAGTGGACTTTTTCAGCGTCGGTACCAATGACCTGACCCAGTACACCCTGGCTATCGACCGTGGCCATCCGACCTTGTCGGCCCAGGCCGACGGTCTGCACCCGGCGGTGCTGCAACTGATCGATATCACCGTGCGTGCCGCCCATGCCCATGGCAAGTGGGTTGGCGTGTGTGGCGAGCTGGCGGCCGACCCGCTGGCGGTACCGGTCTTGGTGGGCCTGGGTGTGGATGAACTGAGCGTTTCGGCGCGCAGCATCCCCGAGGTCAAGGCACGGGTTCGCGAATTGAGTATGGACCGCCTGAAAACCCTGGCCGCCGAAGCACTGAGCGTTGGCAGCCCGGATGAAGTTCGTGCGCTGGTGGAGGCGCTCTGATGGCCCGGATTCTGACCATTACCCCCAACCCGGCGCTGGATTTGACCGTGCGCCTCGGGCATCTGGAGCCGGGTGAAGTCAATCGCAGCCCGATGATGCTGACCCATGCTGCAGGCAAGGGCGTCAACGTCGCGCAGGTGTTGGCGGACCTTGGCCACACACTGACCGTGAGCGGCTTTTTGGGTGAAGACAACCCGCAGGCATTCGAGGCGTTGTTCAAGCGCCGTGGTTTTGTCGATGCCTTTATCCGCGTGCCGGGTGAAACCCGCAGCAATATCAAGCTTGCTGAAGACGATGGGCGCATTACCGACCTTAACGGGGCCGGGCCGCAAGTCAGTACTGAGGCGCAGCAAGCCTTGCTCGATACGCTGCAACGCATTGCTCCTGGCCATGACGCAGTGGTCGTCGCTGGCAGCTTGCCAGGTGGCGTAAGCCCGCAGTGGCTGCACGATCTGGTGCTGCGTTTGAAGGCCCAGGGCCTGAAAGTGATTCTGGACACCAGTGGCGAGGCCTTGAAACAAGGGCTGGCGGCTGGCCCGTGGCTGATCAAACCCAATACCGAAGAACTCAGTGACGCATTGGCCTGTGATATCAGCAGCCTTGAAGCCCAGATCGCCGCGGCCAGCCGCTTGCAGGCGCAAGGTGTCGAGCATGTGGTGATTTCCCACGGTGCTGACGGGGTTAACTGGTTCAGTCGCGCACCGGCCTTGCAGGCATTGCCGCCCAAGGTCAGCGTCGCCAGCACGGTGGGCGCGGGTGACTCACTGCTGGCGGGCATGGTCCACGGCTTGCTCAGCGGCCATAGCCCCGAACAGACCCTGCGCACAGCCACCGCCATTGCGGCCATGGCGGTCACTCAAATCGGTTTTGGTATCAGCGATGCGGCGCACCTGGCGACGCTCGAAAGTGGCGTACGCGTTCGCCCCCTGACAGAAGAATAAGAGGGATACACATGAAATTAGCCATTGTGACGGGCTGCCCCAACGGCATGGTGACCAGCGTGCTGTGCGCCCGTTTGCTCGATGCTGCGGCGCAGCGTCAGGGCTGGAGTACCAGCGTTGAAGTGCACGACCCCAAGCGCCCGGAGCGCCAGCTGTCGGCGGCCACGATCGATGAAGCTGAGTGGGTATTGTTGGTCAGCAGCACGCCGTTGGATATGCAGCGCTTTATCGGCAAACGGGTCTTTCAGAGCACCCCGGCCCAGGCCCTGCAAGATGTTGAAGCGGTATTGCAGCGCGGGGTTCAAGAGGCTGAAGTCTATGTTGCCCCTGCGTCATCAGCTCAGGTCGAGAGCGTAAAACAGGCGCCTAAAATCGTTGCCGTCACCGCTTGCCCGACTGGCGTGGCGCACACCTTTATGGCGGCCGAAGCCTTGCAGCAAGCGGCCAAGCGTTTGGGCTACGAATTGCAGGTGGAAACCCAGGGTTCGGTGGGAGCGCGCAATCCGTTGAGTGCCGAGGCCATCAGCGCAGCGGATGTGGTGCTGCTGGCAGCCGATATCGAAGTGCCTACCGAGCGTTTTGCCGGCAAGAAGATTTACCGTTGCGGCACCGGCATCGCTCTCAAACAGGCCGAAGCCACGCTGAACAAGGCCTTGAGTGAAGGCAAGCAAGAAAGCGCCGCCTCTGCTGGCGGGGCAGCTGCCAAGCAGGAAAAGACCGGGATCTACAAGCACCTGTTGACCGGCGTGTCGTTTATGCTGCCGATGGTGGTGGCGGGCGGTTTGCTGATCGCGTTGTCCTTTGTGTTTGGCATTACTGCCTATAAAGAGCCGGGAACCCTGGCGGCGGCCCTGATGCAGATCGGTGGCGACGCGGCGTTCAAACTGATGGTGCCGTTGCTGGCGGGCTATATCGCCTACTCGATTGCCGACCGTCCTGGCCTGGCGCCGGGGATGATTGGTGGCTTGTTGGCGAGTACCTTGGGTGCCGGTTTTATCGGCGGGATCATTGCCGGTTTTATCGCGGGTTACTGTGCCAAGGCGATCAATCGCTATGCGCGTTTGCCGCAAAGCCTGGAAGCGTTGAAGCCGATCCTGATCATCCCGTTGTTCGCCAGCCTGTTTACCGGGCTGGTGATGATCTATGTGGTGGGCAAGCCGGTTGCCGGGATGCTTGAGGGTTTGACCCATTTCCTCGACAGCATGGGTACCACCAACGCCATCCTGCTGGGCGTGTTGCTGGGCGGCATGATGTGTGTCGATCTGGGCGGGCCGATCAACAAGGCGGCGTATGCGTTTTCGGTGGGGCTGCTGGCTTCGCAGAGTTATGCACCGATGGCGGCGACGATGGCAGCGGGTATGGTGCCACCGATCGGATTGGGTATTGCCACCTTCCTGGCGCGGCGCAAGTTTGCCCAGACTGAACGTGAAGCCGGTAAAGCGGCGCTGGTGCTGGGGCTGTGCTTTATTTCGGAAGGCGCTATCCCGTTTGCAGCCAAGGATCCGTTGCGGGTTATTCCGGCGAGCATTCTGGGGGGCGCGTTGACAGGTGCATTGTCGATGTACTTTGGCTGCAAGCTGATGGCACCGCATGGCGGTTTGTTTGTGATGTTGATCCCGAATGCGATCAACCATGCGCTGCTGTATTTGCTGGCGATTGTGGCGGGTAGCCTGGTGACGGCGGTGGTGTATGCAGTGATCAAGCGGCCTGAGGCTATGGAAATTGAGCTTGAGGTGGCCAAGGCTTAAAGCCCCTCACCACAGCCCGCTCCCTGCCCCGGGCCATACAGGGAGAGGGTTGGGGGAGGGCGCTTTTGCTCTCACCCTCAACCTAAATGCGCCTGCAAAAACTCCACACAGACCCGCAGTTTGCCGGAGTTGGCCAGGCGCGTCGGATACACCGCCCAAACATCGGCGCTTTGCCGGTAATCAGCCAACACCTGCACTAGCCGTCCTTGCTGTAGCAGGGGTTTGACCTCCCACATTGAACGCAGCAAAACGCCATGACCCTCCAGCGCCCATTGCAGCACTATTTCGCCGCTATTGGATGACAATGGCCCGCTGACCCGTACACTGGCTTCGCCCTCCGGCCCCTGCAGTTGCCACATGCCAAAGGCGTTGTCGCGCTCCTTGAGCACCAGGCAATCATGCTGCCCCAGATCCTCCAGCCTGTGAGGTACGCCGCGCCGTTCGAGATAATCGGGAGCAGCGCACAACACCCTATTGTTAGTCACCAGCCGGCGACCAATATGCTGGCCAGGCACGTCATCGCCCACGCGAATTTCCAGATCAAACCCCTCGTGGACGATATCCACCACCCGGTCAAATACATCCAGACGAATCTCCAGCTCGGGGTACTGGCGCGCCAGCAACGAAATGGCAGGCGCCACATGGTTGCGGCCAAAGCCGAATGAGCTGCATACATGCAAGCGGCCACGAGGTGCTGAGTGAGCGTCGGACAGCTCGTCATGTAGTTGCTGCACATCATCAAGAATACGTACCGCCCAGCGCTGCACACGCTCGCCATCATCAGTCAGGGCGACGCGACGGCTGGTGCGATGCAGCAAGCGGCTACCGAGGGTGGTTTCGAGTATCTGGATGCGCTTGCTTACATACGCCGGGGACACCCCCAGCTCTTCTGCGGCGGCAGC
Organism: Pseudomonas sp. B414; assembly: GCF_055408445.1. Classification (NCBI taxonomy): domain Bacteria; kingdom Pseudomonadati; phylum Pseudomonadota; class Gammaproteobacteria; order Pseudomonadales; family Pseudomonadaceae; genus Pseudomonas; species Pseudomonas sp. B414. Next base: position 23,288 of record NZ_JBUZTQ010000009.1, on the reverse strand, counting down.
AAAGCCGCGCTTGCGCACAACCGTAAGGAAGACCCGCAGGTCTTCAGGTAACGGCGCAGAATCTTTTTTCACGGGCATGGTCATGGGCGGCCTGGCGGCAAGAGCGCACAGAATAGCTCAGCGCAGAAAAGCCAGCACCTTGCCAAGTAACAGCTCAGGCACCTCTTCGGCTATGTAGTGCCCGCACGGCAAGGCCTGCCCTCGCACATCGAGGGCCACTTTCTGCCATTCGGCCAGCGGGTCGAAACAACGCCCCACCGTACCTTCGGCGCCCCAAAGTACCAGCACTGGCAAGGTCAGATAGTGACCGGCTTCCAGATCAGCCCGGTCATGTTCAAGATCAATCCCTGCACTGGCGCGATAGTCCTCGCAAATCCCCCGCGCTGCCCCCGGCAAGTGGATGCAGCGCACATACTCAGCCACAGCCTGAGCAGTAAACGGCTGCATGCCCGCACTGCGACTGCCCATCACGCTGCGCAGGTACTGCTCAGGATTTGCCTCAATCAGGCTTTCCGGCAAAGGCGCCGGGCGAATCAGGAAAAACCAGTGCCAGTACGCCCGGGCAAAGGCCTCGTTGGTTTGTGCATACATCGCCAGGGTCGGCGCGATATCCAGCAACACCAGACGGGTGACCGCATGCCCGTGGTCCAACGCCAGGCGATGAGCCACACGGGCACCGCGGTCATGGGCCAGTACCGAAAATTGCTCAAAACCCAGGCTGCGCATCAACTCCAGCGAGTCACGGGCCATTTCCCGCTTGCTGTAGTTGGCATGCCCGGCCACGGCTGGCGGTTTTTCACTGTCCCCATAACCACGCAAATCCGCCGCAACCACGGTGAAAAACCGGGTCAGTTGTTCTGCGATCTTGTGCCAGATCACGTGGGTTTGCGGATGACCGTGAATCAACAGCAACCCCGGCCCGCTGCCGCCGATACGGCAGGCAATCTGCACGCCATTGACCTGACGTTTTTCTGTATGAAACCCGGCGAACATAAGGTGGCTCCTGTTAATAATCAGCCCATGCTAGAGCGCCAGGATTCGCCAGCAAGGGGCTAAGCGTGGCCGCCGCGTTCATGAAGTGTGGACTGACAGGGGAACATCACAACGTCATCAAGGTCGGTTACTTAAATAGCTGTAAGAGAGCCCACGACGAACGCGTACAAAAACGCGACATTTTTAGTTGATCTCAACGCACTCACGCCCTAAAGTTCGCGCCGAACATCCATGCTGGAAACGATCCATCCGGCTCAAGTACTGACGACGAGACAGCAAGGTCCATTTACCTTATTTGCTTTCGGCGGACATGCCTTGGGAAGTAGGCGAACCAAAGTGGGGATACGGAGGATGTTCAGCTGCACCCATTTATTTTTTACGTTTGCCACAGGAGTCCCCCAGCATGTCGATTCAGGTCGAAGACTATTACGCGCGCGATACCTTCAACAAAATGAAGGCCTTCGCTGACACCCAGGAAACCCCGTTCGTGGTGATCGACACCGCCATGATCAGCAAAGCTTACGATGACCTGCGTGCAGGCTTCGAATTTGCCAAGGTGTACTACGCCGTCAAAGCCAACCCGGCCGTCGAAATCATCGACTTGCTGCGCGACAAGGGTTCGAACTTCGACATCGCCTCGATCTACGAACTGGACAAGGTGATGGCTCAAGGCGTTGGCCCGGATCGCATCAGCTACGGCAACACCATCAAGAAATCCAAGGACATTCGCTACTTCTACGACAAGGGCGTGCGCCTGTTTTCCACCGACTCCGAAGCCGATCTGCGCAATATTGCCAAGGCAGCACCGGGCTCGAAAATCTACGTACGTATCCTGACCGAAGGCTCGACCACGGCTGACTGGCCTTTGTCGCGCAAATTCGGCTGCCAGACCGATATGGCCATGGACCTGCTGATCCTGGCCCGTGACCTGGGCCTGGTGCCCTACGGCATCTCGTTCCACGTGGGTTCCCAGCAGCGCGATATCAGCGTGTGGGACGCGGCAATCGCCAAGGTCAAAGTGATCTTCGAGCGCCTGAAAGAAGAAGACGGCATCGTCCTCAAGCTGATCAACATGGGCGGTGGCTTCCCGGCCAACTACATCACCCGTACCAATAGCCTGGAAACCTACGCCGAAGAAATCATCCGTTTCTTGAAGGAAGATTTCGGCGACGACCTGCCAGAAATCATTCTGGAGCCAGGCCGTTCGCTGATTGCCAACGCCGGTATTCTGGTCAGTGAAGTGGTTCTGGTCGCGCGTAAATCCCGCACTGCCGTCGAGCGCTGGGTGTACACCGACGTGGGCAAATTCTCCGGCCTGATCGAAACCATGGACGAAGCCATCAAGTTCCCGATCTGGACCGAGAAGAAAGGCGAGATGGAAGAAGTGGTTATCGCAGGCCCAACCTGCGACAGCGCCGACATCATGTACGAAAACTACAAGTACGGCCTGCCACTGAACCTGGCCATCGGTGATCGCCTGTACTGGCTGTCGACCGGTGCCTATACCACCAGCTACAGTGCTGTTGAGTTCAACGGCTTCCCGCCACTGAAGTCGTTCTACCTGTAAGCCCATGGCCCCCGCACAATCGTGCGGGGGCCATTGCCTAGCGGCTGATCCTGCGCAAAAATTGCTGAAACCCTGCAAGCTCTGCCGATGCGTTCTGCATCGAAGCCTCATTCACTTGCGCCGTAGGGTTAACCCTGGCTGAAAATACCGCCATCCCCCTGGCCACCAACCTCATGTTGTCGACCCAGTAGGCCCGTGCCTCTACCAGTTCGGCGTGGCGCCTGATTTTTTCTGAACGCTCTTTCAGTGCTCGGACATCAGTCTGGTTTTTATATTTGAGCGTTCTCAAGTCAAATAACTTGTCGGTTATCTTGTTGCGTGCCTGAGCCAACGAAAACAATCGATACCCACCATCAAAGAAGCCCAGATACTGCGTGACACGCTCAATGGCAGCCGTGACGATATCCGCCTCTGCCTTGCCCACCAAAGCAGTCGCTACCAGCGTCTGGATTTGTTCGGCCGTGGGCAGCAAGTCTCTTATATGATCCAGCCAGGTTCGCGACTGCAGAACAGTTACAGCGGCCTCTATCGCCTGTTTGTCTGCACGCAACCGATCCTCTTCCAACTGCAGGCTTATGGCTTGTTGTTCCAGTTCAGTCAGCCTTGCCACGTCATAAGCCAACAAAGGATCAGAGTAATGCTCAAGGTTGAGCCCTTCACCTTCCGCAGCCCGCTGCTCAACTTGTTCTTTCGCCGTGTGTACAGCACTGAGAATACGGTTTACCCGCTGAGCACGGGTGTCGTTCAACACAGTTATCGCCGACGCTTTGATATCTGCAGCCAGTTCAGCATGCGCTTGAATAGCAATCCATTGTTCCAGCAATTCATCAAACCCGGCATTATCCACGATCACTTCAAGTTTACGCACTTTATCGGTAATAAGCCGTGCACTACTACTCAAGCAGCTGGCCGCCAGATTCAAACGTTCCTGTAACGATGGAATAAATTCGTACTCACGATTAATGGCCACAGCGTTGAATTTTTTCAACCCGGCCATTACACCTGACATATCAGGACTTTCATAACCCATCACGTCAATCTCCCTATTCATGTTTTCAGTCCCTTTTACAGACGCTCATCAATCATTTCATTAAACGCATTGGATATCTGCACGCTGTAATCCTTGACCCGCGTCCAGGGATTTAACAGCTGCGAGAAATCGAGTTTGAACTTGTGCAGCCGGGCAAGGTTATCCACACCCTCCAGTTCGAATGCGGCCTCGTCCAGATACTTGGCAATGTAACCCCAGACCTGCGCCAACTGCTTGGCACCCTGTTCAGCACCGAGCATGCGGCTGCGTAAATCGGTAAAGCGCTGTTGCGTGGCATCCAGGGCCAGGGCCAGCCGTTCTTGTTCCTTGTTGCCCTGTCTTGCAATATCGCGCTCGGCAATCAGCTTGTTTTTGCGGGCTCGGGTGGCTTCGGCCTTCACACCAAATATCCCGCCGGTAATAGCCAGCCCGACAGGCCCCAGGAAAATCCCCGAATGGCCGTATAGCACTTGAGACTTGTAGTCCCTGATCAACTGCTCGATTTCGCTGTCCAGCTCTTTAATACGCGCGGTCAACGCCTCACGTTCCCTGGACAGGCCCGCCTTCGCATAAGCATCCAGCTTGCTGTTGACTTCGTGAATCAGCTCGTCCGATAGCACGCGCTCAAATTCGGCCGCCAATGCGGCTACTGCATAGGTTTTACTGATATAGGACTCTGTGTCTTTTTTGATCAGCAACACGTAATCCCGGACAATACGCACCGCTCTAAGCTCTGTTGTATTTAACGTGATTTTCTTAAGCGCCGCCTCTTCTTCCTGGCTCAAATCATCTAGCGTGCCCGTGATAAATCGCTCAAATTCCACCCTGCTAATCAGCTCAATGATACCGTTGGCCGTTGTAATAAAACTGTCTGAAAAACGGTTCAGTTGCCGACTGAGTTCTTTTGTATCACGCTCCAGTGCCGGCCATGTTCCAGCGTGCTGCACAACACGCTGGTGAAACGACTGAATACTGGCGGGCCCAAGCCCTTGTATATTCACCGTATTGGCACCGAACCAGTCGACAATTTTATTGTAATCCACTGGCAGTGTTCGTGATTCACGTACATAAGCTCGAACACTGTGGATATCACTGCGCCGAATAATAAAACCCAAATCATCCTTGGAAACAGCAACATCACTTTTGCCCGCCAGCACTTTAATATACTGTGATGGCAAATAGACAGCCGCTTCCAAAGCCGTCATTTCCTCCAGCGATCGAGCCTCGTCGATACTTTCATTGAGCACGATATTATTAGCCTGCATATCAAATCCCTTTAAATAATTATCCTGTTAAAGCAGGATTGATCTTTAAAGGGTTTTAATCAACGACAGCATGACCCGGCAGGGTGTAAGACAAGGATAAAATAGATAATGAATCGTTACTCGGGTGTTCCATAAAGAGCACCGATAACCTTTCTCGCCGCGTACGAGCAATGCCCGCAGCAGCGTCATTCAAATCAGAGGCTGCTGCCCTGCAAGGTATTGAGCCGTGCTTGCCAGGACTCGCTCAAGGCGCGCACACGAGGCTCCCTGGCTTCAAGCAAGGCCGCCAGGCTTACCCGCAGAAAGTTCAGATTGCCGCCTGCCAATGCACGCTCAAACCAGCTCAAGGCCTCATCGATATCTCCGGCTTCAACCAACACCGAGGCATGGCTGAACTGGCCGCGAAAATCGCCGCCAAGGGCCGAGCGCTCGTACCAGGCACATGCGGCCTGTTTATCCACAGGGCAATGCACACCCTCTTCGAGGTAGCGGCCCACCAGGTTCATCGACTTGGCATGACCTGCCTGTGCCGCCACCCAGTACAGCTTGAATGCCGAACTCTGGTCTTGTGCCACACCGCGACCGGTGGCCAGCAAGTTGGCGTAATTGTAGAGCGCCCAATCCAGCCCCGCTTCTGCCGCTTGCCGATATTCCAGGCTGGCCAGGGTGCAATCGACAGGCCCGCCCCAGCCATGCTCCCAGCAGCGCCCGAGCATATTGCGGGCCATCAGGTGACCGGCATTGGCCGCAATCTGAAACCAACGTTTGGCCAGCACCGGATCACGTTCAATGCCCTGGCCGTCGAGCAGAATCTGCCCCAGCAAGGCCTGGCCGTCGACGATTCCTTCCTTGGCCGCCATCAAAATGGCCTGGGCAGCCTTGGCCGGGTTTTCAGCCAGCATGGCACTGAGTTGATCACCATCGAGCACTTCTTCGCGGCGTAATTGAAAACTCATGGCTCAGACCTCGGCCCAGCGACGCAACAGGTTGTGATAAGTGCCGGTGAGCTGGATCAGGGAAGGATGGTCAGGCACATCGCGGGTCAGTTGCTGGATGGCGCCATCCATTTCAAACAGCAAGGTGCGCTGGCTGTCTTCGCGGACCAGGCTTTGAGTCCAGAAAAATGACGCAAAGCGGGCACCACGAGTGACGGCATTGACCTTGTGCAAGCTGGTACCGGGGTACAGCACCATATCGCCTGCAGGCAGTTTGACCTGCTGTACACCGTAGGTGTCCTGAATCACCAACTCGCCGCCGTCGTAGTCCTCGGGATCGCTGAAAAACACGGTGGCCGACAGATCCGTACGCACGCGCTCGGGGCTGCCCTTGGGCTGGCGCACGGCATTATCGATATGAAAATCGAAACTGCCACCACCGGTGTAGCAGTTCACCAACGGCGGGAAGACCTTGTGCGGTAACGCGGCTGACATATACAGCGGGTTTTTCCACAGCCGATCTATCATCGCCGCGCCGATTTCCTTGGCCAGCGGATGGTCTTCGGGCAGTTGCAGATTGTGCTTGGCCTTGGCCGACTGAAAGCCAGCAGTGATTTTGCCATCAGCCCATTGGGTCTGCTCCAGCGCCTCACGAATGCGCTGCACCTCTTCACGGGAAAACAAGCCGGGGATATGCAGCAACATGACGCCATACCTGATAGCAAAGGGATGGCAATGGTATTGATTCTTATTGAATGTGTAAAACCCTGTTAAGCCGCCTGTAGACGAACAAGTGTGAAAAAACCGTAAAGGCAAATTGTAAAGAATGTAAATTCAGCGCAAATAGTAATCCCTCTCAATTGATAGTCAGAATTGTTTGCCATATATTTCGCGGCTCAAATTCTGGGGGAAGGGATCTTCAAATGTCGCGCCAACAATTAAAAATACCCGTCAGCTCACCGCGTTTGCTGGCTTCGGCCATCGGCGTAGCTATCACTGCTACCTCTGCAGCCCATATGGCTCAGGCCGCTGAAAGCACCGAGAGCAAAGCACAGGGCAACAGCATTTCCCTTGGCGCGACTACTGTTACGGGCGAGCAGCAAGAGCAAAAGTCGTATCAGGTTGAGAAGGCCAGCTCCCAGAAATACACAGCGCCGCTGGTCGATACCCCGCGCTCTGTCACCGTTATTCCGCAACAAGTGCTGCAAGACACTGCCGCCACTTCGCTGCAAGACGCACTGCGTACCGTACCCGGCATAACTTTCGGTGCAGGCGAAGGCGGCAACCCGCAGGGCGACCGTCCATTTATTCGCGGCTTTGACGCACAAGGTGACATGTACCTTGACGGCGTACGTGATGCCGGCGGCCAGACCCGCGAAATTTTCGACGTCGAGTCGATCGAAGTCAGCAAAGGCCCGAACTCCTCCTTTGGTGGTCGCGGTTCGGCAGGCGGCAGCATCAACATGGTGAGCAAGACGCCGAAACTGGGTGACTTCCTCAATGGTGGCTTTACTTACGGCTCCGACCAGACCCGCCGCTACACCGTGGATGTTAACCGTCAGTTCCTCGACACCGCAGCGTTCCGTTTGAACTTGATGAGCCATGAACAGAATGTTGCGGGCCGAGAGTCGGTCAACTACGACCGTTGGGGCGTTGCCCCGTCGCTGACCTTCGGCCTGGGCACTGAAAACCGCCTGAACCTCAGCTACTACCACCTGGAAAGCAACGACCTGCCGGACTCGGGCATTCCGTATGGTTACAGCAACAGCTCCAAAACCGCTGTTCACGCACACGACAAACCGGACGATGGTGGCGACAGCAAAAACTTCTACGGTTTGAAAGACCGAGACTTCCGCAAGACCCGTGTGGATATCAGCACCATCTCGTTTGAGCATGACTTCAACGATGCGATGACCCTGAAAAACACCTTCCGTCACGGCAACACCGGCCAGGACTACATCCTGACCCAGCCGGACGACAGCCAGCACAACGTCAACCAGTTCGGCACCGTATGGCGTCGCGCCAACACCCGTGTTTCGACTACCGAAACCACCACCAACCAGACCGATCTGTTTGGTAACTTCCAACTGGCGGGCTTCAAGAACACCTACTCCACCGGTGTTGAATTTACCCGTGAAGAGACTCGCGCCAGCAGCTATACCGTTTCCCCGAACAGCAACCCGAACTGCACCCCGGATAAAGTCGGCAATAGCGGCGGTCAGTGCACCTCGCTGTCCAACCCGAATCCAAACGACGTCTGGACCGGTACCGAAACCCGCAACTACTACGGCACCAACACCGTTGGCGTGACCAAGGCAGCTTACGTTTTCGACACCATCGAACTTGATCCAAAGTGGCTGTTGAACGCTGGTCTGCGTTACGACGCATTCAGCACCACCGCCAATACCAACGCTGCAACGGGTCGTACCAAAGCCTCCAACGACAGCCACTTCTTCAACTGGCAGACCGGCTTGGTCTGGAAGCCACTGGATAACGGTAGCGTTTACGCTTCCTATGCGACCTCGGCTACCCCACCAGGCGGTATCGTCGGTGAAGGCGTTGAAGGTAACGGCCTGATTGCTGCGGGTAGCACCATCACCAGCGACCTGAAGCCGGAAGAAACCGTCAACTACGAGCTGGGCACCAAGTGGGATGTATTCCACGATCGCCTGTCGCTGACCGCTGCGGTATTCCGTACCGAGAAGAAAAACACCCGCGTTCTGACTGACTCGTTCACCTACGAAAACGCCGGTGAGTCCCGCGTTGACGGCCTGGAGCTGTCGGCCAGCGGCAAGATCACTGACAAGTGGCAAGTGTTTGCAGGCTACAGCTACCTGAAAAGCGAACTGGTTGATCCGGGCAAGAAAGGCAACCGTAACGGCAGCGTAAATGCCACGGCACTGTCGGACAAAGGCAATGAAATGCCGAACACGCCGAAAAACAGCTTCAGCCTGTGGACCACTTATGAAGTGATGCCAAAGCTGACCATCGGCGGCGGTGCGTTCTATGTTGACGAAGTGTACGGCGACACGGCCAACACCGTTTATGTGCCGTCCTACACCCGCTACGACGCAATGGCCAGTTACAAACTGACCAAAAATATCGATCTGCAACTGAACGTGCAAAACCTGACCGACAAGACCTACTACGACAAAGCCTACGCTGCGCACTTCGCCAGCCAGGCAGCGGGCCGTACCGCCTTGTTGACCACCAGCTTCCACTTCTGATGAATCACTGTGGGAGCAGGCTTGCCTGCGATGCAAACGACACGGTCCTACTATAAGACCGCGCTGATGCAATCGCTGGCAAGCCAGCCTCCTACATGAGTCCACCGCTGCAATTACGCAAAGCCCTGCCCACTTATGGTCGGGGCTTTTGTGTGTAAAACGACGTACACGGCATACTGCGCCGTGAAGCATTCCATTGAGCAAGCAAGGCGGTCGTTGTGTTTAAAAAGACACTTTTCCAGCTGCACTGGTTTTTCGGCATCACCGCGGGGCTGGTTCTGGCCCTGATGGGGATAACCGGCGCCACGGTGTCGTTTCAAGACGAGCTGCTGAACTTGCTCAACCCTTCGGTGCTCAAGGTCGAGAAACTCGACAGTGGCGTACTGCCGCCGGCCGAGCTGGTACGCAGAGTCGAGGCCACTGAGGGCAAACAGGTTTCCATGATGTGGGTGGGCGTGGACAGCGGCACGGCTGCGCGCATCTTCTTTACCCCGCCTGCGGGCGAGCGTCGTGGCCAGTTGCGCTATATCGACCCGTACACCGGCGCTTATCAGGGCGATGCCAGCGGCCAAGGCTTTTTCGACCTGATGCTGCAACTGCACCGCTTTCTGGCCATGGGCCAGACCGGGCGCCAGATCACCGGTGCCTGCACCCTGATGCTGATTTTCTTCTGCCTGTCGGGCCTGTACTTGCGCTGGCCGCGCAAGGCGCTGAACTGGCGCGCCTGGCTGACCCTGGACTGGGCGAAAAAAGGTCGCAGCTTTAACTGGGACCTGCACTCCGTGGCCGGCACCTGGTGCATGATCTTCTATCTGCTGGCGGCACTGACCGGGCTGTCGTGGTCTTACGAGTGGTACAACAAAGGCCTGCAAAAGCTCTTTTCCGACGCTCCCAACAGCGAGCAACGTAAAGGCGGTCGCGGCAAGCCCGGGCCGGCGGGACCTGCTCCGGTTGCCGACTACGATGCGATCTGGGCCAGTATCCAGAAAGCCGCCGGGCCTGACCTGAGTATGTATAACGTGCGCATGCCACCTGCTGCAGGGCAGCCGGCCACGGTGTTTTATCTGCTCAACAGCTCGCCCCATGAACGTGCGTTCAACATGATCAGCCTCGACCCGGCCACGGGCGTGGTGAAAAAACACGATCGTTTCGAAGACAAAAGCTACAAGGCGCAGTTACTTGGCAGCATCTACGCCCTTCATGTGGGCAGCTATTGGGGCCTGACCGGGCGCATTCTGGTGACCATCGCCAGCCTGACCATGCCGCTGTTCTTTATTACTGGCTGGCTGCTGTACCTGGACCGTCGCCGGAAAAAGCGTCAGATCAAACAGGCTCGCCAGGGTTTGACCGCAGCAGACAGTAATGCGCCATCATGGCTGATCGGCTTTGCCAGCCAGAGTGGTTTTGCCGAGCAACTGGCCTGGCAGACTGCCGGGCAATTGCAGGCAGCCGGTTTGCCGGTACGGGTCCAGCCATTGGGCACGCTTGACGAGAACGACCTGCAACAGGCCAGCAACGCATTGTTTGTGGTCAGTACCTTTGGCGACGGCGAAGCTCCCGACAGTGCCCGAGGCTTTGAACGCAAAGTCCTCGGTCAGCCTTTGGGACTGAACAGCCTCAAGTACTCAGTGCTGGCACTGGGCGATCGCCAATACCCACACTTTTGCGGCTTTGCGACACGGGTCCAGCAATGGTTGAGCGAACGAGGCGCACAATCACTGTTCGCGCCGGTACAAGTCGACAGTGGCGATCCGCAGGCACTGCATCACTGGCAACAACAACTCAGCCAGCTCACGGGGGGTGCGCCAAGCGCCAACTGGCAGGCACCGAGTTACAACAACTGGGCTTTGCAGCAACGCGATTTGCTCAACCCCGGCAGCAGCGGCTCGGGAGTTTACTTCTTGGGCCTGCGCGCACCAGACCCCAGCCACATATGGCAGGCCGGTGATCTGGTGGAAGTCATGCCGAGGCAATCGAGCTGGGCGGTTGAACACTTCCTGGAGGGGCTGGGGTTGTCGGCGGACACCCGAGTGCAGCTCTATGGCTTGCAAGAAACCCTGGCACAGGCCCTGGCTGGTCGCCAGCTCCCGGAAAACCGCGGCCATCTGGTGGGCCTGCACGCTCAGGCGCTGGTAGATGCACTGATCCCGCTGAATATGCGCGAGTACTCCATTGCCTCGATTCCTGAGGACGGTTTGCTGGAGTTGATCGTGCGCCAGGAACGGCATGCCGATGGCAGCCTGGGGATTGCTTCGGGCTGGCTGACAGAGCATGCACCGGTTGGCTCGAGCATCAGCCTGCGCCTGCGGCGCAATAGCGGTTTCCATCTGCCGACCGAACCTTGCCCGCTGATTTTACTCGGTAACGGTACGGGGCTGGCGGGGCTGCGCAGCTTGCTCAAGGCGCGGATTGCCCAGGGTCAGCAGGGTAACTGGCTATTCTTTGGCGAGCGTAATGCCGAGCATGATTTTTATTGCCGCGATGAGTTGCAAGGCTGGTTGGCCAGTGGTGATCTGGCGCGTCTTGACCTGGCATTTTCGCGGGACCAGGCACAGAAGATTTATGTGCAGGACCGTTTGCTGGAAGCCGGTGCTGAAGTGCGTCAGTGGCTGGCAGATGGCGCTGCGATTTATATCTGCGGCAGCCTGCAGGGGATGGCGGCGGGAGTGGATCAAGCGCTGATCGATCTGCTGGGGGCTGAAGCGGTGGAGTTGCTGATCGAGCAAGGGCGTTATCGGCGGGATGTGTACTAACGGCAGTATCGTTTAACCATTCGCTCTGCGGCGTGCGAAAGCGGTAACGACCCTAAGTCGGCGCCCACCTTCACAAGGAAGTGAAGCATGGCCCCCCAGCCAATGCCAAACCGATTGTGAATGGCTGTTATGACAGAAACTGCATGTGCGGCAATTACTCGATTTGAAGTTTTGTAGTCAATATCCCTGTCAGTTTATGTGATCTTTTTTTACTGCATGGCGTTACAACTGGCTGCACGCGATTTCAAAAACTCCACCCACCCTTTCCCTCTCCCTGCGGGAAAGGGTGGGTTGGGCGTTTTTGACAAGGTGTTAAACCAACCACGGATTAGCCTGTAAATGCCGCCGTTCAAACTCGTGAATCTGCTGGCTACGCAGCAAGGTGCTGCCAATGGCGTCCAGCCCCAGCAGCAGAGCGTTTTTACGCAACTCGTCGATCTCAAACCTGATCATCGAACCATCAGCCAGACGAATACGTTGTGTCGGCAAATCGACCTCGATATGCGCCATCGCAGGCTGGTTGACCATCTTCCCGAGTGTCTGCACCTGAGCCTCTGGCAAGGTAATCACCAGCATCCCGTTACGCTGGCAGTTGTCATAAAAAATCCCGGCAAAGCTGCTGCCGATCAAAGCGCGCACCCCCAATTGCTTCAAACCCCAGACCGCATGTTCGCGGCTGGAACCACAGCCAAAATTCGGCCCGGTGACCAAAAAGCGTGCGCCCTGCCAAGCGGGCTGGTTGAGGATAAACTGCGGGTTCGCCTCGCCTGAAGGCAAAAAGCGCACATCAAAAAATACCCCGCGATCCAGCCCGTTACGGTCGATGCCCTTGAGAAACTGCTTGGGCATGATCACGTCAGTATCGATATTGGCCGCAAGCATCGGCGCAGCCTGGCCGCTGACAGCTATAAAAGGTTGCATGCTCAGATTCCCCCTGGCAGTTGGCGAACGTCGATAAGGTGACCGGCGATGGCCGCTGCCACCACCATCGCCGGGCTCATCAGATGGGTGCGTGCCCCCGCACCCTGGCGGCCTTCGAAATTGCGGTTGGTACTGGATGCGCAGCGGTCGCCGGGGGCGAGTACGTCATCGTTCATGGCCAGGCACATCGAGCAGCCGGACTGGCGCCACTCGAAACCTGCTTCGATAAAGATCGCCGCCAGCCCCTCGGCCTCGGCCTGGTCACGCACCTGGGTCGAGCCCGGAACAATTATGGCGCGTACATGGCTGGCTACACGCTGGCCGCGCAACACGCTGGCGGCATCGCGCAAATCTTCGATCCGGGCATTGGTGCAGGAGCCGATAAAGGCATGGCTGATTACCACTTCATTAAGTGGCATGCCCGCTTGCAGGCCCATGTAGTTCAAGGCGCGATCCATGTCCTGACGCAGTATCGGATCGCTGATGGCTTGTGGGTCTGGCACGGTACTACCGATGGCGGCGGTCTGATCGGGGCTTGTGCCCCAGGTGACCATCGGCTGCACCGCTGCGGCGTCCAATTGCACCTCCTGATCGAAGTGTGCGTCGGGGTCGCTGTACAGTTGGCGCCAGGCGAGCAGTGCAATGTGCCACTGCTCGCCCTGGGGCGCCCGTGGTTTGTCTTTGAGGTAGGTATAAACCTTGTCATCGGGCGCCATAAATGCGCCGCGGGCACCGGCCTCCACCGCCATATTGCAGATGGTCATGCGCGCTTCGACACTCAGGGCTGCAATGGTTGAACCGGCAAATTCAATGGCGAAACCGGTTGCGCCAGAGGCACCGATCTTGCCGATCAGAGCCATGATCACGTCCTTGGAGGTCACCCCCTTGCCCAGCGTGCCCTCAACCGTTACGCGCATGCTTTTCAGGCGTTTGTAGACCAGGGTCTGGGTGGCCAGCAGATGCTCGATTTCCGAAGTGCCGATGCCAAAACCGAAAGCGCCCAATGCGCCGTAAGTGGTGGTGTGACTGTCTCCGGCAGCGATAACCATGCCGGGCAGGATAAAACCTTGCTCGGGGGCGATGACATGCTCGATGCCCTGGCGCTTGTCGAGTACATCGAACAGTTCGATAGCGAACTTCTCGCAGTTCTGTTGCAGATACGACACCTGCAGTGCCCCGCCAGCATCGGCCATGGCGGCAACCCGCAGGGGGGCGGTGGGGTTTACATGGTCAACCACCGCCAAGGCTGTTTCAGGGCGCCGTACCTCTCGCCCGGCCTCGCGCAAACCGCTGAATGCCTGGGGGCTGGTGTATTCGTTGATGACCTGGCGGTCGATATAGAGCAAGACATGCCCCTGATCATCCAGCGCACACACGGTGTGGGCGTCGATGTGCTTGTCATAGAGGGTTCTGGCATTGGTCATGGGGATGGCTCGCAGCGATAGGCATGCGAGCCATCATAGGGAAGGGCGGGGAGCCATCAATGGCCATGCAGTAATGGCTTGGAACATGTTTCGTGTTTGATCCAGTTGCCCTTGTTGGAACTGGCAAGCCAGCTCGCACTATCTGCAGGTGTGTTGATCTTTCCTACAACTTCGTGGGTGTTTATGACTATTAGTTCCGGCTCACGTGATGGGAGTATTCCGATGTCATAAGTATTGAATTTATAATAAGGGATGGATTTTATGAAACAGAAATTCATGCTGGCGGCTGCGTTAAGCTTGTCAGTAACATCCGCTATTGCTGATGTTGTAAAAGAAAGTGCCATGCAAGAGCGGGTAGTTTCTTCGCAATCAATTAGTAACGCGAGAGGCAGCTTTTTCAATCCGAAAACCTGGGGTGAAGCCACTGTTCCTGGGCATATTCACCGTGCAGAGAACGGTGGATATTTTGAGTCAAGGTTCACGGGTAGTGCTTCCAAATTCAACTATTACTACCCTAAAGTCGGTACGGATAATTCCCGGTGGTTTTACCGCGGGATGAAACCTGCAGGCACTTTTGAAGCCCCGCTTAGCTGGGGACAGAATGCTGTGATTGGTTCAATTCACCGGTCAAGCACCGGGATTTTTTACGAGTCCCGATTTGTCGGCAATGCTAACTCGCAAAGGTTATACTACCCGCCAGTTGGCACGGATAGCGCCGCCTGGTTTAATCGTGGTTCAGGTGCCGGCACCTATGCCCAGCCGCGTAATGGGAATGAATACGCCTTTGTCGGTTCCATACACCGCTCAGATTCAGGGCTATTTTATGAGGCCAGATTTAATGGTATTGCCTCATCCTTTCCTTTTCCTGCAAATGGTAAAGACAATTCTAATTGGCTTTACCGAGGCAAACATGCGGGTACTGTTGTCGATCCAAAGTACTGGAGTGATGCATCTTATATAGGGGCTATTCACCGCTCAGGGAGTGATGGCCCGCTCTATGAGTCGAAGGTCGATGGCGTCAATCGCGCGTACTACCCTGCGGTAGGGACCGATAACTCATCCTGGACCTTCAAGGGGTCGCATGCGGGTACTTATACTGACCCTCAGAACCTGGGGGAGCCGGCCCGTGTCAAAGCAATTTTCGGTAGGGATGCTAACGCACGTTACGAGTCCAAGTTCAGTGGGCCGACCAGCCTGGCAGAAACCCCTTACCCATCTGAGGCCGAGCGGGAAAACCAGTGGTGGAAACTGCAGGCGTTCAAGTGTGACGTAAATCAGAAATCGGCTGCTTCCGTACGTGCCGCGACCAGAATGTTACCGGTTGCTCCACAAGACACCAGCGCTCGTCGAACGATTGATGTCGGGGGGCTTGTGAGTGGACGCTCTGCTGTGATGCGCTCTGAGCTGCTGGCCAATGTGCGCATGCCGGAACTTGAGTTGACTCATCAGGATGAACGCTACGAAGTACGCAGTGCCAATTTGCTGGATAGCGACAAGGGTCATGTTGTTGGCGAGATGATCGTGGTCACTCGTGATGACGGTTCGTTTGTGTCTGTTCTCAATGCTCCAAACCATAAGGGTGTGCTGGAGGGGCGAGCGAACGGTAGGCAAACCTGGGAACCCATAGGGCAAGACGACTTTATGGGTGAAGACACAATAAGCCAGGAGCACGTCTCTGCAAGAGCTTCCAGTGTCAACTCGCAAGCCAGTTATGACTGTGACGGCAAGCTGATCGTCGATGTGCTGGCGGGTTTCTCCGAGTCTTCTGCAGCCTATGTCCGTGATCCTCATGCCTTTGGTCTGGCTCAAATGGAAACGGCCAACCTGGGGCTGCGCAACTCCAAAATTGATGTGCGCCTGAGGCTGGTTGGGGTCCAGATAATCAGCCAGGATTATGGCGTTACCTCAGGCACGCTTAAACAAATGGGCACGCTGTTCAGTTCGGGCATTACTCAATATGGCGCCGATGTGGTTGCGGGTTTCTTCTATCCAGCAACAGGAAGCACGTCAGGAGGGGTGGCCTATGTTCCGGGCAGATACAATATCAACAGGGTCGTCCAACCAACGGCATTTCGCCATGAGATAGGACATAACGCTGGCGGTAGTCATTGCAACAGCTCAGGCACCGAAAACTATCGATTCGGTTATGAGCGCATCGTAAATAATCGCGGCCGTAGCACGTTTTTGTGTGGCAATAGCACCAGCTTTTATTCCACGCCGCTGGTTCTTGATGAGGACGGCCATCCGCGTGGAGACGCCAAAACTGCCGACATGGCCCGCCAATGGCGTGAGCATGCACCTGTAATGTCGGCGCACATGGAAGCTGTATCACCCGTGACTGGTGTTATTCCTTAACTTACGCACATGTGAGTAACAACAAAGCCCGCAGGCAAATTTTGCTGCGGGCTTTGTTGTTCTTTGATCACGCCAACGCAATATCCGCAGGTGACACAATGCTGGTCTTGGCTCCTCGCGAGCGTCCCGAACTCAGGTATGCAGCGATCGACTCTTGCGTCACCTCACCCTGGAACACACGCTCGGTATCCATCACCGGCAACCACGAACGGTTGAACTCGTACATGCGCGACAGCAGGATGCGCAAATGCTCCTCCGAGGCCGCCGTCGCGGTGAACTCGCGCAGGTACTGGCCACATGTGCCAGTTTGACGGTGCAGGTCGCGACGACGCACATAGCCCAGGGCCTTGTTGTCGGCGCAGGTGACCACGACATAACGGCGGTCGAGTTCGTCCATCAGTTCCAGCGCTTCAGCCACGGGTGTTTCCGGGCTGACCGACGGCGCGTTGTCGGCCGCGTCTTCAGCCTTGACCAGCAACAGGCGTTTAAGCGTGCTGTCCTGGCCCACGAAGTTGCTGACAAAGTCGTCGGCCGGGTGGGCGAGCAGGGTGTCCGGGTGATCCATCTGCAACAGCTTGCCGCCACGGAAGATGGCGATCTTGTCGCCCAGCTTGATGGCTTCGTCGATATCGTGGCTGACCATGATCACGGTCTTGTTCAATGCACGCTGCATCTCGAAGAATTCATTCTGGATCATCTCGCGGTTGATCGGGTCGACCGCGCCAAAGGGTTCGTCCATCAACAGCAGTGGAGCATCGGCAGCCAGGGCACGAATCACCCCGATCCGCTGTTGCTGGCCACCGGACAGTTCGCGCGGGTAGCGATTGAGGTACTGCTTGGGTTCGAGCTTGATCATGCTCATCAGTTCGCGGGCACGGTCATGGCACTTTTGCTTGTCCCAGCCCAGCAGGCGCGGGACTACGGTGATGTTCTCTTCGATGGTCATGTTCGGAAACAGACCGATCTGCTGGATCACATAACCGATATTGCGCCGCAGAGTGACCGGGTCGAGATCGGTGGTGTCTTCGCCGTTGATCAGGATCTTGCCGGAGGTGGGCTTGATCAAGCGGTTGATCATTTTCAGCGTAGTGCTTTTGCCGCAACCCGAAGGCCCAAGGAACACGCAGATTTCGCCTTCGTTGACGGTCAGGCTTACCGCGTCCACGGCCTTTACATCTTTGCCGTTGCTTTGGAAAGTTTTGCTGAGGTTTTGAAGTTCGATCATTTGAGCAGTCCTTTTGGAGTCAGCGAGCGTTGCAGCCATTGCAGAAGCAGGTCAGCGATGATGGCCAGCACACTGACCAACACGGCGCCGACGATCAGCATCGACATGTCGCTACGGCTGATTGCAGCAAGAATAAGTACACCCAGACCGCCGGCACCGATGGTGGCAGCGATGGTCATAACACCGATGTTCATCACCACGGCGGTGCGCACACCGGCCAGGATCACCGGTACCGCAATCGGCAATTCAACCATGCGCAGGCGCTGGCTGAAGGTCATGCCAATGCCCCGTGCGGCCTCGCGAATACCCGGCTCCACGCCGGTCAGGGCGAGGAAGGTGTTGCGCATGATCGGCAGCAGGGAGTACAGGAACACGGCGGTGATGGCCGGCATCGGGCCAAGGCCCTGGCCGAACTTGGAGTAGAACGGCAGCAGCAGGCCGAACAGGGCAATGGACGGAATGGTCAGCAGCACCGTGGCGCTGGCTTGCAGAGGGCCGGCCAGGGTCGGGAAGCGGGTCATCAACACACCCAGCGGCACACCGATCAGGATCGCGAGGATCACGGCAATGCCGACCAGGCTGATGTGTTGCAAGGTCAGATGTAAGACTAGCGACCAGTCCATATGGGAAAAGGCGTTTAAAAATTCCATGTCTTCTCCTCGGCTCAGTTCAGTGGATGCTGACGCAGAAAGTCTGCGGCGACTTTGGACGGGCTTTCGTGGTCAACGTCGACCCGGGCGTTGAGCTGGCGCATGGTTTCGTCGTCAAACAGGTCTGCCAGTGGCTTGAGCAAACCCTCGAGATCCGGGTGCTTGTCCAGATAGGCTTTGCTCACTACCGGCGCTGCGGTGTAGTCGGGGAAGTAATGCAGGTCGTCGTCGAGCAGCTTGAGGTTGAAGGCGCTCAAGCGGCCGTCGGTGGTGTAGACCAGCCCGGCAAACACTTGGCCGTTTTTCAGCGCGGTATAGACCAGGCCCGCGTCCATCTGACGGATATTGCGGCGGGTCAGGTCCATGTCGTAGAGCTTGACCATGCCCAGCAAACCGTCGGAGCGGTTGGCAAACTCAGTATCCAGGGCCACCAGCGCACTTTTGTTCTCCGGGTCACGCAGCGCCTTGTTGAGGTCGCTGACGCTGTTGATACCGGGGAATTCCTCAGCCACTTTCTGCGGCAAGGCCAGGGCGTAAGTGTTGCTGAACTTGGACGGGTGCAGCCAGATCAGTCCTTTTTTTGCATCGACCTCTTTAACCCGGTCGTAGGATTGCTGGCTGTCGAGTTTGTCGGTGATGTGGTTATAGGCCACCAGCGATACACCGGTGTATTCCCACACCATATCCAGTTGCCCGGATTCGTGGGCCGAACGTGCCAGGCTGCTGCCCAGCCCGCCGGTCACCTGGGCGTTGTAACCCTTGCTGTTCAGGTACTGCGAGGTGATTTCCGCGAGCAGGGTTTGCTCGGTGAACACCCGGGCGCCAATACGGATCAAGGGTTTTTCGGCGGCCTGGACAATTCCTGCGCACAGCAGGACGCAGCCTAGTAAAAAGCTAATTTTTTTCATGGGGATTCCTTTGCTCAGCCAGACCTTATGCAGGTCGCAACCCGCGTTCCAACCAACGGCGGCTGATCAGTATCACCAGGCCGTCGAGCAGCAATGCCAGCAGCGCGGTACAGGCTGCGCCGAGGATCAATTGCGGCTGATTGTTAAGGGCGATGCCGGGGAAAATCAGGCTGCCCAGGCTGTTGGCGCCGATCAGGAAGGCCAGGGGGGCCGTACCGACGTTGATCGCCAGTGCCACTCGCACGCCACCCATGATGATGGGCACGGCGTTGGGCAATTCGACTCGCCACAGCACCTGACGCGGGGTCATGCCGATGCCGACGGCGGCTTCCTTGAGCGAACCCTGTACGTTTTTCAGGCCTTCATAGGTGTTGCGCACAATGGGCAGCAACGAGGCGAGAAACAGGGCGAAGATGGCGGGACCGCTGCCTATCCCCAGAAACCCCAAGGCAATGGCCAGTACGGCCAGAGGCGGCACGGTGTTGCCGATGTTGAAGACTTGCATGAAGCGTTCCGCACGTCCGGCCATATTCGGTCGGCTGAGGAAAATGCCGGCGGGTATCCCTACAAGGAGGGCGGCGAGCATTGAAGCGAGTACCAGGTACAGGTGGGCTTGCAGATAGAACAACAAATCATCTTGATAGTGTTCGATAGTGCTGATGCCGATCCAGTGGACCAACAGGGCCAGGAGCGCGATTACAACCGCACATCCTATAAGCCCTTTTCCATAGCGATTTGCCACAGACGGACTCCTTTTTTTAGTCGGCGAACACATCGTCGTGTGGCAAGGCCATTCCTGGCTGCCGACAATGGGTTCGCGAAGAGCAACAGATGGTGGCGAAAAAGCGCCTTCAGCACCTGTCATTAGCGCAGCCCCGTCAGGCTAACTTGCTGATATTTCAACCCCTGACGGTAAGTCGTATCAGAAGAGTGGACGCCTCCACTGTCTAAAAGGTTCACATTTTTTACGGCACATTGCCACCCTTGTCCGACGAGCAAGGCTACCAACGGTGGCTGTTGGTACCTGATTTGGGCTATAATCCGCGCCCTTTTTTGAATCAATCGTCAGGCGATTTCCCATGACCAACCAGGCCGCCGAAGTCGCGAAACGCCGCACTTTCGCCATTATTTCCCACCCCGATGCGGGTAAGACCACCATCACCGAAAAGCTTCTGCTGATGGGTAAGGCGATTGCTGTCGCCGGTACGGTGAAATCGCGAAAGTCCGACCGCCATGCCACCTCCGACTGGATGGAAATGGAGAAACAACGGGGTATTTCGATTACCACGTCGGTCATGCAGTTCCCGTATCGCGACCACATGATCAACCTGCTCGACACCCCGGGCCACGAAGACTTCTCGGAAGACACCTACCGCACATTGACGGCGGTCGACTCGGCACTGATGGTGCTCGACGGCGGTAAGGGTGTTGAACCGCGGACCATCGCCCTGATGGACGTTTGTCGTCTGCGTGATACGCCTATTGTCAGCTTTATCAACAAACTCGACCGCGACATTCGCGACCCGATCGAGTTGCTGGACGAGATCGAAGCGGTCCTGAAAATCAAGGCCGCGCCGATCACCTGGCCGATTGGTTGCTACCGTGACTTCAAGGGTGTTTACCACCTGGCCGACGACTACATCATCGTCTACACCGCCGGTCACGGCCATGAACGTACCGAAACCAAAATCATCGAGAAGCTCGACTCCGATGAAGCCCGCGCCCACCTGGGTGACGAGTACCAGCGTTTCGTCGATCAGCTGGAACTGGTTCAGGGCGCCTGCCATGAATTCAACCAGCAGGAATTCCTTGATGGCCAGCTGACTCCGGTGTTCTTCGGTACGGCACTGGGCAACTTTGGTGTCGATCATGTGCTCGACGCTGTTGTGAACTGGGCACCGGAGCCGTTGCCACGTGTTGCCAACGAGCGCACGGTTGAGCCGACCGAAGAGAAGTTCAGCGGTTTTGTGTTCAAGATCCAGGCGAACATGGACCCTAAACACCGTGACCGCATCGCCTTTATGCGTATTTGCTCGGGCAAATACGAAAAGGGCATGAAAATGCGCCATGCGCGTACCGGCAAAGACGTCCGTATCGGTGATGCACTGACCTTCTTCTCCTCCGAGCGTGAACAGCTCGAAGAGGCGTTTGCGGGTGACATCATCGGCTTGCACAACCACGGTACCATCCAGATCGGTGACACCTTCACCGAAGGCGAGAGCTTGAGCTTTACCGGTATCCCGCACTTCGCCCCGGAACTGTTCCGTCGCGTGCGTCTGCGTGACCCGCTGAAATCCAAGCAACTGCGTCAAGGCTTGCAGCAACTGGCCGAAGAGGGCGCCACCCAGGTGTTCTTCCCGGAGCGCAGCAACGACATCATCCTCGGCGCTGTCGGTGTGCTGCAGTTCGACGTGGTTGCCAGCCGTTTGAAAGGCGAATACAAGGTGGAATGCTCCTACGAGCCGATCACCGTGTACTCGGCGCGCTGGATTGATTGCGACGATAAGAAAAAGCTCGAAGAGTTCAAGATCAAGGCGGTGGAAAACCTGGCCATTGATGGCGGTGGTCACCTGACCTACCTGGCGCCGACCCGCGTCAACCTGGCGTTGATGGAAGAGCGCTGGCCGGACGTGAAATTCCGCGCTACCCGCGAGCACCACTAAGCACTCAGGTGTTTGGTTGAAAAAAAGCGAAGCCTTGGGGCTTCGCTTTTTTTATGGGCAGATTTTGTAGTCGCTGCCGCAGGGCGAAAGGGGCAGGTCCCTGTAGTCGTTGACGAGCCGTGCGAGGCTACGTCCGGCTGCGAAGCAGTCGTAAAACCATTCAAGCCAGGTGTTTCAGGTAAAGCGCGTTTGTTGAGTTTTACGACGACTTCGTCGTCGGACGCAGCCTAGTTCCTTCTCCAGCGGCTTCAAGGTTTTTCGCTCTCCTGGTTGCTCTGTAACAATGTAGGAGGTGTTTTACATAAATAAGGGATATTTCTTTCCATATTCAAAGAGGGTTGTTTTTGTTTGCGTAATACGTTTCTGAAGTTGCTGTGTTGGCTTGGTTGGTTGTCAGGGTAGGGACTAATATTTGATCGGTGTTCTGGAGGGTGGTGTAAGCATTAAAGACTGAAAGAGGACGTTGTATGTCAAATGATGTAGATAAGTACTTGGGGCCTCATAAAAAATTAGGCCCTGGTTCATACGAGCTGGGGCCAATACCGGTTGTAGGGAAATGGCAATCTGGAATTGAGTTTGGAGGCGGGTATACGGTCTGGGGTTTGAATGAAGGGCCACGCAGAGGGGAGGGTGGGCCGAGCAATATTCATGAAGTCGCAAAGCCAAATGTTATTACAGAATTCATGAATGAGCAGATTTACAATCAGGCCGAGATTGATAATGACTATAAGGTGCGGATCAACACCCTGATGGCGGATGTTGATCGTGAGCTGCAAGAAAGAAAGCAGGCCCTTAAGGGGGCTCAAACCCTTGATGATGCAAAGACTGCTGTAATAGACCAGAAAGTTACACTGGAACTGATTGAGTCCAAACAACACCAGTCCAGCGCCATCGCACCTGATATCTACGGGCTTTATGGTCAAAGCCCTTATTTTTTGATGACTCTGTTGGCGCGGCAAAAAATACACGATTTTTTTAGCACCGCTAACGGCAGTAATCCCCGTCAAGTTCTTAAGGTGTAGAAGTCTCGACTTGATCTGACACCCCTCTTGAAAAAGAACGGGGCTACCGGGTTTGATGGTTGTGCGAGCAATCACCAACCCAAGAGGAGTAGCCCCGCATGAACGTTGTAAATCAACCGATTGTTAAGCACAAGTTGGGCTTGTTGAACCTGGCCGAGGAGCTCGGCAACGTTTCACAGGCCTGCAAAATCATGGGCGTGTCGCGAGACACCTTCTATCGCTACCAGGAAGCCAAGGCGAACGGTGGAGTAGAAGCCCTGCTGCAAAAAGATCGCAGAAAACCAAACCTGAAAAACCGTGTCGATGAGGCTGTCGAGCAATGTGTGCTGGATTATGCCATTGAGCAGCCC